>DASXNG010000112.1:0-25014 GCA_036495225.1 Galbitalea sp.
CCGACCTTCTCGTCGGCGGCAACTGGATCGAGATCTCCCTCTCGACCGGGGATGATCTGGATGGCCTCCCTCCTGAGTCGGTCAAGACCGATACTGCGCTCGCCACGCTCGTGCAGGATGTCGAAAAGAACCTGCGCGGCGATTAGGTTCGGCTCAGCCCGGGCTCGCTGCTGACCCTCAGGGGCGATGGCCGACGACGGTGTAGCGCTCGTCGTCGATCTCGCCACCCCACAAGACGGCGTCGTTCATCGGGAGCAGACGCGCGTCCGGCAAGACTTCGCGGGCGAGTCCCAGGCATTCCGTCGCCGGGAGGCCTGCCCCGGTTTGCCAGAGTCCCTCAATGAGAACGATGGTTCCGTCGCTGGGGACCCTCGACACCCAGTCGTGCAACGCCGCGCGCGGATCGGACATCGCCCACAGCACATGCCGAACGACGATGGCATCAAATCCGGTGAGCTTCGGATCGAGCGCGCTTGCGTCACCGTGCACGAAATCGACGACAACACCCGCAGACGTTGCCTTGGCACGGGCGAGTTCGAGCATCCGCTCGGAAAAATCGACGCCGGTGACCTCGAAACCGTCTAGCCCCAGGAGAACAGCGAGTGTGCCCGTGCCGCAACCGATGTCGAGAATACGAGCCGGCGGCCCGGGAAGTTGGCTGCCGAGCCACTCCCGCCACGCGCTCCGCGTGGCGGGGTCGGCGAGGCCGTGGTCAGGCTCATCGTCGAAGCGGGCTGCCGCAGCATCCCACACTTCGGCGTCACCCGGCATAGCTAGAAGCTCGACCCGATCTTCTCGAGTCGCGCGATGCGGTCGGGAATCGGCGGGTGCGTGCCGAAGATCTTCGCGATGAAGCCGGGCTTGTTCGGGTCGGCGATCCACATGTGGGCCATGCTCGAATTTTGACGAGCCACCGGCCGACCATACTGCCCGAGTTTGGCAAGCGCGCTCTCGAGCTCAGGGGGGTTGCGCGTGATCATCGCGCTCGAGGCATCGGCGAGATACTCACGCTGCCGAGAAATTGCCGCCTGGATGACTGCGGCAAGGAGCGGCGAGATGACGAGGGCAACGAGACCGATGATCACGACGATGGGGTTGTTGCCGCCGTTGTTGTTGTTGCGGTTGTTGCCGCCGAAGAAGCTCAATCGCAGAGCGATATCGGCGATGATTCCGATGGCGACAACCAAACCGAATACCAGGGTGGACACCCGGATGTCGTAGTTCTGCACGTGGCCCATCTCGTGCGCCATGACGCCCTCGAGCTCCGAGTCATCCATCAGATCGAGGATGCCCGTGGTGGCCGCGACCGATGCGTGCTTCGGGTCGCGCCCGGTCGAGAACGCGTTCGGCGCCGGGTCGTTGATGATGTAGACCTTCGGCATCGGCAGACCCGTCGTGATGGACAGGTTTTCGACGATGTTGTACAGCCGCGGGTTATCCGCCTTCTGGATCTGCTGCGCACCCGTGATCGCGAGGGCCTGGCTGCTTGCTGCGAAGTATTGGATGAGCGCGTAGAGCGCTGCCCCGATGATCACCGCGATCGTGATCGTCCAGTTGCCCCGCTGTCCCCAGATCAGGTTGACGGCGTAGCCAACCGCAGCGAGGATCACCAGAAACAGCAGGATGATGAAGACTGTGTTCCGCTTATTGGCGGCTATGGCGCGATACATCTGCTCCCTCGGGTTTCGATACGCGAACTCCTACGGAGCCCGCTACTCAACCTTGATTTCACTGTCCTTTCAGATCTTTTGAGAATCAAAACTGCACGCGCGGCGGTTCTGCGACCGCCGCAGCATCCGGCACGTCGAAGAAGTCGCGCACCGCGAAACCGAGGCGCTTGGCGAACGCGTTGTTCGGGAACACCTTGATCTTGGTGTTGAAGTCGCGAACCCCGCCGTTGTAGAACCGACGCGCAGCCTGAATCTTGTCCTCGGTGTCGACCAGTTCGGCCTGCAGCTGGAGGAAGTTCTGGCTCGCCTGCAGCTGCGGATAGGCCTCAGCCACGGCGAAGATGCTCTTGAGCGCACCCTGCATCTGGTTTTCGGCCGCAGAAGCCGCGGCCGGAGTCGTTGCGTTGATCGTGGCGGCGCGCGCGGCCGTGACGGCCTCAAAGACACCGCGCTCGTGAGCGGCATAACCCTTCACCGATTCGATGAGGTTCGGAATCAGGTCAGCTCGACGTTTGAGCTGAACGGTGATGTCGCTCCACGCCTCATCAACTCGAACGTTGAGGGTGACGAGGGAGTTGTACGTCGCCCACAGGTAGATACCGATGATGACGACGATCAGCACGACAATGCCGACGATGAGGAGGGTCATGGAAAGAACTATAGGGGACTCGATGGTGCCCCCCATGGGCAAAGTGGCAACCTCACAGCGAACGTGGTGCGGGTGCTCTGCAGACGCTTAGGCTCGGCTCGTGGACATTTCGGAGGCGCCCGAGCCGCTTGCGGTTCCCCGCGGTCGCAGGCGCACCTCTCCCACGGGGGAGGGAGCACGGGATCTCATCGTTGAGGCGGCTCGTCTCGAGTTCAGTCAGAACGGGTACGACGCGACATCCTTCCGTGCGGTAGCGCGACGGGCGGGCGTCGACGCTGCCCTGGTGCACCACTATTTCGACGAGAAAGCCGACCTCTTCGCGGCCACCATCGACGTGCCGATTCGTCCAGATCGTGTCGTGGCTGAAATCCTTCGCGGACCGCGCGACGCCGTCGGCACAAGCATCGTGCGAACGATCCTCTCCCAGCTCGACCAACCGATCGCTCGAGACGCCATCATCGCCATGATCCGCACGGCGCTTGGCCATGAATTCGCGGCCCGCATGCTAAGGCAGTTTCTGGTGCGTGAGGTGCTCGGCAAGATTGCGGCGGAGCTGCGCGTGGATGACGCAGAGCTGCGGGCTAGCTTCGCCGCCTCGCAGGTGGTTGGCCTCATCATGGCGCGCTACGGCATCCGTCTGGGGCCGCTCGCTGACGCCCCCAATGACGAGATTGTCGCTCGCGTCGGCCCTGTCGTTCAGTGGTACCTGGTCGGCGATCGGATGATGCCTCCGGGCGCTTGACTCACGGTCGTCAACTCACAATAATTCGTCACGTGATGAATTCCGCGGAACCAGCGGTGGTAACCGACAACCTGCGGGTACACCGCGGCAAGATAGACGCTCTGCACGACCTCACCATCGCCGTACCTCGGGGTCAGGTTGTCGGACTTCTCGGCCCGAGCGGCAGCGGCAAATCGACGCTCATGCGCTCGATCGTCGGCTCCCAAATCATCGCGGGCGGCACTATCACGGTGCTCGGCACCCCCGCGGGTTCGCCCGCCCTGCGCAAGCGCGTCGGCTACGTCACACAGTCCCCGAGCGTCTACGAAGACCTGAGCGTCGCCCAGAACGTTCGCTACTTCGCCAGTGTGATCGGTGCGCCGCGCGGCGACGTCGATCGAGTCATCACCGAGGTCGACCTCGTACCCCAGGCAGCCCAGCTTGTCGGCAACCTCAGCGGTGGCCAGCGCAGCCGTGTTTCCCTCGCAGTCGCGTTACTCGGAGCGCCCGAGCTACTCGTGCTTGATGAACCAACCGTCGGTCTGGATCCGGTGCTGCGGCACAGCCTGTGGGAGCTCTTCGCGCGACTCGCCCAAGGCGGCGTGAGCCTTCTGGTGAGCAGTCACGTCATGGATGAGGCACGGCGATGCGACCGCATACTGCTGCTCCACGAGGGCACGCTGCTCGCAGACGTGACACCGGCCGAGTTGCTAGAACAGACCGGCACGACGGATGCGGATGACGCGTTCCTGACGCTGATCGCTCGCTCACGGCCTCCCGGCTCACGAGAGAACGGGAACGCGGCATGAACCCGCGACTGACGTTCGCCACCACTGGTCGCGTGCTCACCCAGATTCGACACGACCCGCGCACGATCGGCTTGCTGCTGTTGGTGCCGAGCCTGCTCATCGGCCTGATGGCCTGGATTTTCGTCAACACGAACGAGTTCCAGGTCATCGCCCCGTCGTTGCTCGCACTGTTCCCCTTCATCATCATGTTCCTCATCACGAGCATCACCACCCTCCGCGAGCGTCGCTCCGGAACGCTGGAGCGACTGATGACCATGCCGCTCGGCAAATTCGACTTCATCGTCGGTTACACGCTCGCATTCGGTGCGCTCGCCATCATCCAGTCGCTCATCGCCGTCGGGTACGCGGTGTGGATCTGCGGCCTCACCGTGAGCGGCAGCCCGTGGCTGCTCATCCTCGTCGCCGTGGTCAACGCGATCCTCGGCACCACCCTTGGCCTGTTCTCGAGCGCGTTTGCTCGTACCGAGTTCCAGGTCATCCAGTTCATGCCGGCGCTCGTGTTCCCGCAGATCCTGCTCGGCGGTATCTTCATTCCCCGCGACCAAATGCCCGACTTCCTCTACACCGTCTCAAACTGGCTGCCGCTGTCCCACTCGATCGAGGCGCTGCAGGATGTCACGACCGAGGCGAACGCGACCGCGGACGTACTCCGCGAGGTTGGCATCGTCGCCATCTTCGCCGTTGCGTTTGTCGTGCTCGGGTCGATCACGCTGCGGCGCAAATCCAGCTAGCGCCCGTTACCAAAAAGTTCCTCACTGTTTGGCCACCCAACCACTACGGTGTAGCCATGTGGAATAGGTCCCGACTGTCCCAGGGTTTCGCCGTCGCGCTGCTCGCCGCCGTAGTCCTCGGCCTGAGCGCGTGCGCACCTGCCACTCCGACGCCGACCACCACCCCAACGACCGCCGCTGCGGCGCCGTCGGTTACGCCAACGCCCTCTGCCGCCGCACTCACACCCCCATCGGTGCGACTACCGCTGACCTGCGACCAGGTGGCACCGCAGGCGCAGCTGACCTCCGCGCTCGGAACTCCCGTGCAGTCGGGAGCTGAGTTCGTGACATCCGATCTCGAGCCTTACGCCTTCCAACAGGATGGCGCGCTCTACTGCTATTTCGTTGCAACGAAGGCCGGCAGCGAGACGGAATACGAACTTCTCGCCATGCCGGACATCGCGCCGGCACGGTGGGCGGCCGACAAAGCTGCCCTACAGGAGGGCGTGAGCCAGCCGAGCCCATTCGGCGCGAACTCCTACCTGAACTGCGAGTCGAGTCCCAAAGACCTGAAGTGCAATCTCGACATGCTGATCGGCACCACGTGGCTCAGCATCCAGAACTTCTCGGACGCCGTGCCGACCTCGCTAACACTGGGCCAGGCGCTTGCACGATTTAAGCCCCTGCTGCAGTCGGCCGTCTCGGCAGTTCAGGGTGCGACCGTCGCCGAACCACTCTGGGCGGACCCGAACGCCTCGGCCGTCAACATCCCTGCTGATCAGGTCGCGTTCGACAAGGCGATTTCGACCTCCATCGGCGCGAAGTTCAGCACCCAGGTCTACGCGCCCGACATCGACGCGATCGGCACGGAGTCTGAGGCCGAGTATCCGGTGGCCTTCCAGTTCTTCGGCGGCGCCGCGGGAAATGACACCGTCACGATCGGTGTGCTGCCACAGGGCGGGTGGGCGTGGTCGGACATTCAGAGCAAGGCGTCCTCGCTCGCTGGCTACGCGTCGATCGCGGGCATCGGCGATCAGGCCTTCAGCTACAGCGATCCGACCCCCGATGAGATGTACAAGTCCGTGATTGTCGCCACCAAGGGCGACAACCTGTTCACGATCGTGGTCGACACCAACGTCGCGTCCTCGGGGGCGGGCGTGGGAGCCATTTCCACAAAGGCCGCTTCCGCGGTTTCCGCGCTCATCAACTAGGGCACCAACTTCAACAGGGATGTCGATGACCAGAGTCGCCCGAGCACGCGCCGTCACCCTGAGGGTTGCGGCAGCCACCGTGATTGCCCTGTCGGGAATGGCGCTGTCGGGATGCGCGGCCCCCACCACGGAGTCTCACAACGGGGCGGGAGCGCACTCCCCCAGTGCGGCAGCGTCGATGACAGCTACGCCAACACCAACCCCGACGCCGCTCGCGCCCCCGGCCGCGCGCTTCCCCCTGACGTGCGATCAGCTTGCGCCGGCCGCAACCATTACAAGCCTGCTCGGCGCCGGCGCGATCCCGGGCAATCCCGTGACCGGCGACACGGGAGGCATCGACCTGGCCGAGTTCTCGCTAGTGCAGGACGGCGGCATCTGGTGTGCGTGGACGAATAACGCGACAAAAGACCTGCTTGACACGACCCACCTCAGCATCCACATCGTTCCCGATGTGACTGCCGCCACCTGGGCCCAGTTCACACCACTCGAGGATGGTCTCGTCACGACCGACTTCCCCGGTGACTCGTTCACCGAGTGCGAGGGATCAAATCACACGCCGGCGTACTGCAGCGTCAACACCCTGATCGGCACCACGTGGGTGGCGATCGAAGCGTCCGTCGAGGGGCTGCACACGTCTGGTACCGCTGCGTCGCTGGCGCACTTCAAGCCGGAGTTCTCTCATGTGATCTCGGCGGTCCAGTCGGCGACCGAGACGCAGCCCGCGTGGAGCGACCCCAAGGCGCCGGCGCCGAAGGCGTGCACCTCCACGCTGACCGCCACACAGTTGGCAGCGCTCCTTCCCGGCGCGAAGGTCCAGGGCGGCTACGGCGCGCCAGATGCACAGGCCGGTGTCGTCTGGGGTCCAAATCCCTCGACGAAGATGTCGTCGTGCGAGTGGGACCTCGTCAAGGGCGGCTCGGATAATTTCGTGGACGTTGAGCTGCTGCCATCCGGAGTTTGGGCTTGGCCGCAACTGAGCGCGTATGCCGCGCAGCAGCCGCAGCACGCGGTGCTCAGCGGCCTGGCAGATCGGGCGATGTCTTTTGTCGTGCCGTTCCAGGGCGGAGCAACCCAGGTCGTGGTTGCGACCTCCGGGGAGTACCTCATGCTCATCGAGGTTTCCGCGCAGAGCGCCAGTGCCGCACAGGCACTCGCGATCGCGAAGTCGGTGACCGGCGATCTGTCCGCGGTTCTCGCACAGCCCTAGCGCGGCTCGCCCCGACGCTACTGGCAGGATTGAAGACATGTCTGCAGAAAGCGTCGCCCAGCTCGTCTCCGATCTCACTGCAGTCGCAGCGGACTTTCCGAAGCCGGGAATCACGTTTCGCGACCTCACACCCGTCTTCGCCGACGGTCACGCGTTGCGTCAGGTGACGGATGCTCTCGCGGAACCCTTCGCGGGACGCATCGACGCGGTCGCCGGCGTCGAGGCACGCGGCTTCGTTCTGGCGGCGGCCGCCGCCTATGCGCTCGAAATCGGCGTGCTCATCATCCGCAAGCCCGGCAAGCTGCCTCGTCACGTTCTGTCGCAGAGCTACGACCTCGAGTACGGCAGCGCGACACTCGAGATCCAGCCCGACACCCTTCCGGCCGGCTCACGCATCCTCGTGCTCGACGACGTGCTCGCCACGGGTGGCACTCTCGGAGCATCGACCAGCCTCATCGAGAGCGCCGGGTGGACCGTCGAGGGCGTGAGCGTCGTACTAGAGCTGACCGACCTTGGAGGTCGCGCGGCGTTGCCGGGCCGGGACATCCGTTCTCTGCTGCGGGTCTAGCGCAAGATCAGGGCCAACGCCGCGATCACGCCCAGCGCGACGACCGCGGCGGCCGTGAGCGCGGGCAGCCCACCCCCGGACAGCGGAATGCGATTGGTCGGGGCGGTCGGATGATGGCGAGCCTCAAGCAGCGCCGCATGGTCGCGCCGAAACCGTAGCTCAGACGCGACGAGCACTGTGGCGGCTACGCCCAAGGCGAGCGCCGCCGCGAGAAACCCGAAGCCACCGAGAAGGTCAGGAAAGATGCGAAAAGTGACCAGCGCTCCACCGCACATCGACAGCGCCGTGCGCCGCCATGCGAGCGCCGTGCGCTCGGGCTGCAGGCCCGGATCGGTGCTGCGCAGCGGCTGGTCGCTCACGCGAATGCAAACCCAAGCGCGACGAGAATTCCGACGACAACCACCGCGACGACGACCGGCAGCGCTAGCACGGGTGACGGGAGCGGCCTCTCCTGCCGCAGCGCGCGCTCGATCCTCAGCCAGCCAAACCAGGCGCCGATCGGAATCGCGATTCCGGTCAGGACCAGAACCGTGGATGCGGCGATCCGGAAGCCCGGCAACATGGCGGGCACCAGGGCCTCGAGCGCAACGCCCGCGGCGATGAACGCGAGCGACGTGCGAATCCACGCGAGGAACGTTCGTTCGTTCGCGAGCGTGAATCGGCCGTCCGGCTCCGTGCCAACTCCGTAGAGGCTGGCGGGGAACCGACGGCGTTCGGTCATTTTCCTAAGATCCGATCGAGGTAGGCGTTCGTGAAGACGCGCTCGGGGTCGAGGCGATCGCGCACCTTCAGGAAATCCTCGAACCTCGGATACGAGGGGCCGAGGTCTTCCGCGGTGCGCCAGTTCATTTTGCCCCAGTGGGGGCGTCCATCGTGCGCTTTCATGATTTCCTCGACGCCCTGGAAGTACTCGGTCGGGTTCTCGTGGAACTGGCGGTGCACCGCGATGTACCCCGTCGGGCGACCCGTGGCCGTCGACATCCACAGGTCATCTGCTGCCGCTGCGCGAATCTCGACCGGGAAGGAAACGGTCCAACCCTTGCGCTCGATGAGGGCATCGATGGCGCGGAGCACTTCCGGAATCTCCGCCTGCGGGAGCGCGTACTCCATCTCTTTGAAGCGCAGAGTGCGCTGGGTCGCGAACGAATGGTGCGAGATGTTGGTGAATTCCCGATCGCCCCAGACGCTGCTCGAGAAGCGGTTCATTGCCGGTGTCGTACGCGGGAACGCGCGCTCGAAATTGGTCAACAGCCTGTAGAGGTGGTTCGACATCACAGTGTCTTCGAACCACTTGTTCACTGCTGGGAGCGGGTGGAGCTGGGCATCCGCCGGAAGCCTCGTGCTGGTCTTGGTCAGCGCGATCTCGGTGTGCGGGAACCAGTAGAACTCGAAATGATCCGCGCCGTCGATGAGGTCCTGCCAGTGTTCGAGCACGGGCTCGAGTGGCTGCGGTTTCTCGACGACGTGCAGCACGAAGCTCGGAACCGCCTCGATCGTGATCTCGGTGAGCACCCCGAGGGCGCCGATCCCGAGAGCCACCGCGGGCAGGAGGTCGGCGTTCTGCTTCGCATTGACCTCGAGAATCTCGCCGTCGCCCGTGACGAGCTTCGCGCCGCGAATACGGGTCGCGAGCCCTCCGAAGTTCTTGCCGGTGCCGTGCGTTCCCGTTGAGGTCGCACCGCTCACGGTCTGGACGTCGATGTCACCCATGTTCTGGAAGGCGAGCCCGAGCGGGTCGAGCAGCGGCGGCAGGTCATGCAACACCGTGCCAGAGCCGAGAGTGACGTTGTTGCCCTCGTGTCCGAGCAGGCCGGTCATCCCTGACATGTTCAGTTGGATGCCGGGAGCCACAGCGACGCCGCTGAAGCTGTGACCGGTTCCGATCGGCTTCACCCGAAGGTTGCGCTCACGCGCCGACTTCACGATTGCGGCGACCTCGTCGGTCGACTGGGGGCGTGTTACTTCGACCGGAGTTGCAGACTCGCTGCGACCCCAGTTGCGCCATACCTTGCTCACAAGAATGCCTTGCCCTCGCCGCGGTATGTTGCAACCGTCTCGACGATCTTGTCGCCGTCGACGATGGCGAACGCGTCCAGGTGTTCGCTGAGCTCGCCGGCTTTGGTGTGACGAAGCCACACGCGGTCGCCCACCTGCAGTTTCGCGGCGGCCTCCCCGCGCAGCGGTGTCTGCACTTCACCGGCAGCTTCCCGCGCGACCATCGTCAGCCCCTGCGGCCAGGCCAGTTGCGGGAGCCGGTCTGCCGTCGGCGGTCCGGATGCGATCCAGCCGCCGCCGAGGAGAGTCGCCATGTCGGGGCGCGGCTTGCGCACGACCGAGAGGGAGAACGCGGCAGCCGGGGCCGGTGAGAAGTGCACGTACTGGTCGAACAGGTGCGGACCGAAGAGTCCGCTGCCCGCGGCGATTTCGGTGACGGAATCATCCGCCGCCGTGCTCTCGAGTGAGCCCGTTCCGCCACCGTTGACGAACTCGAGGTCGGCGATCTCGCGAACCGCCGCGACGGCCTCTCCGCGACGAGTCGCGAGCTCGGCAATCGACTGGCGCTGGATCCAGCGAACTGCAACGCCGCGCGCCTTCGACGCCGGCTTGTTGGCCAGGCCGGCGATCTGGGCCTCGTAACCCATCATGCCGACCAGCGTGAAACCCTTGCGGGCCACGACGAGCTCCGCGAGAGCACGAGCCTGGGACGGCGTGTGAACCGGCGAACGGAAGACGCCAGTGTGACCGAGGACCGCGGCATCCCACGACGAATCGAGTTCAATTGCGACGCGGATGTTCTCGCGCTTGTTCGGCGAGATGGCGGCATCCACCGCATCCAGCTGGTCCACTGAGTCGATCATGATGGTGACGCGCGAAGCCAGCTTGGCGTCCGAACCCAGCGTGTGCAGCGCTTCGCGATCGACGCTCGGGTAGCCGACCACGACATCCGGAATCGTTACTGCGAGCCACAGCGCCTCAGGCAGCGTGTACGCGAGCACTCCCGCGTAGCCGGGCAGCGCGAGAACGGCATCGATGATGCCGCGGACGCGCACGGACTTGCTCGCCACACGAATCGGCTTGCCGGCAGCGCGATCGAGCATGTCGAACGCGTTGGAGGCGAGCGCGGGCAGCGAGACAGCGCCAAACGGCGTATCAAGTCCAGCTGTGGCTGCGGACAGGCTCGGCCAATACGTCGCCGGGTCTTTCCAGGGGGTGTTTGTGGGTCGAACCAGTTGCACTAGGTGTTGCTCATATCTGTTGTCGGCGCCCTACTTGACGCTCTTGATGGGGATCATTGCCACGCCGCCGAGAACGGCGAGAACACCGGATGCGACGAAGAGTCCAGCGAAACCGGCCTGCTCGCCCGTCAGCGTGACGGATGCACTCGCCTCGGCGCCCGCGGTGGCGAGACGCGCGAACAGCAGCACGATCAGTGCACCGACGAGCGGTCCGACGGCCTGCGGAACAGCGGTAGCGATGTTCATGATGCCGAGATCCTTGCCGCGCGAGTGAGCGTCAGGAAGAACCTGGGTGGCGAGTGCCTGGTCGACGGCCATGTAGCAGCCGTAGCCGAGGCCGAGAAGGCCGGCCGCCACGTACGCGACGTTGAGGTTCGGCACGAAGGCCAGAATGAGGGCCGCGATGGCCTGCACATAGGCCGCGATGTAGACGAAGATCTTGCGGCGCCCGATGCGGTCGCTGACGCGGCCGAACACGATTGCGGCAGCGACGAAGAAGGCCAGGTAGATCAGCGTCAGGATCAGCAGATCGTTCTGGGCGTCGGTCGACGACTGCTGCAGACCGTACTGCAGAAAGTACAGCAGCAGGGTCGTGCCGAGCGCGTTGCCGAGGTTCACGAGGATGCGGCCGAGAAGCGTGTAGCCGAAGTCGGGGTGCTTGACCGGGTTGATCCAGAAGCCCTGCAGGATCGTGCCGAAGCCTCCACGAGGGCGCTGGTCCTTGCGGATCTGCTGGTCAGGAGCTGTCGCGATGAACGGGATGGCGAGCACGACGAGCAGAATCGCAACAAGGGGATAGCCCAGCGCCTGCTGCGTCGCAACGTCGGCAAACAGGCTGATAACCAGAATGAGGCCGAGGATCGTGCCGATTGCCTGCGGAGCCGAAATCCACGCGGAGACGAAGCCACGCTGGTTGACGGGCACCTGGTCAGAGATGGTCGCCGTAATCGCCGAGGAGGCCATGCAGAAACCGATGATCGACGTCGACCAGAAGATCCCAACACCGACGATCGTGGTCTGAAGGCTGAGGATGATGAGGGATGCCGCGAACACGAGCACCCCGGCGAGCATCCACGGGCGACGACGACCGAACCGCGACGTCGTGCGGTCGGACAGCGCGCCGGTGAGCGGATAAGTGATGAGCGCGCAGGCACCCGCGATGCCAGAGATGATGCCGAAGGCGATGACATTGTCGGTCCAGGCTGCGCCGTGCACGACATCTTCCACCTGCTGTGGAAGCAGCAGCTGGATGGGCGTGAGCTGCGCCATCCACACGCCGAGCCAGATGGTGGCGAACAGCGCGATCCACCCGCCGCCGACGCGTCTGGTCGGCTCCGCGAACGGTGAACGGGTAACGGTTGGGGCAGTGGTCACTTGTGGCTCCTATGGCATGCGCTCGCGCGGAACAGTGTTACTGGACGACGCAAGGTTATCGCCAAGTGTAATAGTGAAGCGGTTTCGCGTAACCCCCCACTTTTGAGTGCCCCCTAGGGCCCTGCGCCGCTGCTACCTTGGCGCTATGAGCACCATGCCCAGCAAAGGCCTCCCCAGCACACTCGACCTCAGCGGACGCACCGCCCTCATCAGTGGTGCCGGCAGCGAGAACGGAATCGGGTTCGTTACAGCCAGAGCGCTGGGTGAGCTGGGAGCGCGAGTAGCGATCACGTCCACGACCGATCGCATCCACCAGCGAGTGTCCGAGCTGCAGCACGATGGCATCGACGCGTTCGGGTTCGTCGCGCGCCTGGACACCGAGGACGCGGTGACGCAACTGGCGAATGAGCTGGCGCGAGCATCCATCGACCCGACGATCCTGGTCAACAACGCGGGCATGGTGAGCGTCTCCGAGGGAAAGATGTTCGATGGCGACATCACCTCCGACGTCGCCGACTGGCGGCGAAGCATCGACATGAACCTCACCAGTGCGTTCCTGCTCACTCGCGCCCTCATCCCCGCCATGCGTGCCGCGGGTTGGGGCCGCATCGTGAATGTTTCAAGCGTGAGCGGTCCGATGATGGCGTCGCGGTCGGACGTCGCATACGCAGCAGCGAAGGCGGGCGTGGTCGGGCTCACCAGAGCGCTCGCCGTCGATGAAGCGGAGGTCGGCATCACCGTCAACGCCGTGGCTCCCGGATGGATCGCGACCGGCTCACAACTGGACAGTGAGGCGGCGGAGGGCCGCCGGGTACCGATGCGACGCAGCGGAACGCCACAGGAGGTGGCATCCGCGATCGCGTGGCTCGCCTCCCCCGGTGCGTCGTACGTCACCGGCCAAGTTGTCGTGGTCGATGGCGGCAACACCGTGGGAGAGGAACGGGGCTAGCTCCAAACTCGCGTACCCCGGCTGGGGTTCGAACCCAGACTTGGACGATTTTAAGTCGTCTGCCTCTGCCAATTGGGCTACCGGGGCGCAGCCCGCGACATCCGGGCGTACCGAAAGCCTAGCGACCCCACGAAGTGAGGGTTTGTTGGCGAAATGAGCCCAACGGGCACCACCCCGCCAACAAAGCCGCAGTTTGCGGCGGTTGGGGCTACTCGGACTTGGCCGCGGCAGCTTTTGCGCGAGCGGGCGCCTTCGCCGCGGGCGCGGCCGCAGCAGCGGGAGCGGCCTTGGGGCGGGACGCGAACTCCTCGAACGCGGCGCGCGGCACATCGCGAGCGATGATGCCGACGGTGTCGCGTCGCAGCAGGAAGTTGAGACCCCAGTTCGTGAACACGCGGATCTTGCGCTCCCACTTCGGGATGGCGAGGCCGTGGTATCCGCGGTGCATGAACCACGCGATGAGGCCCGTTGCGGCGAGCTTGTTGCGCTGGAACACTCCGATGTAGAGGCCGATACCGGCGACGGCGCCCTGGTTGCGGTGGAAGTAGTCCTTGATGCCTTCGCCACGAAGCGACGCCGTGATGTTCTTGGCCATGAGCTTGCCCTGGCGAACCGCGTGCTGTGCGTTCGGCACGCAGAATCCGCCGACTCCGCCACCGGTGAGGTCCGGAACTGCGCAGACATCGCCCGCGCCCCAGGCATCCTCGATGACGTTTTCGCCGTCGAACACGCGAAGGTCGGCCTGAACGCGCAGGCGTCCACGGTCATCGGTCGGCAGGTCGGTACTGCGCAGCATTGGACTCGCCATGACACCTGCGGTCCAGACGATCAGGTCGGACTCGAAGGTCTCGCCCGTCGAAAGCTCGATCTTGCCGTCGACGGCAGAGGAGAGCTGCGTGTCGAGGTGAACGATGGCCTGGCGCTGAGCGAGGTTGCGAAGCACCCAGTAGCTGGTCTTGAGCGACACCTCTGGCATGATGCGGCCCATCGCCTCGACCATGTGGAAGTGCGTGTCGTCGATCGTCAGCTGCGGGTAGTAACGCAGCATGTCTGAAGCGAAGCTGCGCAGCTCTCCGAACACCTCGATGCCCGCGAAGCCACCGCCGACAACCACGACGGTCAGCAGTCGGTCACGCTCCGGACCGGCAGGCATGGTGGATGCCCGCTCGAAGTTGTCGACGAGACGGTCCCGAATGGCCATGGCCTCTTCGATCGTCTTCAGGCCGATGGCCTGGTCCGCGACTCCCGGGATCGGGAACGTGCGCGAGACCGAGCCAGCAGTCACCGCGATGATGTCGTAGCTTTCGACCCACGGCTCGCCGTCAGCTGGCGTGATCGTCGCGGTCTTGGCGACGTGATCAATCGCGGTCACCTTTGCGGCGACGACTCGCGTCTTCTCGAGGTGGCGACGCAGACCGACGACAGCGTGACGCGGCTCGATGGATCCCGCGGCGACCTCTGGCAGGAACGGCTGGTAGGTCATGTACGGCAGCGGGTCGACGACTGTGACCTCTGCCTCGCCCTTGCGCAGCCATTTTTCGAGCTTGAGTGCTGTGTAGAAACCGGCGTAGCCGCCGCCGACAATCAGGATTTTGGGCACGAGCGAAAGTCTCCTATGGGGTGGTGGTCCAAATGCAAATCTAGTCCCTACGACCGAGAGTCCTGAAATGCCGGATGGCCAACACCACCAGTGTGAGTGCGGCCAGCGCGAACGCGAGCAGGATTCCGAGCGGGATGCCGACATCCCGAAGCTGGGTTGGCGTCGGGTAGAGCACACCGAGTGGATCGGAGGGCAGCGACTTTGACTGCTTGGGCACGGCCGTCGAGGTGTTGCTCGGCTGCGGAGTCGGCGCGTCACTCGGCTCGGCTCGACGGTTGATGTGGATCCAGGCCGAGAGACTCCCGAGCGGATTCGCGGTGACTTTCGGCACCGTGGCGCGTACCGCCGCGGCGGCGTTGACGAGCCCGTATCCGTAGATCGGGTCGACGCCTTTGGCGCCGGCATCTGTCGCGGTCTTGATGATGCGGTTGATGACGTTGGGCGCGCTCATGCCGGGGTGCGAGGCCATGACGAGCGCGACAATCCCGGAAACGATGGGTGTCGACCCGCTCGTACCTTCCCATTGCACGTACTGGCCGCTGGGGACTGCACCGAGAAGTTGCTCGCTCGGGGCGGAGACGCCGATCGTGATGCCTTGCGCCGAAGCGTCGACGCTCGCGTGCTGGTTGCGATCGACGCCGGCGACCGTGAGCACACCCGGCATGGTCGCTGGTGCGCCGACCTCGTCCGTGCCGCTCCCCCGGTTGCCCGCCGCCGCGACGATCACCACGTTGTGTTGCATCGCGTAGAGGAACGCCTTGTCCCAACTGGTCGGCCAGGCGAGCGTGTTGCGCGTCAACGACATGTTGATGACCTTGGCGCCGTGGTTGACGGCAAACATCACCGCACTGGCGATTTGGTCGTCTGAGTTCGTGGCGGCGCTTCCGAACCCGATCGAGATGGGCATGATTTTCGCCTGTGGCGCCGAGCCGATGACGCCGGCGCCGCCCGCTGTGCCTCGCCCAGCAGCCAGGGACGCGACCATGGTTCCGTGGTTGCGCTCATCCGCGGCCCCGACTGGCGTCTGGCCGTTGGCTGACCCGTGCCCGGAAAAATCGGCGCCACCGGAAACCGCTCCGGAGAGGTCAGGTACGCCGCCATCGACACCGGTGTCGATGACAGCGATCGTGATGCCTTTGCCCTCGGTCGTCGACCACGCGCTACGGATGCCGTACTGGTCGAGCCAATACTCGCCGTCACGGATGTAGTCGGCCTTCACGAAGCCGATCGGCGCGGCGGATGCCGGCGCGGCAGCCCCGCCGGCGAGAAGCGTGACCAGCCCGAAACCCAGCGCGGCAAGTGGTATCGAGGCGCGCGCGAGCCTGCGCCTCACGCGGTCGCTCCGTCGACGCCGTAGTCGACGCACTCGCAGACTTCCGGAGACCAGTCGGCACGCTCTAGCGCGAGATCGCCGATCGGGTTCACTCCTGGACCCGCCGCAAGCGTGTGAGCAACCAGCGCGTGCAGGCACTTGACGCGAGTCGGCATACCGCCGGCCGAGATCCCGTCGAGTTCTTCCACGAATTCGATGCCGTTGCGGTCAGCGAGGTACGCCTCGTGTGCCGCGAGGTACTGGTCGGTAACCGCTCCGTCGAGGAGGGCAGCAAGTTCCGTCATGACGCCGTTGGCCTCGAGCGTCGAAACCGCGGCCGTCGCGGCGGGGTGACTCAAGTAGTACAGAGTGGGAAATGGCGTGCCGTCTGTGAGCCGCGGACTCGTCGATACGACCGTCGGAGCCCCGCACGCGCAGCGAGCGGAGATACCGATCACGTCCCGCGCCGGACGACCGAGCTGCGCGGAGACGATGGCGATGTCGAGAGCGCTGGGCGCCGCGAAAGGAGGGGTGGTCACTTGGTGCCGCCAGACTGTGTCGGCGCGGTGATCTGGTTCTTCGGCGCGGTCGTCAGCCCGGATGTCAGGATCGAGGATGCCAGCGACGAAACCCAGTCGGTCTGGGTGGTCTGAATCTGCTTGCTGATCGGCGCGTTCGACTGTGCGCTGGCGTCAGACGCCTCAGGAATCACGAGATAGCTGAATTCCCCGGGGAACACGAACAGCAGGCGATTCCGCGCCTGCGCCTCTATATAGGCGGGGTCGCTCCAGCGCGCGACCTGACCCTTGAGAGACTTCACCTGGTTCTTCTGACTTTCGACCGACTTCTCGAGGCTAGAGATCTGGTTCTGCTGCTCGATGAGCAGCTTGAGAGTTGGGGCGAGTACGACGACCGCGAGCACGAGCAAGCCGAGCATCATGAGCGTGAAACTCGACATCCGGATGTTGGCAAGCCAACGCTCCGGCGCGGTGCCAGCCGGCAGGGTGACGGGTACGCGAACCTTCTGCGCTCGCTGTTTGCCTTCCCTCGCCATGACACCGATGCTATGTGGCGTTGCTTGTCGTTGGTTGAGTAGCGCGCCGCAGGCACGCGTATCGAAACCGGGGTAGAGCCGCTCAACCGGGTTTCGCTACGGCTGCGACTTTGTCGCGGCCTACTCAACCAACTAGCAAGAGCTAGCCGTTGAACCGCGGGAACGCGCTGCGCCCCGCGTACACCGCGGCGTCGCCGAGCTCTTCCTCGATGCGCAGCAGCTGGTTGTACTTCGCGACGCGGTCCGACCGAGCCGGTGCACCCGTCTTGATCTGGCCGGCGTTGGTCGCAACGGCGAGGTCCGCGATGGTCGTGTCTTCGGTTTCGCCCGAGCGGTGCGACATGACGGTCGTGTACGAGTTCTTCTGCGCGAGCGCAACCGCGTCGAGCGTCTCGGTGAGCGTGCCGATCTGGTTGACCTTGATCAGGATCGAGTTGGCCGCGTGAGCCTCAATGCCCTTGGCGAGACGCACCGGGTTGGTCACGAAGAGGTCATCACCGACGATCTGTAGCTTCGAGCCGACCTCTGAGGTGAAGTGAGCCCAGCCCTCCCAGTCGTCCTCGCTCAGCGGGTCTTCGATCGTGACGAGCGGGAAGGCCGAAGCGAGCTCCGCGTAGTACGCGCTCATCTCCTGCGGGGTCTTCTTCGCCGACTCGAAGGTGTAAAAACCGTCGGCGAAGAACTCGGTTGCCGCGACATCCATGCCGAGGGCAATGTCTTCGCCGGGCTTGAATCCGGCCTTCTCGATGGCCTCCATGAGAAGTTCGAGCGCTGCGCGGTTGCTCGGCAGGTTGGGCGCGAAGCCGCCCTCGTCGCCGAGGCCCGTGGAGAAGCCCTTGGTGTTGAGCAGCGCCTTGAGCGCGTGATACGTCTCGGCGCCCCAGCGCAGTCCCTCGCGAAACGACGGTGCACCGATGGGCAGGATCATGAACTCCTGGATGTCGACGTTCGAGTCAGCGTGCGCGCCACCGTTGATGACGTTCATCATCGGCACCGGCAGGATGTGCGCGTTCGCGCCACCGACATACCGGAACAGGTCGAGACCGGATGAGTCGGCCGCGGCCTTGGCGACCGCGAGCGAAACCCCGAGGATCGCGTTCGCGCCGAGCTTGCTTTTGTTGTCGGTACCGTCCGCCTCGATGAGTACCGCGTCGATCGCGCGCTGGTCGGTGGCTTCGTATCCCTCGATGGCTGGGCCGAGAACATCCTCGACCGCCTCGACGGCCTTCAGAACTCCCTTGCCCAGGTAGCGGGACTTGTCGCCATCCCGAAGCTCGTACGCCTCGAACGCTCCGGTCGATGCGCCGGACGGGACGGCCGCGCGAGCGACGGTCTCGTCGTCGAGGACTACCTCGACCTCGATCGTCGGGTTGCCCCGAGAGTCCAGAATTTCGCGAGCAATGACAACGTCGACGAGGGCCACAGGGGTCTCCTTGGGGGTAAAAGAAATGAAGTGGTGGTGGTAGATGCCTTCGCCCAAAAGCCTACTGCGCGGTGATGGGCCGAATTTCGAGGTCGGCGAGGCTCTCGGCCTGCGACGACACGAACGCGAAGCGCGTGAACCCGGACGCCGCGAGCTGATCGAGCAGGGGCTTGGGGTTCTTGGTGCGCCTCTCGAGACGCACACGCGATCCGGATGTCGTGAGCTCGGCTTTCAGCGCGGCAAGCCGCGCCGGCGTCACGTCTGCGTCGTAGACCAGCGCGATCGCCTCCGCCGCACCGTCCTCGGGCAGCTCGACGAGTTCGACGAGGCGCTCGAAGCCGAGCGAGAAACCCGCGGCCGGGACATCCTGTCCAAGGAACCGACCGATCATGCCGTCGTATCGTCCGCCGCCGCCGAGCGAATACGGCAGGTCGGGGTGGGCGATTTCGAAGATGGTCCCCGTGTAGTAGCCCATACCGCGCACGAGGTTCGGGGAGAAGACAAGCTTCGCGCTACCGCCGACAGCCGCGCGGATGGCTTTCAGGTCGTCGTACGCGTCGGCATCGAGCCAAGAGGTCGACGGGTGGAGCTCCCAGCCGTCGCCGGGCAGGTCGGCCAAGCTCTCGAGGATCGGGGTCATCACTGCCGCGTCGCCGAGTTCGGCGGCAACGAGTTCTTCGACGACGCCTGAGACGCCGATCTTGTCTTCCTTGTCGATGATCACGAGAGCGTGCTCATAATCGTCTGCCGAGATGCCCAGCTGCTCGACGATGCGGCGCAGGATGCGGCGGTCGTTGATGCGAATGGTGGTGCCTTCGACGCCGAGTGCCTCGACAGCCGCGGTGGTGGCCGCAATGAGTTCGATCTCCGCCAGGGGGCCGGCCTCGCCGATGATGTCGATGTCGCACTGCACGAACTGGCGGAAGCGCCCCCTCTGCGGACGCTCGGCGCGCCACACCGGCGCTATCTGGATGGCGCGGAACACGGCAGGCAGCTCGCCGCGGTGACTGGCATAGAACCTCGCCAGGGGAACGGTGAGGTCGAACCGCAGGCCGAGGTCGGCGAGGTCCAGATAGTCGCCGCTCTCGCCGGCAGCGACGAGGTCATCGTTCGTGAGGCCGCGCCTCATGACCGCGAACGCGAGCTTCTCGTTGTCGCCGCCGAGGCCCGCGTGGAGCCGGTCGCTGTCCTCCACCACGGGCGTTTCGATCTCGTCGAAACCGTGGGCGCGAAACGTGCTCCGGATGACGGACAGCACGTGCTCACGACGAGCCTTGTCTGCGGGAAGAAAGTCGCGCATCCCGCGCGGCGGGTTCACCTGGCTAGCCACGCAACTAGTGTGACAGACCCGCTGCACTCTCTCCGTCGTCGGTTAGGCTCGCTCTTGTCGTTGGTTGAGTAGCGCCGCGCAGCGACGCGTATCGAAATCAGGGCTTGAGCGTTCCGAAAACCAAAAAGCAGCATGGACTGACCCGCCTTTTGTCCGGTTTCGCAGAACTTTGGTCGTTTTCGAGAAGATTTCGGTCTCAACCACCTCGTTTTTGGCGTGAGTTGCCCACATCTGCTGAGTAGCGTCGGCTGAACCCAGCAGAAGTGGGCAAGTCACGAGGAATCGGTGCGCGAAACGGCCAATTCTCTGCGAAAGCCAGCCGAACGCGCACATCCATGCCGCTTTTTGCACTTCGGAACCCTCAAGCCCTGATTTCGATACGCGGCGCTGCGCGGCGCTACTCAACCAACGAAGTAAGAGCGAACTCAACCAACGACGTACGGGCGGGCTCAACCAACGACGACAGCGCCGCGCCAGCTACCGAGCGAGCAACTCCTCGATCCGCGCACGGTGCCGCCCGGCGGCTGCGTTGAAGACGCGCGTTGCCGCGACCGCGTCGTTGTTGAGCACGAAGTCGTATTGGATTCCGTAGAAGTTGTCCACGACCATCCGCACCTCGAGTTCTGCCGTCTTTGCGGGGATCCCGAGCGAGATGAGCGCGTCGCGTCCGAGGCGCTGCCAGGTTGCGTACAGCTCGCGGCTGAAGGTGTGATCCTGCGGCTCGCAAGCCTCGAGGAGAGCCGCCTCAAATTCGAGCCGCTGCAGTTGTCGGTTTCGAGGCAGCAACGTCCACTCCCATGAGGCTTCGAAGCCCTCGAAGTACGCGTCGAGCGTGACTGGTCTTGCACGCAGTCGTTGCTCAATGCCGGTTGCGCGCGTCGACACGGCGGCGATGACCTCTCTGAGTAACTGCGCGCGGTTGCCGAAGTGGTACACGAGCGTGTAAGTGCTGACTCCGAGAGCCTGTGCGATCGTTCGGAATGACACGGACGCGAGCGACTTATCGAGGAGATAGTCGAGAATCTCCGCGATCAACCGCGGTTTCCGCAATGGATCGGGATGACGTGGCATTCCCTCACTTTAGCAACCTATAACGGTCGTACTTCATAACGTTCGTAATACATAACACATGTTGTGGAAACGAGCTTTGGCCCTATAAAGTGGGTCATGCGTCAGTACTGAAACGCCACGTGAGCTCTGCTCCGAGGCGGCTGGTGCAAGCAATGGAAGCCGCGCCGGGGGGCGCACTTCCTCGCGGACAGAGTCGTCGAATGTGGGTACATTTGACGACTCGATTCCAGCTGCGTCCCGTGCCGGACATTTAGGCACCGGGAGCTGTTGGTTGGGGCGCCCTTCCAAATTCGGGTTTGGAAGGGCGCCGTCCGAACTCGAAAGATCATCCTCGAAGCTCATCCGCCGGAATGACGATGGTCCTCCTGATCGCCCACTAGGTTGAGCAGGTGAGCCCAACTCAAACCCCGCCAGCGGATGTCGCTTCCACCGGCATCCTCGTCTCTGGAGTCGCTCGATCATTCGGCGACGTGCACGCCGTACGTGACGTATCGCTCGAAGCCAAGCCGGGCAACGTGACGGCTCTCATCGGGCCGAACGGCTCAGGTAAGACGACGCTGATGCTCATGCTCGCGTCCCTGTTGCAGCCCGATCGCGGCACCATTCGTGTTGGCGGTGCCGACCCCGTGACCGATGCAGCATCGGTTCGAGCTCGGCTCGGATGGATGCCGGACATCCTCGGTTCGTGGAACGTGCTCACAGTGCGCGCAGCACTCGAGACCACGGGTCGCCTGTACCGGATGAGTCGACCGGAAGCAGCAACTCGTGCAGCCGAACTCATCGACCTCGTTGGGCTCGAGCCGCTCGCGGCACGGCAGACGCGAGTTCTCTCTCGTGGCCAGAAACAGAAGCTCTCGCTCGCGCGGGCGCTCGTGCACGACCCAGACATCCTGCTTCTTGATGAGCCGGCGGCAGGACTCGACCCGGTCGCTCGGCACGACCTTCAGCTGCTGGTGCGCAGGCTCGCCGGCGAAGGCAAGACGATTCTCGTTTCGAGTCATGTCCTGGCCGAACTCGATGAAATGGCGGATACCGCCGTGTACCTGGAGGCTGGTGTGTCGGCGTCCGCCGAGCGCATCGCTGCCGCCCAGTCCGCAAAGCGGGCCTGGCGCATCCGCTCGTTCGATTCCGCCTCACTCGACAACGCGCTGCTCGCTGCTGGGTTCACCGCCGCCGAACTCGCGTACGACCGCGGTGACACGACCGTGCTCGTCGACGGAGAGGCCGGAGCGGCGGCACTGCTCACCAAACTCGTGCGGTCCGGTGTCGCCATCAGCAGCTTTGGCCCGGCGGTGGGCGACCTCGAGCACACGTTCCTCGACCTGACCAAGAACACCGAAGGAGACGCGCTGTGAAGACCTTCTTCGGCGGAATCGGCACCATCTTCTGGCTCGAACTGCGCCAGCGCCTCCGCGGCGTTGCCTGGTACGTGTTGCTCGGAGTCTTCTTCGCAATACTGCTGGTCGTCACGATCGTCACCAGTGTCGTTGTGTACGGATTTGCTCGTGCGGATCAAGCGAACGTTCAGGATGCCGCGGCGCAACTCTTCTCCTACGTCGTGTACTTCGTTCTTTTGCTCGGCACCCTCGTCGCGCCGGCGATGAGTGGCAACGCAATCAACGGCGATCGGGATGCTGGCACCCTCGCGACAACCCAGGTAACGCTCGTGACCACGTGGCAGCTCATCCTCGGCAAGCTTCTCGCTGCCTGGGTCACGGCGCTGGGATTCCTCCTGGTTTCCAGCCCATTTCTCGCCTACTCGGCGATTGCGGGACTAGTCTCACCGCTGATTGTGCTGGCCTCACTGCTGGTACTCGCCGTAGAACTCGGAATCGTCGCTGCCATCGGAGTCGGCTTCTCGGGGCTCATTCCTCGCCCGCTGTTCTCGGTCGTCGTGACCTATCTGGCCGTCGCTGCACTCAGCCTGGGAACCCTGATCGCCTTCGGCCTCGGTGGCGCCGCCTCGCAGACCTCGGTCATCGAGTACGGCTATGACAACGTTCACGTGAAGACTCAGACCTGCACCGGGCTCGAGGAGTACCCAACGAGTGTCCCGCGGTTCGACCACGTCTGGGGCGTGCTGGTTGCCAACCCATACGTGCTCCTCGCAGATGCAGTGCCAACCAGCTACGACAAGAACGGCAACCCCACGGACCTGTTCGGTCAGCTCAAATACGGCGAGCGCAGCTCACAACTGAATCCCGTTGATCAGGCCACACCCGCGCAGGAGTGCAAGACGGAATTGGCGGCGAACAGCAACAACTACGACGGCGGGCCCTCCGCAAGGGACACCATCGACTCGACTACTCCGGGCTGGGCGGTCGGACTCGCGATCCAACTCGTGCTGGCCGCGGCAGCCGTCGTCGGAGCCTGGGCGCGCACTCGCACCCCGGCTCGCAAGCTTCCGAAGGGAAGCCGGGTCGCGTAATCCTGTCGGCTAGGCGATTTCCGCCAGCCGCATCTGGTCTTCCAACCCGCGGATGGCCGCACGCAGTGATCGCTCCGCGTCAAGTCCATTGGCGCGAGCGCTGCCGACTATGGCGAGCAGTTGGGCGCCCAGTTCGGACTCGGATGTCGCGGACGCGAGCTCCGCTGGGGGTTGCTCCGACATCCCGAGCTTTGCGGCCTTGCCGAGCAGCTTGTCGGCGAGGGCGAGGGCTGGCATCGCGCGCGGAACCCCGTCGAGCACGCTGGTGCGTCTCGGCTTCTCCGTCTTCTTGATCTCGTCCCACACCACGTTGACCTCTGCGGCCGTGTCCGCCTTCGCGTCGCCGAAGACGTGCGGGTGCCGACCGATCATTTTCGCGGTCATGTGAGCCGCGACATCCTCGAGCGTGAAATCCTCGCCGGGGGTGTTGGCGGCAATATCTGAGTGGAAGATGACCTGGTAGAGCACGTCGCCGAGCTCCTCGATCATTTCGTCGCGGTCGCCGCTCTCGATCGCGTCGATGAGTTCATAGGTCTCCTCGACGAGGTAGCGCACTAGTGACTCGTGGGTCTGTTCGCGGTCCCATGCGCATCCGCCAGGGGCTCGAAGCTGTTCGAGTACGGCGATGAGCTCTTCGAGTTTCGGATGCGACGTCATGCGTCCATCTTGCCGCGCGAACCCCACCCCCGCACGAGGTTGAAGCTGGCGCAGCTGTCGTTAGTTGAGTAGTGCAGCGCCGCCGGCGCTACGCGGAGCGAAACCGAGGTTGAGTTTCAGCAAACACTCACGCGCCGGGTCTCGCTACGCGTCTGCCTTTGGCAGGCGCTACTCGACCAACGACTGAACGACTACGCCGTCTCTACCGCGGCAGCCGGCGCGGGCGCCTGCACGCGCGTGCTCGGCATGGCGAGCGCCGCAATCACGGTGGCGAGAACGACGACGGCTACCGCCGTAAAGACCGCGGTGGACGAGGCGACCACGACCGAGACATCCGTTCGCGACTGCGTTCCGATGATGGCGTTCGCGATGGCTCCGAAGATGGCGACGCCGATCGCGCTGCCGATCGAGCGCGAGAACAGCTGCGCTCCGGTCACGACACCGCGCTCGTTCCACTGGACGCTCGACTGGGCTGCGACGAGGGCGGGCACCGCGATGAGTCCCATGCCAAGCCCAATCACGAAGCAGGCAGTCGCGACGATGGCAACGGATGGGGTGTCAGCGAGGAGCGCGAGCGCCACCGAACCGATGATCGCAAGCACGAGGCCGATGAGCACGGTGTTGCGGAATCCGATCCGCAGGTAGAACCGTCCGGAGAGCGCGGCCGAAAGCGGCCACCCGAGCGTCAGCGCAGCGAGCGCTAGCCCGGCGACGATTGGCGGTACGCCAAGGGCACCCTCAAGATACGTCGGCACGTACGCAGACAGACCAATGACGATTGCTCCCACTCCGAGACCCACGAACGCCGTGGAGACCAGAAGCCGCCTCGAGAACACCCACAGCGGCAAGACGGGTTCACTCGCCCTCGTCTCGACGAAGACGAACGAAGCGAGCATCAGCCCGCCGAGCGCGAATGCGGCGATGCTGATCGGTGAATCCCACGCCCACGCGACACCGCCCTCGAGCACCGCAAGGATCAGCAGGGTCAACGAAGTCGTGATGAGGCTCGCACCGAGGTAGTCGATCTTGTGCCGC
>DASXNG010000113.1:0-2838 GCA_036495225.1 Galbitalea sp.
CGGTCAGCGAGTTCCGTCCGTACTTCGACAACGCACCCGTCTACGGTCACGGCCCGGCCCTCGAGGACTTCACCGAGCAGACTCCGCTCACCGTGGGTAGCCCGCAGCAGGTCATCGACCGCTACGCGTCAATGCGCGAGCACTTCGGCGATTACCAGCGCCAGCTGTTCCTGATGGACCACGCCGGCCTTCCGCTGAAGACCGTTCTCGAGCAGCTGGACATTCTGGGCGATGAGGTCGTGCCCGTGCTGCGCAAGGAGTTCGCGAAGGACCGCCCCGCGCACATTCCGGATGGCCCGACCCACGCGGCAATGGTTGCCAAGCGCGCTTCGACAAGCTCAGCGACCGACTCGAACTCAGCGACCGAAACGGTCCCTGAGGTTCTCGAAGGCGCCAGCGCGAAGGGAGCCAACTCATGACCGCCAAGAAGCTCGTCGTCATCTCCGCAGGCCTCAGCCAGCCGTCATCCACCCGCCTTCTGGCGGACCGGATGACGGCAGCCACGGTCGAGCGGTTGCGCGAGTCCGGCCCTTCGATGAACTCAGGGACCGAAGTTGAGGTCGAGGTCGTCGAACTCCGCGACCTCGCCCACGACATCACTAACAACCTGTTGACAGGTTTCGCGGCGCCCAAGCTGCAGGCCGCGCTCGATGCAGTTGCGGGCGCCGACGGTCTCATCGCCGTCACGCCGATCTTCACGACCAGCTACAGCGGACTCTTCAAGTCGTTCATCGACGTCATCGACACCCAGGCCATCACCGACCTGCCCGTGTTGATCGGGGCGACTGGCGGCACCGAACGTCACTCGCTGGCACTCGACTACGCGATGCGTCCATTGTTCAGCTACCTGCACGCGGTCGTGGTTCCGACCTCGGTGTATGCGGCGTCGAGCGATTGGGGCTCCGCGGAGTCGGCCCTGCCCGACCGCATCGGACGCGCCGCAGGGGAGCTTGCTGCTCTCATGCGCGAGTCCGAGCGGTCGAGCCAGGTCACCGACCCGTTCGCACTGCCGGCCGGTTTCAGCCCGGTGGGTGCGTTCGGCGCCCAGTAGGGCTACTCGACACTGCGCCTATTCGACACTGCGCCTACTCGACGACGTAGTCCCGAGCTCGCAACCGCACGAGCCCGAGCACCGCAAGTACGATCGCCAGCGCGGCGAGCACCACGAGCGGGCGCGTGTTGAAGCTCCCGCTCGTGATGTGCTCGATCGCGGTGAACGGTGTATTCGTCGCGAGCCAGTCGGGCAGCTTGAAGAGCGCGCCGAACATCGAGACGAGCACCGCGACGCCGTAGATCACCCAAGAGACCGTGATGGATGCGCGCGGCAGCCAGCCCGCCAGGAACACGACAACCCCGATCACGAGCAGCATGGTCGGCCAGTACGCGAGAGCGATCCCGATGTATCGGCCGGCCTGGCTCGGATCGTGGATGGCGGCGCCGTAACTTGCGCCCTCCGCCCAACCGCTGAGCACGAGCACCGCCAGCGAGGCCACGGCGGGCACGGCCATTCGTGACAGCGCCCAGCGCACCCGGGAGAGTGCGCCCGTCCACTGCAACTCGACGCTGCCGTTCGCTTCCTCCGACCGAATAGTGACGGCGCTCTGCAGTACGAACGCCGCGACGAGGAGGGCGTCCGCCATCGTGAAGTAGCTCAGCAGTCCGTTCAGAACGTTGCCAGTGATGCCACCGAGAAACACACTGGTCACCGAGCCATTGCCCCCGAGCAGGTTCGCCATCGCGGTCGCTACCGTGCCGAAGAACAGTCCGCCGATCACGATGCCGAGCCCCCAGCCGAGAATCGACCAACGCTGCAGTCGCAGCGTCAGGCCAACCGGCGTCTGGGTGAGCGCGCTCGCGCGGCGCGGCCCCGGACGATCGGGCAGAAGGCCCGCGCCAAGGTCCCGAGTTGCTTCGAGCCGCAGGGCGATCCCGCAGAGCACAACCGCGAAGCCGACCAGCAGGATCAGCGGTGCCCAGTTGTTCTCGCCGTAGGAGCGCATCGCTTGGCCCCAACCGATCGGCGAAGCCCAGCTGAGTCCGCCCGGTACTTCGTTCGTGGCGGCAAGGTCGCCGCCGGCGCGGAGCAGGTAGGCGATTCCGAGAACAGTCACCGCGATACCGTTCGCCCCCCGACTGGTCTGGGCCAGTTGCCCCGCGAGGGCTGCGACACCCAGAAACGCGAGGCCAACGCCGGCGATCGACAGGCCCATCAGCAGGGAGCCGTACGAGGGCAGTCCCTCGGCGATGGCAGCGCCCGTGCAGGCGAGCCCGACCAGGATGCTGAATACGGCAGCCTGCGCCCAGTTGGCGAGCGTGTACGCGTGCCGGCCAAGTGCGCCAGCGCGCAGCAGTTCCGTGCGACCGTTCTCCTCCTCCGCGCGCCCGTTGCGGGTCACCAGGAAGATGACCGCGAACGCGAGGGCAACGGCATCCGTCATCCAGATTTTGATGTTCAGGATGCCGCCGAGCGTGCCCGCCGCGTATGGCAGGCCGGTCAGCGCGGCGACCGCGGGAGTATTGGCGATCGCGGCATAGGCGGTGCGGTCGGCCTGCGTCGGGAAGGTCTGGCGCTGGGAAATGACCACGATGACGATGAGGCCGGCGAGCACGAGCAGCCAGACGAGCATCCTGAGCCAGTTGCGCCTGAGCAGGAAGCGGGATGCGGTCATCCAGCCGGCGTAGTCCTGCGTGCCGAGGCGCACGGTCCCTGAGCTCGTCGATGGGCCTGGAGTTGTCGCAGCGGTGGTCATGAGCGCGGCCCTTCGACGAGCTCAGGGGCCGAGTCGGCCTCAGGGACCGTGCCACCCTCAGGCACAGTCGCGGTCGCACCGTAGTGCC
>DASXNG010000114.1:0-8172 GCA_036495225.1 Galbitalea sp.
TACCCGCGGGTCTGCACCAGGCGCTCGGCGACATCCAGAATCTGGGTGGCAGTGCCGTCGGTCGCCTCCGAAATCGTCATTTTTAGATGCTACGACACCATTGACAACTTACCTACTAGTAAGTCAGACTGTCGCACATCACACCATATATCGGGTGTTGAGGGGCACCCACATAACTAAGTGAGGGTTGCAAAATGCTGGATGAATCAACCGCATACACCGTGCTGCCGGTCAGCGATCTGGAGCGGGCGCGCGCTTTCTACCGCGACAAGCTGGGCCTCGAAGCGACGATGGAGAAACCCGGAACCTTGGCATATTCCGGGCCGTCCGGGTTCGTCTTCATCCTGTACGAAACCTCGTACGCCGGAACCGCGCAGACCACGCAGATGTGTTTCGCAACAGGCGATCTGAAGGCCGAGATGAAGGAACTGCGAGACCGTGGGGTCGTGTTCGAGGAGTACGACTTCCCCGGGCTGAAGACCGACGACGGGATCGCAGCAGTCGGCGGCGAGTTGAGTGCATGGTTCAAGGATTCGGAGGGCAACACGATCTGCGTATCGCAGGACGTGACGTGAGTGTCGTTCGCTGAGCACCTCGGTCGCTGAGCTTGTCGAAGCGCCCTTCGATGAACTCAGGGTCCGAGGCCGGTCCGGGAGCGTCCGTGGCGCCGGTTACCCTTGACCAGTGAGTAAGGCAACGACGCGGACCCGTTCAACAACAGTGGGTTTGCTCGTCGCACTCATAGCTGCTCTCTGTTTCGGCGCATCCGGAGCGTTCTCGAAGCCGCTGCTGGACTCCGGCTGGAGCCCAGCAGCAGCCGTCACTTTCCGCGCGTCGATCGGCGGCCTAGTGCTCGCACCGTTCGCGGCGTGGAGCCTGCGAGGGCGCTGGGTGACGCTCTGGCGCGCGCGCTGGCGCATCATCCTGATGGCGGCGATCGGGGTCGCTGCGACCCAGCTCGCCTACTTCTCCGCGATCGAGCGCATCCCGGTGAGCACCGCGGTGCTGCTCGAGTACCTTTGCCCGCTGATGCTGGTCATCTACGTCTGGATTCGCAGCAGACGGATACCGAAAGTTGTCGTTCTCGTCGGTTCCGTTATCGCGGTAGTTGGCCTCGTACTCGTGGTCGCGCCGGACGGACATGGAGGGCTCGATCCGGTTGGCCTGTTGTTCGGTGGAATCGCTGCCGTCGGGTGCGCCGTATATTTCGTGGTGGCTGCAAAACCAAGCGAGGGACTCCCACCGGTTGCGTTCGCGTCGGCGGGGCTCGTGCTCGGCGGCATCCTGTTGGGGCTCGTCGGTCTGACCAGGATCGTGCCGTTCGTGGTGAGCACGAACGACGTCACCATCAGGGGCACCCAACTGCCGTTCTGGGTGCCGCTGCTCATCGTGTGCGTCTTTGCGACCGCGATCGCCTACGCGACGAGCATCCTGAGCAGTGAGATTCTTGGCAGTAGGCTCGCGTCCTTCATGGGCCTGATCGAGGTCGTTGCCGCCGCGGTCTACGCGTGGGTGCTGCTCGGCCAGACGCTGACCCTGCCGCAGATCGGCGGCGGCGTGCTCATTCTGATCGGTATCGGTTTCGTCCGGCTCGAAAAGGCAGACAACGTGCCCCTGGAGCCGGTGCCCTTCACGACGGAGCTCGACGTCGTCGAGAGTCAGGAAAGCGCGGCGACCGGGTCCATAAAGTAGGCGAAGTCGTCGAGCGGGCCGCTCATCAGGCGCTGAGTGAACACCACACCGATCAGGTCGTGGCTCGGATCGACGAAGGCACGGGTGCCGGTGCCGCCGGTCCAGCCGTAGCTACCCTTCGACTGGCCCGGCTTGTCTCCGGATGTCACGATCCCAACCTGCCAGCCCCAGCCAGCGCCGCCGCCGCCAAGCATCAGTTCGGTTCCTTCCTTCTGTGACGGTCTCAGGCGGTCGGTGGTCATCTGCTCCTTGAGGGCGGCAGGCAACAGCAGGCCGTCTTCAAGCGCGGTCAGGAACCGTAGGTAGTCGGGCACGGTCGAGATGAGTCCGCCCGCGAGCGACTCGAAGATCGGGGTGCGCGAGTAGACGCCATCCGGTTTGTCGAACACAACGAGGGTGTCTTCCCGGTTTTGGTAGGCGGTCGGCAGGGTCGCCGGATCCCCCTGGAACCCGGTTGATGACATGCCGAGAGGCTCGAAGATGCGGGCGGCGAGCACCTCGTGAAGTGGTCCGCCGGAGACGCGGGCGAGCAGCACTCCGAGAATGTCTGCGGCGAGGTTGTACATCCAGCGCTCGCCGGGCTGGTGTGCGAGCGGGAGCGTGCCGAGTCGCTCCATGAACTGGTCGGGCGAGAGTTCCACCGGGAGCGCGCTGCTGAGTACGCCGGTGTCGCGCATCGCATTTGAGATGGGTGAATCGTCGAAGATGACGCCGAGCCCATGTGTCATTGTCAGCAGGTCGCGCACGGTGATCGAGCGGTGAGCGGCGACGGTCTGGTCAAGCGGCCCGTCCGGGGTGACGAGCACGCGGGGCAGTGCGAGTTCCGGAAGCCAGTGGTCGACGTCGTCGTCGAGTTCGAAGAGTCCGTCGTCGAGCATCAACGCGGCGAGGGCGCCAGCGACGAGCTTCGAGAGCGAGGCGATGCGAAAGGGCGTGTTCTCGTGCATGAGCCGTGGGGACTCGAACGCCACAGTGCCGGTCGCGTACACCTCGGTTTCGCCACGGTGGCGAAGCCCCGCGACGATCCCGGGAGCCCAGCCATCCGCGACCGTGTCATCTAGCGCGCGCCACACCGGATCGAATCGGGATGCCATGAACCCAGCCTGTTCGGTTCCCGCTGCGCCGTCAACCGGGCTGCGCCGTGAAGAATCTTGGGCTCGACGGTCGGCGCGCAGTCGTACAGTGCTGTTCATGTCGAAGGTGATCTTCAATACGGCGACATCTTTCAACGGATACATCGCTGATGACCGAAATTCGCTCGGCTGGCTGTTCGCTGTCGACGAGGAGGGGCAGCCTGACAACGGCGCCTTCATGGAAGGTATCGGTGTGCTTGTCGAGGGATCGACTACGTATGAATGGCTTCTCCTCGAGACCAACATGCTCGCCGAGCCGCAAAAGTGGCAGGGCTTCTATGGCGATCGGCCAACCTTCGTTTTCACGTCGCGTGACCTTCCGAAGCCAGAGGGGGCAGACATCCGCTTCGTCAGCGGGGCGGTGGATGTCGCGCTGCCACAGATTCTCGAGGCGGCCGGTGACCGGAACGTCTGGGTGGTCGGCGGGGGAGAGCTCGCCGGGCAGTTCTTCGACGTGGGCGCGCTGGATGCGATCGTCCTGGCAATCGCGCCGGTCGCATTGCCCGGGGGTGCGGCGCTGCTGCCGCGACGCATCGAGGCGCACTCGCTGAGGCTCGAAAACGTTGAGCGTTTCGGCCAGTTCGCCCAGTTGACGTACCGAGTTGGGCGGAGCGCCTGACATTTTGCTGCCCGGTAGAATTGCGGCATGGCTCGCGCAGAACTGATGGACTACGACAAAGCCCTCGAACTCTTCGAGCCTGTGCTCGGGTTTGAGGTGCACGTCGAACTGAACACCAAGACGAAGATGTTCAGTGACGCCCCCAACTTCTTCGGCGGCGAGCCGAACACGAACATCACGCCCGTCGACCTGGGTCTTCCGGGTTCGCTTCCGGTGGTCAACGAGAAGGCGGTCGAGTACTCGATCAGCCTGGGGCTCGCGCTCGGCTGCTCGATCGCGGCATCCTCGCGGTTCGCGCGCAAGAACTACTTCTACCCGGACCTCGCGAAGAACTACCAGATCTCACAGTTTGACGAGCCGATCGCCTACGAGGGCAGCGTCGAGGTTGAGCTACCCAATGGTCGCGTCTTCCAGATTCCGATCGAGCGCGCCCACATGGAAGAGGATGCAGGCAAGCTCACCCACATCGGTGGCGCTACCGGCCGCATCCAGGGCGCCGAGTATTCGCTCGTCGACTACAACCGTGCCGGTGTGCCGCTGGTCGAGATCGTCACTCACATGATCGTCGGCGCCGAGAAGGATGCCCCGGAGCTGGCGAAGGCGTACGTCTCGACCATCCGCGACATCGTCGTCTCTCTCGGCATTTCGGATGCGCGCATGGAGCGCGGCAACATCCGTTGCGATGCGAACATCAGTCTTCGTTCGCGCGCTGCGGTCGCCGAGGCTCTCGAAGCGGGCCTGCCTGTTCCCCTCGGCACGCGCACCGAGACCAAGAACGTCAACAGCCTCCGGTCGGTAGAGCGTGCGATCCGCTACGAGATCCAGCGCCAGGCGGCGATCCTCGACGCGGGCGGAACGATCACCCAGGAGACCCGTCACTGGCACGAGGACACGGGCGCGACATCTGCCGGTCGTCCGAAGAGTGACGCTGACGACTACCGCTACTTCCCGGAGCCGGATCTGCTGCCAGTCGAGCCATCGGCCGAACTCATCGAGCGGCTTCGCTCCGAGTTGCCCGAGCGACCCGCAGTTCGTCGCAAGCGACTGCAGGAGGCGTGGGGCTTCACCGATCTCGAGTTCCAGGATGTCGTGAACTCCAACCTGCTGGTCGAGCTCGTCGAAACCGTCGACGCTGGAGCATCACCTGCCCAGGCGCGCAAGTGGTGGACGGGCGAGATTGCTCGTATCGCGAATGAGCGTGACGTCGAGCTTCAGACCTTGGTTTCTCCTCGCGACGTAGCTGAGCTCGTTGAGCTCGTCGAAACGGGCGAGCTCACCGACCGCCTGGCCCGCCAGGTGCTGCTCGGCGTGATCGACGGCGAAGGCACCCCGTCTGAGGTCGTGGCCGCTCGCGGCCTCAAGGTCGTCTCGGATGACACCGCTCTACTCGCTGCGATCGACGCCGCCCTCGCTGCGCAGCCCGACGTGCTCGAGAAGATCCGAGAGGGCAAGGTCCAGGCGGCTGGCGCCGTCATCGGTGCAGTCATGAAGGCGATGCAGGGCACGGCAGATGCGGCTCGTGTCCGCGAGCTTGTGCTGGAGCGCGCCGCGCACTAGTCACGGCTCGTTTGTCAGGTTGCTCGTTTCGAGTGGCTCGCGCGCACCGAGAACCGTTCGAGATCACGCTCTACGACGGATCCCGCCGGCCAGCTTTTGATCAGGTCCGTTTGCGCTGCCGCGATCTCTTCAGCCCAGTCCTCCGGCCAGCCGGCATCAGCCAAGCCGGTTCGTAGTGCCAGGATGTACTCCTCCAGCGTGAGCTCCGGCAGGTCACGAACCTCGGCTGTTGTAGTTGCGCGATGCGAGGCAACACCGGCGAATCCGCGCCCGCAGCCACAATCTCCCTTTCTCTTTTGATCCGTATCGCAGGGCTCTTGGATCCACACCAACTCGCCGTCGACCGCCCAGCGGTAGTCGTTCGCGCGCGAGCCCTGTGTGCGTGAGGTGGCGACGAGTACTTTCATTCGCGCTACCCTTTCTCATTCTGGGCACGAGTTGGTTGTTGGTTTCCGATCATCGACCCGCATGTGGCCGGTCGACGCTGATCTCCCCCGCGGGCTACCCTGCGGGCGCGAGTTCGCGTTGGCGTTCACGGGCGCGTTCTCGAAACTTCGCAAGAATCGGGTTTTTGGAGGGCATCTCGATTGAGACTTGCCCGGGATCTAGCCCTGGTGGTTTGGTGAGCCAGAACGTGCCGTCACGTCGGGTGATGGTCCAGCCGTTGTTGTGGATCAACATGTGGTGGTACCGACACAACAGCAGCCCGTTCTCGAGGTCTGTTGGGCCGAAATCGCGCTTCCAATACAACACGTGATGGGCTTCACACCATGATGGCGGCTTCTGGCACCCCGGGAATCTGCACCCGCCGTCTCGTACACCAAGCGCTTCGCGCTGCTTGCGAGTGAACGTGCGCTGCTCGCGCCCGAAGTTGATGATGTCGCCGCTGTCGCCGACCACGACCTGTACCGTGTCACCTTCGCAGAGGTATTCCTCGAGTTTGCCAAACGAGATGGCGCTGAGGTTGTCTTGCAACAGCCCGGCTCCGCCGCCTTTGATGAGGTCGCCGGCATCGACGAGCACTCGGACTGCGGCGCGACCCGCCCCCGGCACGAGACTCGGATCAGCATGGAGGCCGTTGAGGAAGATCTGAACAAACCCGTCGGCCAGGATCTGCTCGCTAGTGCGTTCGTCCATCGGCGCGGACGAGGAGTCGTCGGGCTCCGGAGCGTCCGTGGATGGTTGGCCTTTCGGCTCGGATGGCACAAACCGGGGACCGTCCGTGCTCGAAGCGAGCAAAAGTTTCAGGGCGGTGTTGATCTCCAGCCCCCCATCTTCGGCAGTGAGTGCCCACGACCCGCGATACAGGTCGTCCTTTTCGAAGATGCGTACCGAACGGCGGGCGAAGTGTTCCTTCTCTCCGCGTTCGACAGCCTCGATGTCGAGTTCCGCACGGGCTTGCCTCGCCAGGCGTAGAAGTACCTCAACCGGAACGCCAGCGGCGTCAGCAACAAGTCGTTCAGAGGCTGTCTTAAGTTGCGCCGGATTGACAGCTGCATCTGGGCTGCCCAACCCTCGTCGGATGGCATCGGCGGCATCCAGCGTGATCTCGCCAGTCGTTGCGGCGACCATGACGGGCGCGGCGAGATCATCGGCGTCGACCATCATCGCGCCCAGGTTCGCCAGTTTGGCGGCTTCAGTCAACGAGGTGCCGCTTAGCGTTTGGATGAGCACGGCTGGCGTGGCTGCACCGCTTCGCCTGGCCAGTCCGTCATATCCCGCTTCGCGCGTTGAGCGCGCCGCGATCGCGGCAGAAAGCCACAGCTTATATGGCTGCACTGCATCATCGAGTTGTCGAAGCAGCCGCATCCCGGCGATCACCGAATCATCGTCTAGCAGCGCAATGTCTTCCGCGTGCGCCCCGAGCGAGGCGACCGCCGTGGCCGCTTCGAGGAGGGTGGTGCCGGGGGTTGACATGCATCCATTTTGCCACGACTCGAAGGTAAATTCGAGTGATTCTCTATATCTGTGGATAAGAAACCGAAGCTGTGTGCTAGAAGGAGAAGAGCTGAGTGCCTAGGAAGGGCCGCTTAACGAGCAAGGATGCCACATCGACGATGCGGCATCCTTGTAGGATTCAGAAGATTCAGTCTTCCTCAATTTCGAAGAAATACAAAGTCCCGCCCCTCTTCGTGACGAATCCCAAGACTGAGAATCGCGCTCCAACGATTGTATCTATTCGACCCGACAGATAGAGCAGACGACTCACTTGACCGCATTCCTTGCCAGCCTGCCCGCTTCACTTGTAGTCGGAGTCATTTCGGGATTCGTCGCATCGCTGTTCTTCTTCCTCTGGCAACGACTGTTTCGTCCGCGCATTTCGATCTCGCCGAAGATCGCACTGGCTTCGGACGGCAGAAATGGCGCAGTCGTACCAAGGATCAAGCTGATCAACCGCGCGCGCAGAGACGCCTACGCGGTGAACGTGGATGTCGTGTTCCAGTGGTCGCGAACCGGAAAGGCCGCACGCGGGCGAACGAAGCAGAGCGACCGGCTGAAGGTGCAGAAGAAATATGGAACGACCCGCGTCTATGACTCGATCATGCGGCGCAAGTTCTTCGACGACGAATTCGACCACTGCCGACGCATCCGAATCAACAACCCGGGCGACGGCGGACTCCAGGAAGCGTGGATGAACCTGCAGAAGGAAGTCAACTCCGACGTGACGCTGGTTGTCAAAGTCACTGCGGAAGACAGCTGGTCGCGCGTGCGGAAGACGTTCTACCAGGAGTACGTGAGCTTCACTAGCGGGATCCAGCACGGCAGCTTTGTCGTCGGCGCGAGCTTCGACATCGAACCGATGTAGCGCCAGCTGGGCCTACGCGGCGCTGAAGCGTTGCGCTGACCGGGCTCGCGCCTTCGCTGCCTCGACCTCGCGATCCTTCGGTGGGGTGGTCGCCACCAGATCTTCGAGCAGGTGGTGCGTGATGTGAGCAATCTCGTGCACCGCGCGCTCGAACGCCTCAGTGTTCGCCTTGGACGGTTTCGTCGAACCGCTGATCTTGCGCACATATTGCAGCGCGGCCGCGTGAATCTCTTCATCGTTCGCGGCGGGCTCGAAATTGTGGAGAGTGTGAATGTTTCGGCACATGCAGCCAGCGTAAGACTGACCGCCGATCTGCGTACAGACCTGATCGCGAAGCGCAGATCGCGTCGACTTCTGGCGGCTAG
>DASXNG010000115.1:0-6537 GCA_036495225.1 Galbitalea sp.
GAGCGGGTCATCGGGCGTGACGAAGATCGTCACCGGACCGGTCGATGTTCCGTCAAGTGGTCGGAAGGTGAAGGCCTGCGGCTCCGCCGCGCTCATCCTCACCCGGCTTGAAAGAGCCAGCAGCCGTTCGCCGTCCTCCCAGCTCATCGGATAAAGAACACCTGCATGGACGAGCGTCCACGACCGGGTGGATTCGCTGGCGTACGTGCGATCGGTGGAGAAAACCTGGCTCATACCTCGAGCCTTCCGCCAGCTGTGCAATCGCGACAGAGTCGAAGGTCCCTTGGCCACTTCGACGTAGTGGGACCTTCGACCCTTCAGCAACTCCGCCCGCGCGGCGAGACTGAGGGGATGACGACCCCCACGACGGCCCAGTCGATCACACCAACGCCAGACCACTGGCTCACCGGAAAGATCGTTGTGGGAGTCGACGGCTCGCGCAGTTCTGTGCTTGCCGTTCGTAAGGCAGGTCGGCTCGCCACCCTGTCGGGCGCGAGCGTCGAGGCCGTCATCGCGTGGGAGTTGCCTTCCCGCGGGCCGATCGTGCCCGTGATGACCTGGTCGCCCGAGCGGGAGGCCGAGAACGTACTCTCCGACGTCGTGCGGCAAGTCTTCGGCGACGCGGTACCCGACTGGTTTACGGGCCGAGTCGTCAAAGGAAGGGCGACGGCCAGACTCATCCAGCACAGCGCCGACGCCGATCTGCTCGTCATCGGTAGCCGCGGCCACGGCGGATTCGTGGGACTGCTCCTCGGATCCGTGAGCGCGATCTGCGCAGAGCATGCCCGCTGCCCTGTCCTCGTCGTTCACGCACAGCCGGCCGACGAGTAGCGCGCTAGCGACTGGCGCCTGCCGTTTGCCGTTGCATCGGCACGAGGATGGTCGGGCCGGCGATGTTGAGCAGGACGTCGTAGCCGACGGGCCCCAGGCCGCCGTCGCGAGAATCCGAGCCCCCGATGTAGAGGCACTCGGCGGTGGTGGCGGCATTGATGAGAATCTCGCTGGCGTCCCCGACGACCTCGCGGGTAAAGACCGGAAGCTCGGGGAACTCGCCACCGACGATCCGCAGCGCGGCGCCCAACTGTGACTCACCGTGGGTGCGCTGCGCATGTATGACTGTGAGCTCTGCCGCCGTCGCGGCGGCGTCGCGTGCCGCCATTCTGACTGCGGGCAACGATCGCAGATCATCGTCAATGCCGACGACGATCCCGCGACGAGTTCGTCCGGACGGCGCCGGAATGACGGCCAGGGGAACGGGAGCGATCGCGGCAAGCCGAGGGCCAATCGAACCGAAGGCTCTCCCGCGGAGAAATCCGGTCTTGTGGGTACCGATGACCACGACGTCGAATCGATCTGCCGCTTCGGCAAGAGCCCGAACGGAATCCCCCGCCATGATCTCGACCGTCGGTTCGACCGTGGGCGTGATACTTCGCGCGAACTGCAATTCGGTCGCGATGAGCGAATCCGTTTCCGCGCTGGAACGCCCCGGACCGGAGGAGACGTGCAAGAGGGTCAGCGCGCTGTTCTCGCGCACGGCGTGCTGTGTTGCCCACTCCACCGCGAATCTGGACGCAGCTGAGCCATCGATCCCTACGCCGATCGCGTGGAACATCATGCCTCCGTCCGGAGCGGGTGGCAGAACCGCAACTGTGATGACAGCTTCGCCGAGACATGCACACGGGAGTAGGGGCTAAAGTCCCACTGAGAGCCATCGCTGTCAGCTTTTTGTTGTCAGGACGTCGTGAAGGTGGAGGGAGCCGTGGAGGCCGACTACTCACTGAGCTTTCCAGACCAGCCACGTGCCGATCTGGATCGCACGCTGGGCGAACTGGTGCGGGTTGCCGGCGACGTGCTCAACTCCCAGGGGCGATTGCGTGCGCTGCTCAGAGCCAACCAGGCGGTCGTGCAGCAGCTCGACCTTCCCACCGTCCTCAGGACAATCGTTGAAGTCGCCGCTGAGCTTGTCGGTGCCGAGTATGGCGCGCTGGGCGTGATTTCCCCGACCGGAGCGCTTGAGCAGTTCATCCACGTCGGGATTTCGGACCACCTGGTCGACCTGATCGGTCATCTGCCTGAAGGTCACGGACTGTTGGGAGCGTTGATTGACGACCCTCGGCCCATCGCGCTCGCCCACCTGAGTGACGATCCCCGATCGGCAGGATTTCCGGACCATCATCCTTCGATGGAGAGCTTTCTCGGCGTTCCCATCACCGTGCGGGACGAGGTCTACGGCATCCTGTACCTCACCAACAGCAACAATGGGACCTTCTCCGACGCTGACGAAGAGCTAGCCAACGCGCTCGCCGCCACCGCCGGGTTTGCGATTGACAATGCTCGGTTGTTCGCGGAGAGCAAGCGAGCGCGGGCATGGGCGGCGGCATCCGCCGAGGTCACCGCAGATCTCCTGTCGACCGAGCAGGGGGACACGCTTTCGCTCCTGGTTGCCAGAATCAGGGAACTCGCGGACGCGGATCTCGTGTTCCTCTCCCTGCGGTCGGAGGACCCGGCAGTGCTCACGGTCTCGATCGCGCAGGGTCTGGGCGCGGCCGATCTCGAGGGGCTGACCTACGCGTTGGAGGGGTCGGTTGCTGGCACCGTGATCGAGGGCGCACAGCCCCGCCTGCTCGGCGAGGACCAACTGCCGGGGGGCTCGCGGCCGAGTGGAATCGGGATGGGACCGACGATGGCGCTGCCTCTCGTCGCAGGGGGCGGCGTGCGCGGTGCGCTGATGGTGTCGCGAGCACCCGGCGGTCATCGGTTCACCCCAGCTGACCTCGAGTTGGCCGCTGACTTTGCGGGTCAAGCCGGCATCGCCATAGAGATGGCAGATGCGCGGGCAGACAAGCAGCGAATGGAATTGCTCGAAGACCGCGGGCGAATAGCGCGCGACCTCCATGACCACGTGATCCAGCAGTTGTTTGCAACAGGACTTCAGCTGCAGGCGCTCGCGGACACGCTGCCCCCTGGTGCGACGTCATCGGGAATCGAGCAGTCCATTACCAACATCGATCTCGCGATAGCGCAGATTCGCACCGCGATTTTCGCGCTATCGAGTTCGCGAAACGAGAAAACGGACACACTGCGCCACCGGATTGTCGACCTGGTCAGCGAGATCGGCAGCGCGCTGCCCGAGGACCCGCGAGTCGCCTTTTCCGGGCCGGTCGATCTCGCTATCACCGGCGATCTGGCTGACGACGTGCTTGCCGTCATTCGGGAGTCGCTCACTAACACCGTCAAGCACGCGAAGGCGACGAGGGTGTCTGTCGACGTGATTATCGACGGCGGCTTCGCGGAGGTTGTCGTGCGCGACAATGGAGTCGGCCTGCCGGCGGGCGGTCGGCGCAGCGGCCTCGCCAACCTGGAACGTCGCGCAGCCGCGAGACACGGCGACTTTTTCGCGGAGTCGACTTCTGGGGAGACCACGATCAGATGGCGTGCCCCGCATGCCGGCAGTGAAGGGGATTGAGGATGGACACCATACGCGTGTTTCTCGTCGACGACCACGAAGTGGTTCGTCGCGGAATTGCCGAACTCCTCGGCGCGCAACCGGACCTCGAGATCGTCGGTGAAGCGGGTACGGTCTCCCAGGCCCGCTCCAGAATTGCTGCCACCCGCCCCGATGTTGCGGTACTCGATGTGCGGCTACCCGACGGAAGCGGTATTGACGTGTGCCGGACGGTCCTCGCGACCCAGCCGGAAACGAAGTGCCTCATCCTCACCGCTTATGACGATGACCAGGCGATGTACGCGGCCGTCATCGCCGGGGCATCCGGCTATGTCTTGAAGGATGTGAGAGGCGCGAACCTGGTCGACTCCATTCGCCAGGTTGCCGCTGGCAAATCGCTTCTGGATCCCTCACTGCGGCAACGCGCTCTCGAAGCAATGAAAGACACCTCGTCGCCTGACCCACGACTGGAAGGCCTCAGCCTGCGTGAGCGTCAGGTGCTTGCGCTCATCGCAGAAGGGTTGACGAACCGTCAGATCGGCGAGTCGATGTCCCTGGCCGAAAAGACGGTCAAGAACTACGTGTCAGCCCTCCTCAGCAAGCTCGGTCTCCAGCGACGAACGCAGGCCGTCGCCTTCCAACTGGATGCGCGCGAGCGCTAGTTCGCCTTCGCGAAGCTGCGCCCGGACACCGTTTCTGGTTCGATTCGCACGTAGTTGAACTTCTCGCCCGGATGCCACCCAGCGAGGGTATTGATGTGAGACGCTTCGATCTCGGCGTCAGACCCCAGTCGTGCCGCTCGCCCGTGCACGACGACGCTCCAAAGGTGCCGCGCATGCTGGCCATCAATTTCGAAGGCGACGTCGGGGAAACGCGTGAGGTCGATGAGCTTCGACCCCGGGGCGCTTCGAAAATAGATTCCCTTGTCGTGAACGAGGAAGTTCACCGGAAACACGTCAATCGCTGCATCCCGGCGCACCGCCAGTCGTCCCAGTGACGCCGCTTCGAGCAGCCGCCAGCATTCCGCATCGTCAAGGACCCTGACAGCGGGAATGGATGTCTCGCCATCATCGTCAGTCGAGTGGTCTCCCATGCCAACATCTTCACATCGGGCTGCCGCGCACACACAGGGTCGAAGGTCCCGTGGCCTGGATTCGGTGGGACTTTCGACCCTGTCGCGGGGTCGTGTGCGAGCGGAGGATCCCATCATGAACGTCAACGCACAAACCAGCACCCGCCCGACCGAAGCCGCCCACCCCTGGCTGACGGGCCGAATTGTTGTCGGGATCGACGGCTCAGAGCATTCGATCTACGCCCTGCGCCACGCCACTCAACTGGCATACTTCGGGGCCGCCCGGCTGGAGGTTGTCACTGTCTGGCAGACTCCGCTCTACCACGGTCCAACAACGAGCCTGGTCGCCTGGTCGCCAAAGGATGACGCGCGCGAAGCCATCGAGCGAACGCTCGAAGCAGTTTTCGGCGACGACGTTCCCGAGACACTCACATCGACCGTCGTCGAAGGCGTAACGGCCCAGTCCTTAATCGATATCAGTCGGGATGCGGATCTGCTTGTGGTGGGCAGTCGCGGGCACGGGGGATTTGCCGGACTCCTGCTGGGCTCGGTGAGCTCGACGTGCGCCGAGCACGCGCAGTGCCCTGTCCTCGTCATCCACGAGTCGGGCGCACGCCTCACGGCTTCTCGCCGCGAGTAGCGAGAGACGGGGACGATCAGCGGATGCGCGTCGCGTCTTCCGGCAGATCTGCGGTGGGCCCCGCGGGGCTCGAACCCGCGACCCGCGGATTAAAAGTCCGATGCTCTACCAACTGAGCTAGAGGCCCGCGCAAACAAATGTAGCGCTAAACGGAGGCAGTGCTGACACCCTGCGGCGCACAACGGCTACCGCATAGGCTGGAAAGCGATGGCCGACGACTTCCACAAACCCACCCAATACTCTGGCGACAAGTTCGACACCTATGAGGGCGGGGAGGACCCCGCACAGATTCATCGCGTAGCCCACGAGACGGCGCACGCCCTCGTGAACCGGGCGCGGGAGAATGACGATCCTGCCGTGCTTGAGCGTCTGATCGCCTACACCGATGAGCACGGCATCGATGCCATCGCCGAACTCTGGGCGCGCTCGAACGCTCGCAGCCTGCCCGGCGCGCTCTGGCGCATCTACCTCCTGCGACTGCTCATCCGCCAGGATCCCGCGGGAACCAGCCAGCTCTTCCAGCGCGGCAGTGAGGTTCTTCAAACCATCGACACTGCCGTCGCTGGAGCGCCGATGCCAACCGGTCCGGAGGAGATCACGGCGCTCGCCGACGACATTCTTCGCGGTGCTTTCGTAGGAGACTTCGGCGTCGCGCTTGACCGCGCGGCAGCGTTCTGTCGCATTTGCGCAGCGGGCGCGACGAGCATCGCGGATGACGCGGACCCGATCAACCCCGAGCGCGCGACCGAACTCACCTCACGTGCTGACCGGTTCGCACTCACCGCAGAAGAGTTGTCTGCGTGCGCTCGCCTACAGCGTAGCGAGCAGTTGGACTAGTGCGGGAAGGCTTCAGAGCCATCCGCTAAAATGGGTTATCCGGGCCGCAGTAACCCCGGGCTCCACTAATAGCCGCTTCGAGCGGCCTCGCGCCGAGAGGCGTTCTGCGGCCCGGGTTAACGTGCGGCCCGTTCGCTAGGCTCGGGGCAGGTGAGGCGGCGAACTCGGTGAATTACCCAAACTTGCCGGAAACGTAGTCCTCTGTCGCCTGGACGTTCGGCTTCGAGAAGATCGTGTTCGTGTCGTTGTACTCGATGAGCTTGCCCGGCTTGCCTGTGCCTGCGATGTTGAAGAACGCGGTGCGGTCCGACACGCGGCTGGCCTGCTGCATGTTGTGCGTGACGATGACGATCGTGTACTCGAGCTTGAGCTCCTCGATGAGGTCTTCGATCGCGAGCGTCGAGATCGGATCGAGGGCCGAGCACGGCTCGTCCATCAGGATCACCTGAGGCGCGACGGCGATGGCCCGCGCGATGCAGAGACGCTGCTGCTGGCCGCCCGAGAGACCCTGGCCGGGCAGGCTTAGGCGGTCCTTGACCTCAT
>DASXNG010000116.1:0-7280 GCA_036495225.1 Galbitalea sp.
CGCGCAGGCAGGATCGCGCAGCCCAGTTCCAGGAAACGGGTGCGTTCTACGTTCTTCGCGCTGCGGGTTTTGCTGCATCCGGCCACCGCTTCTTCGGACAGGTGGGGCTCGTCGAGATTGACCCGGCCCGCGCGATCGAGATCGACACGATTCGAGAGTTCGAACTCGCGGAACTGATCGCGCCCCTGTTCGACCGCGCTGAGATTCCTGCGCTCTACGGTGTCGACGCGCTGGTCACCGACTTCGACGGGGTCCACACCGATGATCGCGTTCACGTGGCGGAAGACGGCAGCGAATCGATCACAGCCAACCGCTCGGATGGCGCGGGCGTTGCGCGTCTGCGTGCCGCGGGCATTCCCATGCTCATCCTCTCGGCAGAAGAGAACCCGGTTGTCGCAGCTCGGGGAGCGAAGCTTCAGGTCGAGGTGCTCCAGGGCGTGTCCGACAAGGCGGCCGTGCTGACCGACTGGGCGGCTCTCACCGGAATCGACCTGGATCGCATCGCCTACCTAGGCAACGACCTCGGCGACCTGCCTGCGATGAGAATCGTCGGCTGGCCGCTCGCAGTCGCAGATGCCCGTCCGGAGGTTCTCGCTGCGGCTCGGATCGTTCTGACTCGCCGCGGCGGCGACGGGGCAGTTCGCGAGGCCGCCGAGCTCGTGCTCGCGGCAAACGCACCAATACTGACGAATCCCACAGCACAAGCACTCGCGAAAGCACGTGCGAAATCCCCGGCCTAGTGCCACAAACAACACCAGGAGGACAAGCCATGGCTATCACTATCGGCGGAAACAAGATCGGCGAAAACGAGCCGGTTTACGTCATTGCAGAGATCGGACTGAACCACAACGGTGACGTCGAATTGGCAAAGCGCCTCATCGATGTCGCCGCCGATTCCGGTGCGCAGGCGGTCAAATTCCAGAAGCGCACGCCGGCCATCTCGACGCCGGAGCACATGAAGAGCCAGCTGCGTGAGACGCCGTGGGGAACCATGACCTACCTCGAGTACCGCTACCGCGTCGAATTCGACCGCGACCAGTACATCGAGATCGGTGACTACGCGACCCTTCGCGGGCTCGACTGGTTCGCTTCGCCGTGGGATGAGGAAGCGGTCGCGTTCCTGGAGGACCTCGACGTGGTCGCGCACAAGGTCGCGTCGGCCTCGGTCACGGACATCGCGATGCTCGAGGCGCTCGCAGCGACCGCCAAGCCGATCATTCTCTCCACCGGGATGTCGACGCTCGAGCAGATCGACCGCGCTGTCGAGGTTCTTGGCACCGACAACCTCATCATTCTGCACGCGACTTCGACGTACCCGCTGCCTCCCGAGGAGGCAAACATTCGCATGATTAACACTCTTCGTGACCGCTACGCGGGCGTTCCCATCGGCTACTCGGGCCACGAGCGTGGGCTGCAGATCTCGATCGCGGCCGTTGCTCTCGGCGCGATGGTCGTTGAGCGTCACATCACTCTCGACCGCACCATGTGGGGGTCTGACCATGCCGCATCCCTCGAGCCAACCGGCTTCGAGCACCTTGTTCGTGACATCCGAGTTGTCGGCGAAGCTCTGGGAGACGGTGTCAAGCGCATCTACCCGGGTGAACTCGCTCCTCTCGCCAAGCTGCGCAGAACCCCAGCGTGAAGATTCTCGGCATAGCCGACTCTGACTCGTACGTAAAGTGGGGCGCCGCGGCGCTCGCCGCCACGCCGGCGCACTGGGATAAGTCGTTTGTCATCATTGAGACCCCGTTTCTTCCGACGGAGTCCCAGAGGCATGCCGCTGTCGAAGGGCTGCCCGGATTTGGCACGGGGCTGCCGCACCTCAGTTCCACGCCCGAGGTCGTAAGCCTGGCGCAGTTGACGCAACTCGTCGAAGCAGAGCAGCCGGATGCTGTGCTGCTCTCGCTCCGCGGCCCGATGATTCGCGTCATCATTCGCGAAATCGTCGCGGTCGCGAAGAGCCGTCCGATCCTGATCTCCGGCCTGCCAGGAATCTCGATTCCTGCCACGCGCAAGGCGCTGACATTCCGGTCGCAGGTTGACCTGATCATCCTGCACAGCAAGCACGAGATCCGAGACTTCACAGGGATCACGGAACGTCTGCGCATCGAGCAGGAGTTCGGTCTTGCGACCCTGCCGTTCCTGCGCGAGCCGCACGACGAGCACGAGAAGCGCGACGAGATCGTCTTTGCGGTGCAAGCGAAGGTACCGAAGCTGCTCGACGAGCGGGTCGCGATCGTCAACTGGCTGGCCGAGTGTGCTCGTCGCAACCCGAAGAAGCGCGTGGTGATCAAGCTGCGCGCGGTCGGCGACGAGAAGCAGACGCACGCTGAGGAATTTCCATACGACCAACTGCTCGCGCAGCTGAAAAATCGCCCAGCCAACCTCGTGACGGAGTCCGGGTCGATGGCGGCGCACCTGCAGCGCGCGGTCGGACTGGTGACGGTGAGTTCGACCGCGCTGATCGAGGCGGCGGCCAGCGGGGTCCCGGGACTGGCGCTTGACGACTTCGGCGTGCGGGGAAGCCTGATCAACACGGTGTTCGAAGGCAGTGGCCTTCTTGGCTCATCCGCGCAGCTGGTCGCCGCCGACTTCCGTCATCCCTCGGCGGAGTGGTTGGACGACAACTACTTCCACGCCGAGGCCGACAACGACTGGATCGATCACATCGATGCGCTGACGGCGGCTCGGGACGAGGCCGCTCTGCCGCTGCGACGCCTGGCCTACGGGCGCGCTGGTGGCCGACTTCGTTTCGTCTGGGACCGCAAACGCGCCCTCGGTGAGCTCGACACCTCCGTCGCCGGACACGTTGCCCTTGTGATCGGATACCCGGCGCGACAGGTCCTGCGCATCGCTCGTCGCACGCGAGGCGCGGCTCGCCAAATCGGACGAAGGCTGCTCGGTCGCGACCCACAGTCGATCGGGTTTGTCGGCACCGAGTCCTAGCTACGTGGGGTCTTAGCTGCGGCTCTTAGCTGCTGGCGAGTCGGCCGTCCGAGGAGTGCCGCGGAGCGCCGATTTGAGGGCCTCCCAGCGGCGTCGTGCGCCCCACCTGGTGACGCGTGCCATGGCTTCGACCACGACGCTCCGCGACATCTTCGAGCGGCCCTCTTCACGCTCGTGGAACCGGATCGGCACCTCAACGATCGGAAGCCCGGCGTCGTGCACTCGCAGAGCCATCTCGATTTGGAACGAGTAACCACGCGAGTCGATTGCGTGTGCCGCACGTACGGCGACGTCGATCGGGTATGCGCGGTAACCCGCGGTGATGTCACGAACCTTCAGGCCGAGCCAGACGCGGGCGTAGACATTAGCGCCGCGGCTCAGCCACAGCCGATGGAGCGGCCAGTTCACGACCGACCCACCGGCAACCCACCGCGAACCGATCACCAGCCCCGGAGCCGGGCGGGCGGTTGTCAGCAGGGCGAGCATGGTGGGAAGAGCCTCCGCCGGGTGCGAACCGTCCGCGTCCATTTCGACCACGTAGTCGTAGCCGGCCGTTTTCGCCCATCCGAAACCGCTGACGTAGGCGCGCCCGAGACCGCCCTTCGCTGTGCCGTGGATGGCGTGGATGCGCCGGTCGGCCTTCGCGAGCCGGTCAGCAAGTTCGCCTGTGCCGTCCGGGCTCGCGTCATCGACGACCAGGACGTCGACACCTGGCACCAGCGCCAACAGGTGCGAAACCACTCGTTCGAGGCTTTCGATCTCGTTGTAGGTCGGAACGATCACGAGAACCTTGCCCCAGGGTTGAGACGCTGGGTCGGCCTTCGGCATGATTTCAACTTAGCCTGAATTTTGTCTCAGATATGCTGGGCGGGGTGCAGCTCACCACCAGTGCCGGCCTCGTCCCCCGGCTGCAAATTCTCGACACTGTCGGCTCGACGAACGACGTTCTCATTCGCGCCGCGGCCGACGGTGCCGAACCGAATTTCTCGACGGTCGTCACCCTGGATCAGACTGCCGGTCGTGGTCGGCTAGGCAGGGTCTGGGTTGCCCCGCCCGGCAAAACGCTTGCGGCATCGGTGCTGCTGCGCCCGGTGCTTCCGGCCGGTGAACCCCTCGCACGCGACCACTTCGGCTGGCTCCCGCTGATCGCCGGCGCATCGCTTGCGCTCGCCGTCGATTCGCTTGTCGGTGGTGGTCGAACGGGTCTCAAGTGGCCGAACGACGTGCAGATCGACGGCCTCAAGGTGAGCGGGATCCTGTCGGAACTCGTCGCCTCCGGTGACGCGGTCGTGATCGGTGCTGGCGTCAACCTCACATTGGCGACCGACGAGTTGCCCGTTCCGACCGCGACCTCACTCGCTCTCGCCGGCGTGACGCTTCGGGACGAAGAACTGGTGGACGCCCTGCTGGCGGGCTACCTCGAGCAGTTGCGCGAGCTGGTGACATCCTTCCTTCGGGTGGGCGCTGACGCGGATGCCAGCGGCATTCATCAACTCGTGTCCGAGTGGTGCAGCACCCTCGGGCGCGAGGTTCGGGTCGAACTTCCGGGTTCCCATGGAACTGGTGTTGGCGCGACCGGCGGGAGTCTGGTCGGCGTCGCCACCGGCATCGATCCGAGCGGACGACTGCAGGTCCGGCGAACATCGGATGGCGCGGTTCAGGCAGTCGCCGCGGGCGACGTGACACACCTGAGGTATGAATGAGGCATGTCCGCAGACATGACCGGGATGACCCACCCGGCGGCATCGCCGCCGGAGCGTGTCGTCGCGCGACTTCGCCCGCACGCTCGTGCCCTGTTTTGGCCGAGTCTCGCGCTCATGGTGATCCTCGGACTCGGCGTCTACTACTACGGCAAGTTACCTGAGCGGTGGGAGAACCTCGCCATTCTCGTCGCTATGGCGATTGGTATCTTCCTTTTCTGGTTGATCCCGCTGTTCTCATGGCTCGGGCGCAGATACACGATCACTACTCGGCGGATCGTGCTCCGCAGCGGTTTCATCGTTCGCATCCGACAGGAACTTCTGCACAGTCGCGGCTACGACGTCACGGTGCGGAAGAACTCGCTGCAGTCTCTGTTCGGTAGCGGCGACGTGCAAATCAACACCGGCCTCGACCATCCAGTCGTGCTCCGCGACATCCCGAACGCCTCACTCGTGCAGGCCGCCCTTCACGATCTGATGGAAGCCAGCCAAAGCGCCGTCGCAACACATAGGCAGCAAGAGGCGTCGCGCGGCCCCGATGACACCACCGTGTTGGGCTCGCGTTAGTTCGAAGCCTCCGAGCTTCCTAGGATGGTTCAGGGTGTCTCCATCCCGGCGACGCGTTACCCCTCAACGAGCTTCGGAGTCGAGTTGAAGATTTCTGTGATTGGCTGCGGCTACCTCGGTGCGGTTCACGCAGCGTGCATGGCCGAGCTTGGCCACGACGTGATCGGAGTTGACGTCGATCGGGCCAAGATCGATGCGCTCGAGGCAGCGCAGGCGCCGTTCTTCGAACCGGGACTTCCCGAAATCCTCGCCTCCGCGAACGCGTCCGGACGCCTGCGGTTCACGACCGACATGTCGCAGGTTGCCGACGCAGACGTCCACTTCATCGCCGTCGGAACGCCGCAGACCAAGGGTTCGTACGCCGCCGATCTGACCTTCGTCGACGCGGCGGTGACGGGTCTGCTTCCGTACCTTCGCGACGGAGCGCTGGTTGTGGGTAAGTCGACGGTTCCCGTCGGCACCGCTGCCCGCCTCGCTGCGCTTGTCGCAACGGCGCCGGTCAACGCAACGCTCGCCTGGAACCCCGAGTTCCTGCGCGAAGGTTTCGCCGTCAAAGACACTCTCGGACCAGACCGTCTCGTTTATGGCGTTCCGGCGGGTGAAGCCGGCGAACGGGCGACCGCCCTGCTCGACGAGGTGTACGCGACCGCGCTCTCCCACGAGACTCCGCGAATCGTCACGGACTACGCGACGGCGGAGCTCGTCAAGGTCTCCGCGAACGCCTTTCTCGCTACCAAGATCTCGTTCATCAACGCCATGGCAGAGATCGCCGAGGCGACCGGTGCCGACGTCACCCAACTCGCGGACGCGATCGGCCACGATGCGCGTATCGGGCGGCGATTCCTCAACTCGGGCCTCGGATTCGGAGGCGGTTGCCTGCCCAAAGACATTCGAGCCTTCCGCGCGCGGGGCGAAGAGCTCGGACTCGGCGACTCGCTGGCCTTTCTCGGCGAGGTGGATGCGATCAACCTGCGTCGTCGCGACCGGATGGTCGAACTCACTCGCGAATCACTCGGCGGCTCTCTCTATGGCAAGCGCATCGCCGTGTTGGGGCTCGCGTTCAAGCCCGACTCGGACGACGTTCGCGATTCCCCTGCACTCGAGGTTGCCAAGCGGCTTCAGGATGCCGGCGCCATCGTTCTCGCCACTGACCCGGAGGCGATCGAAACCTCACGTCGCCAGCATCCCGAACTCACCTACGTCGCCACCGCGGAAGAGGCCAGTGCCCGCGCAGATGCCGTGCTGGTACTCACCGAGTGGAAGCAGTACCGGGAGCTCAGCCCAGAGTCGCTCGCCGTGGCTGGCAAGGTCATGCTCGACGGTCGAAACTGCCTCGACCCGAACGCGTGGCGGTCCGCCGGATGGACGTATAGGAGTCTTGGTCGACCGTGACGCGCACAGCGCTGAGTTCCACCACCCTGCCGCAGGTGCTGTACATACTCGTGGAAGATCGCGATCCGCAACGCGCGCAGACCGACCGTGAACTCGTCAGAGTACTCCTCGATGATTTAGGCGATGTGACCCAACGGTCGCTCGTGTTGACGATGGGAGAACACGACAGCAGGTTAGAACGGTGGGAGTACGGTTTTCCCACACTGCTGGGTCAGTGGGATCGGTTGCCGTCAGGAGATGCGCAGCTGGTCGCGTCCCAACTGGGCGCGCAGGACGTCGCCGTCGTTCACTCTGTCGGCACTACGCCCGCCTGGCTGGCCGGCATCTGCGAAGCCGCGCAGGTGCCGCTTGTTGCAGGCAAACTCTCGGAGCTGAGCGCGTCGAGCGCCAGCATGCGCACACAGGCCGGGGGATGGGCACACGCTTATGCGATAGCGATGGGTCGTCCCGAGCGACCCATCGTCGGGTATTTGGTTGCCAATGCGCCTGGCGCTGTTCTGCCGAGCGGCTTCATCCGCATCATCGCCAGGATGCGACCCCTGGAGTCGCGCGTCCTCTTTCGCCCCATCGACGTTCAAGACTTCGTCGACGGGGTGGATTCGACGAAGTACGCCGCCATTGTCGTGCAGCGCGCACAACTCGAGCCAGAGCACGCAGACAGATTCCTGGCCGAGA
>DASXNG010000117.1:0-2869 GCA_036495225.1 Galbitalea sp.
GCGTTCGCGCACCCCGTCGAGCAGGTGCATGATGTTGCCACCGGCGACGAAGAAGCAATGCGTGTAACCCTCGTCGACGAGCCACTGCGCGAAGAGGTCTGCGTATTTCGTCGTTGTCGGCGAACCCGGCGTCACAGCGGATCGATACCTCGTTGCCTGATCAGGTCGCCAAGGTGCGCGTACCGGCTGTACGGATTGTCGAGGTGGTCAATCGTGAGGGGCTCGTTCTTGGCGACGGGCTGCGCGAGCGGCTCGCCCCGAAAGAGCTCACGACAGCTCAGCTGGCCTTTGAGGAGCGGGACCGCGAGGAAAAAGTCGTCGTCGGTGAGTGCGTGGCCGGCCGGGAGATCGGTTTTTGCGTAGACACCTCGCACGAGCCCGTCGAGGTATGTGATCTCTTCCTGCGACGGTATGCGCTTCGAGTTGCCCGAGCCTCCGCACATCGCCTTGGCCCGGTTGAAGGCCTTGAACCAGGTGTCGACCTGCTCGGGCAGTGAGCAGTACGGAGAGACGGGCATGCCGTCGGCTTCGATGTCGACGTGGCGCTCGAACGTGCGGGCGCCCTTGGCGTACGCGATCGCGACCGAGACCTCCCAGTTGCTGTGTTCGTGGGTCGAGAATCCCACGGTGATGTCGGGATAGCGATTGACGAGATAGTCGACCTGATTGAGCTCGAGGTCGCGATCCTCGCTCGGATAGAGCGAGACGCAGTGGTTCAGTGCAAGTGGGATGTCACGGTTCGCGAAGAAGGTGACGAGGTCGTCGATGTCCTTTTGCGAAGAGCCGCCGGTCGAGGCGATGACGGGAAGCTTCGTGGTCGCGATCTTCTCGATCAGCACCCAGTCGTTGAGATCACTCGACGCCAGCTTCAGAATCGGAATTCCGAGCTCGACGCAGAAGTCGACCGAAGCCTCGTCGAACGGCGTCGCCATCGGGATGAACGCCGACTTCCGGATGTGCGCCGCCAGCTTCGCGAAGTCTTCGCGCGACATCCAAGTGTCCATGGTCTTCTTGATGTAGCGGACGTCGGTGCGATCGGCGTGGTCGGGATGGATGAAGGTCTCGATGTCGCGGAGCTGGAACTTGATCGCGGCACGAACGTTGTTGTACCGGGCCACCCGTGCGTAGTCGCTGACGATCTGCATGCCGCGGTCGATACGGCCCCAGTGATTGTTCGCCATCTCGAGAACGAAAAGGTCCTCGAAAACATCACGGTTGATCGCCATTCATGCCCCCATTACCGATCAAAGCAGAAGCCCGCCCGCGGCGACGCACTACGCCGTCCACAGCTTCCCGAGTCGCCAATCATAGAGCCCACGCGCTGCACGTCGATAGCCCGATCGGGCGGGTTCCCGGCCCGTCGATCCCGGTCGGGCGCTCGAAGCGGTCGCGCGACCGGCATCGCGGTGTCCCGCCTGGATCCGCGAGCGCGTCCGCGGCCAGAATCTCGCGAGGCCGCATTCGCCGCCGTTGCCGGCACAGCGTCAAAACGACTGGAGTGGGTCCGATGAGTATGCGCAAGCAACTGGCGGCGGCCAGGATCGGCGAACCCACGCTCCATCGCGCGCTGGCGCTCCTGATGTTCGGCTGGATTGCTGTCGTGTTCCTCATCGCCGTGGTCGGCTATCGAGGCGACACCTTCACGAACGCAATAAGTTTCAGGGTTGATGACGGATGGTGCGTCAAGGGAGCCGAGTCGCTCGGTGCGCACTGCTTTGGGGACTATGGCTATGCCCGATCTCGGGGCGGCATGAAAGAGGTCTACTCGCATCACAACATAGACGCGGCGAACTCGCCGTTGACTGTTATTGTCTTCGAGAGTCTCCGCCAATTCGGATATCGAACGGGCCTCGTCATCTATACGATGACCTTGATAGGAGCCGTCGCCATCGTCGCGTGGTGGGGTGCGCGTCGGCGCAACCTCATGGACAAGTCGGTGCTCTACTTCGCTGCGGGGGTCGCGAGCCTCGGTGCCCTCGTTGCCGTCGATCGTGGCAACCCCGTGACGTGGCTTGCGACCTTGATGCTTGCATACATCGTCGCAGTTGAGCGCCGCGCTTGGGGACTCGCTGCGGCTGCATTGGCCGTGCTGGCAGCCCTCAAGTTCTGGGGCATTCTTCTGATCGTTGTCTTGCTCGCCAAGCGTCAGTACTCATGGGCCGCGAGGGCACTTGCGCTGACCGCGCTTCTTTACTTGGTCCCGCTGTTCTTCCTGCCGACTTCGATGCCGAACAAGATCAAGACGATGCTTTGGGCCGTAACCAACCGCGATTACGCGGATGCCGTCGTCCGCTTTGCCGTGAGTCCCTACTCGTTGCTCGTCCGGACTGCGTGCTACGCACGCGGCTCCGCGGTCTGCGATCCGGTACATCCGGCTGCCAGTATTCCCGGAGCGCCTGTAGTTGCAGTCGTGCTTTCGTTGGGCCTCGCAGTGTGGGCCTACGCGATGTGCCGAGGGTTCGACGGATCGGCCCTCCTTGCGTACGGTCCCGCTATCTCCCTTGCGTTTCTTGCTGTACCGGAGGCTGGGGTCTACAACCTCGTAGTGACCGTAGTCATGTTCGCTTTGCTCGCGAGGTACGAAAGTGATTCCAAGGGCAACCTGGCCTCTGTCAGTGTGTCATCGGACCGCAAACTGACCATCTGGGCGATGGTCATCGCGATGGCCGTTGCCACTGTCCCTATCCCACTCGTGCTGAAGGCGGGCACAGGGTCGATTACTCTCCTTGGCGATGTTCGCGTGAGCTACGTCGCGGTACCGGTCGCATGGATGGTGGTTGTTGCGCTCACGACCAGACTGCTCATTAGCGAGAGACGCGCGTCGAATCGAAACGGTTCCCGACGCACTTCGACTGTCTCGAGCGGATCC
>DASXNG010000118.1:0-9134 GCA_036495225.1 Galbitalea sp.
CCGGTGTTGGCAGCCGCTCCGGTGTCCGTATTGCTCGCCGCCACGCTCGTGAGTGTGCGACTCATCCCGAGTGTCGCGCGCATCGCAGACCGCAGGGCGACGCGGTCGCGCGGGTCCGTTTTCCCGCTCGCCGCATGGGAAGTTGGACGCCGTTCGCGTCAGGCGACCGCGGCGGTACTGTTGCTCACTCTCGCGCTTGCGGTTGGCACGTTCGGGCAGTCCTTCCTCGCCACCTGGCAACAGTCGCAGGTCGACCAGGCGAATCTGGCCGTGGGACCGCCCGTGAGAGTTCCGGCGAACGCAGCATCCGTTGGCAGCCAGGGTGTGGCGCTCGCCGTGGGAGCGACCGGAAAGCCGCAGCCGGTGATCCATCGAATCGCCGCCGTGGTGGATGGCTCGGGTGAGGACACGGACAACATCGAGACGGTCCTTGGGTTGACCGGGGGCGCCCGCAAGCTCCTCGCCACGGGTCGCGATGGCGAACTCGGCGGCGCTCAGGTCGCGAAGCTTCCCGCCTATGACGCCGGTGCCGGCGCTCGCCTAGCGCTTCCCGGCGACGTTCGCGGCCTGCAGGCCGTCGTTCGCATCGGAACGCCTGGCTCGGCCCTGCCCGGTGTCTCGGTGAACCTTGCGGCGGTGATCCAAGACGGCAATGGCCTGCTGACCTCCGTGCAACTCGGCTCAGTACCGATAAACGGCGAACCTCAGGTCGTCCGGGGATTGCTACCGGTGAAGGCGCGGGGCGCGGCGCCGCTGAGCTTTGTCGGATTCGAGTCGTTCGTGACGGTCGGCGATCGGGCTGCATACGGCGATGGGAATTCGCAGGCCAAAGAAGACATCCTGTTCGGCCAGCTTGCCGTTCTTCACCCGAGTGCCGATGCGGGGGACTTTGCGACCGCGCCCGTGACGGTCGCTCGGCACCTGCCTTGGGTGGCCGAGGAGATCTTCGGCGGCACGGAGCGTCCGACCTCCGGCGAAGCGCCCCCCGGCTGGCAACTTCGGCTCAGCGTGGTGATTCCGCCCGAGGTCGACCAACAGGGTGCCGCGTACCTCCTTGCGGGCTGGACGCCGGTCGCCTCCGTTCCAGCGGTGGTTACTTCAGCACTCGCCAAATCAGTTGATGTGCACGTCGGTGACAACCTGGCGCTGGATGTCTCCGGCACACGAGTCCAACTCAACGTCGTCGATATCGTGCAACTGATCCCGGGCGCGGCAGACTTCACCGCACTCTCGGCCGCGACGGCGAGCGGAGCGGCGGCGGCCGCGATCGGCAGCGTCGCGGTCGACCAGGCTGAACTCGAACGCGCGCTCGTGCAGGGTGGCCAGCCCGGCGCGATGGTCGACGAATGGTGGATCGATGTTCCGGCGGGTCAAGGCGAGTCATACCTCGGGCGTCATACGACCGTCGCTAACGGCGGTGTCAGCCGGGAGGTGCTCGCTCTTCAGATGCAGCAGGATCCGCTGCGGGTCGCGACGCAGGCTGCCTTGTGGCTGTCGATCGTCGCTGCGGCACTGCTCGCGGCGATCGGGTTCGCTGTCCACACGGCGGCGAGCATGCGCGCACGTCGACTCGAGTTTGCACAGCTCCGCGCGATTGGACTCTCGCGTCGCTCCCTCGCTGGCGTGGTTGGCGCCGAGTCCCTCTTGTTGTGCGCGATCGGTACGGTATTTGGAGTCGCGATAGGCGTGCTCCTCAGCTGGCTGGTTGGCCCGCTCGTCGCGGTCTCGCCGGATGGCTCACCCGCCGTGCCGACAGTGGCGATCGTCCTCCCGATGGGCTCTGTCGCGTTGCTCATACTCGAGGTCGTCGCCGTGCTCGCCCTCGTGGTCCTCGCTGTTGCTGTGGCTCAGCGCTCGATTTCGCCCGCGCAGATCCTTCGAGGAGCAGACGAATGACGACTCCAGAACGCGCAGTCTTCGGCCGGGACGCACGCTCGGTGTTCTCCGCGGCGTCACTGGTGGTGCGCAGGCGTGCGAGGCGAGACATCCTTCTGCTCATCGCCTGGACGGCGTTGGTCGCGTTCGTGGTTGTGCTCTCGGTGTCGGCACCTCGGCAACTCACTGACACGATCGATCGCGGAGCTCGACAGGCAGTCGCGGACGCAGGGTCGAGCGCCGACATCCTCATCCGAGTGCCCGTCGGCCTGCCCGACAAGAATTCAGCTCCGCTCGTAGGGGCCGCAAGCTTTGTGGACTTCGTGCGAGGCCTCCAGCCCAAACTGCCTGCGGGCATTCGACACGTGTCCGCAAGCACAACTGCCGCGGTGCTCGGTACACCCCTCTCCGTCACGAATCCCACCGGTGCGAGTGCATTGGCGAGCACTCGAGTGCAACTCGGAATGCTGACGACGGCAAACAGCAAGGGGATCATCGTTAAATCTGGGCGACTGCCGCGTTCCAACTGGACTGCCCCCGCGGTGTCACCGATAGAGATCGCGCTGTCGGTCGCGGATGCTCGCGCCGCCGGCCTCCACGTCGGCAGCATCGTGAACGTGCAGACCACTGACGGGCGCACGACGGTGGATGGCAAGCCGCTCATCGGGTTGAAGGTGGTTGGCATCCTCAAGAGGGGAGCATCGGGAACCGCGAATTGGCTGGACACACCGTCGGTGTGGACTCCGGACGAACCACCGACGGTTGCGGCAGTCCCAGCGCTCGGAATTACCGTGTTGACGAGCGCAGCCGGCGTGACCAGGGGCTTCAGCACTTACGGCGAAAAGTTCACCGGATACATTCGAGTGCACCTGAATCCGGCACGGTTCTCCGGCGATATCGAGCCACGGGTTGCAAACGAGCTCACCGCGCTGACGGTCAACAGTGAGCGGCTTCAGGATGACTCGGGCGCAATAGTCACGGTCTCGTCGCACTTCGGCGATGCGCTCGCGGCGTATCCCAGCCAGGCACGGGCGGCGCTCGCCCAAATGTCACTCGTGCTTGCCAGCCTCCTCGGGGTTGCCATCGCGGTGCTCATCCTGATCTCACATCTCCTGGTGGTTCGGCGCGGTCGCGAACTGGCGCTCGAACGCGCGCGTGGCGCCTCACTCGCATCGATAGCGACCCGCTTGCTCCTTGAGTCCCTTGTTGTAACCGTCATTGCCGGTGTCATCGGCGTCGGCATCGCGGAAGCGATCGAACCCGAACCCGTCGACAACTACGGTGCGCTGATGACTGCACTAGTTGTCGCGGTGCTTGCGGCACCCGTGCAAGGCACACTACTTGTGCGCGGTCAGTGGAGCGGCCGCAGAACGCCCGCCAACCGACAGGAGAGACTGGAGCTGCAAAAGCGTGCGCGCGCACGTCGCGGTGTGGTCGAGCTAACGATGGTGGTGCTCGCAGTCGCTGCGTTGCTATCGCTTGCGAGCCGGGGCCTGCTTGAGGCCGCCACTGCGGGTATCGACCTGTTTCTCGCGGCGGCGCCGCTGCTGTTCGGGATCGTCGTGACGCTGGTGATCCTTCGCTTGTATCGCTGGCCAGTGCGAGCGATCGGTGCGATTGGTCGCGGCTCGCGCGGTGTCCTCGGCGTGCTTGGCGCGGCGCGCGCGGAGGGCGCGATATCCGCACTGCCCCTGCTCGCCCTGACGCTGGCGGTCTCACTCGCGGTAGGGGGAAGCCTGCTGATCTCCACGGTCAACGGCGGGCAGGTCGCAGCATCCTGGCAGCGAGTTGGCGCTGACGCACGAGTGGATGCGCTGGTGACTCCGGACACGATTTCATCGATCTCTCATCGTGCCGGTGTGACGGCTGTGGGTGCCGCGCACGTGTCTGCGGGTGTGCAGGTGCTGTTCGGAACGACAACGGAGTTTCCCACGTTGTTCGCCATTGATCGGGGTTTCGCTGGACTCGTGTCCCACCTGCCGGGCGAGAGCGAACAGGAGAACTACGCGACCAGCCTGCGCAAACTCGCCGCTGCGACCCCCGCGACCGCACGGTTGCCGGTGGTGGTGGACGCCCAACTCGCGAAGCAGCTGGTGACGAACGACCTCGCAATGTATTACGGGCCGACCAAGGTCGACATGCATGTCATCGGCGTGACGAACGTCGAACCGTCCGGCTATGTCCAGGGGCCGTTCATCTACGTCGACCTCGAATCTCTAGCGCAGCGGTTGCAGGGACCGACACCGGCTAGCCCAATCCTGACCACGCCGAACACGGTGCTCATCACCGGGTCCGGGGCCGCAATCGCCGCGACGCATCTCGGCGTACCGAAGGCTGACATCCATTCGCGGGCAAGCTGGCTGAGTGCCCGTCGACACCTCGCGCTCGTCGCGGGCACACAGCAGACCATGCTGCTCGCAACGATCGCTGTGGCGGTACTGGCGATGATCGCGCTGGTGGCGACAGCGCTGGCGGGCGCGCGAGATCGGGGTCGATCGCTTTCGCTGCTGCGCACTCTTGGCATGAGGGCCGGACTCGGGTGGTGGCTCGCGCTTGCCGAGCTGCTGCCGGTGGTCGTTGCGGCATTGGTCGGCGGGATCGTTGCCGGCGTCGGGATGCTCGCGCTGTTCGAGCGGTCCCTGGGGCTCGGAGTGCTGGCCGGCGGCGTTTCCGATCCGCCAACCGTGATTTCACCCGGCCTGATCATCGGGCTGGTGGCTGCGGCAATCGTTCTGCTTGCTGTTGCCATTTTGGCCGAGGTCGCTGCGCATCGCCGCGACCAGCTGAGTGAAGTACTGCGGCTGGGAGAGACGGTGTGAGCCGGGGATTTCGCGCGTGTAAGTTTTCATACTTTTTCCCAAAAAAGATGCACATTTTTTAGGAAGAAAGTCGCGAACGCGCATATAGGATGACGAGGCAGGCCGAGAAACCCGCGGCCGATAGTCCGACGCGATGAGGCTCGATGCACACGTTTCACTGCGCCACGGGGGGCGGGTTTGCGCCGTGCGCCGTGGCATGCGCGGCCACGACGGCGCAGCATCGCTGATGCTCTGGAGGATCGCGCGGGGCAGAGCCGTCAGTTCGTGGCGTCTACTCGTGATCGTGCTGCTTGTCGCCACGCTCTCGGTGACGACCGTGGCATCCGTAGGCCTTCTGATCGGTGCCACGGAGCAGGCGGGGGTGCGGTCTGCCCTCGCGGCGCTGCCGACCTCGCAGGTAGCGATAAAAGTCGATCTCCAGAAACCGACCGGCTCGATCGCGAAGACGACGTCGGTAACGTCGAAGGCCGTCGAGCGCGTACTCGGTTCCGGCATCGTGGCGACTTCCGGCAGCCTGTCGTTCACCATGCCGAACGCCACGAGCGTCGGCGGGGCAATCCCGGACGCCAGCTATTTAGCTGAACTTGCCGGGGTGCGATCGCACGTGACGCTCACCTCCGGTGCCTGGCCGAAGCTCATTGCCCAGGGGGCGACTGCCGTCATCCCGGTGATTGTCCCGTCCGCGGGCGCCGGGGCCGCGCACCTGCAGATCGGCGACACGTTCAGCGTGAGCCTCGACGCCAGGAACAACGTCCGCACGGCCAGAGTCGTGGGAACTTACAGGGCCAAGGACCCCAAGGGCGGCTACTGGGCCCAGGACCCCTTGCGGGGAGCCGGGGTCAACTACGACTACCCCTCCTTCACCAGTGACGCAGACACTACGACAGAGTTTGGTCCGTTGCTGGTTGCCGCGGGCCAGCTGGATGCCAGCGCCGCAACCATCGATGCCATACAGCTGTCGTTCGTCCCCAAGTTCGACGGGGTGACGGTGGACCAGGTCGCTCCCGTTATGAAACGACTGAAGACCGCGCAGGACGACGTGTCCGCTCAGGTGGGCGACGCCGGGGAACAGGTCAGGTTTGCCTCCGTTCTCAGAACATCGCTCAGCCGAATTGACTCGAAACTCATCGTCACTCGGTCGACGCTCGTTGTGCTGATGCTCCTGCTGCTTGTGCTGGCCGTTGCGGCCCTCGGCCAGACCGCCCGGCTCTTCAGCGATGCGCAGGCGGGCGAGCGCCAACTGATGCTGGCGCGAGGAGCATCCCGATCACAGGTTTTCGCGCTGGCAGCCTACGAGGCGGTCGCGATCGGCCTGCTCACCGCGCTGCTGAGCCCGATCCTGGCTCGACTCGCTTACGACCTGCTGGCGATGTTGCCCTCAATGAGAGCGGCGGGCATGCCAAAGGACGCCGGGATGCCACTCCTCGCGTGGGAACTCGCCCTCGCGGTGGCGCTCCTGTTCGTCGTGATCCTGCTCGCACCGCTGTTCCCTCGCCAGACCACGTTCGCAGACGGGGAGCAGAAGAAGGCCCGCGAACATCGCGGTTCCGGACTGCTGCGTTCGGGCCTGGATTTCGGTTTGGTGGTGGTTGCCGGTGTTCTCTACTGGCAACTCCTGGCGTACAGAACGCCTGTCAACGGCGGAGCAAGCCCAGCGATCGACCCCGTGCTCGTCGCCGCACCGGTGGCGGTGTTACTCGCCGCAGCGCTTGTGAGTATTCGACTCATCCCCGCTGTTTCACGTCTCACCGATCGCGGTGCGACGCGATCGCGCGGTTCCGTTTTCCCGCTCGCGGCATGGGAGGTTGGGCGTCGCTCGCTGCAGTCGTCCGCAGCGGTTCTGTTGCTCACCCTCGCTGTCGCGGTCGGCACGTTCGGACTGTCGTTTCTCGCCACGTGGCAGCAGTCGCAGGTTGATCAGGCGAGTCTGGCGGTGGGACCCCCCGTGCGAGTTCCTGTGACTGAGGCCTCCATCGGCGGGCAGAGTGCGGTACTCGCCCATGGCGCCATCGGACAGCCGCAGCCGGTCATCCACCGAACGGGATCGGTAGTGGATGCGACGGGTCAGGACACCGGTGATCTCGCGACAGTTCTCGGCTTGACGGCGGGCGCGCGGTCGCTTCTCGCCACGGGACGCAACGGCGCACTCGGGGGAGACCAGGTGGCGAAGCTTCCCGGCTTTCACGAGCCTGCGGGCGCGGGAATTGCGCTTCCCGGCGATGTGAGGGGGGTGCAAGGTGTCGTTCGCGTCGGAGCGCCCGGTGCTCCGATACCGGGAATCTCGATGCGCGTCGCGGCGGTGATCGAAGACGGCAATGGTCTGCTCACCACCATCCCCATGGGCGTGGTGCCCGCCGACGGCCAACCTCGCGTAGTGCGCGGACTCCTCGACTCGGACGCGCGCGGCCAGGCGCCACTGAGGTTTGTCGGTTTCGAGTCGTTCGCCACGGTGGGGAATCGGGCCGAGTATAGTGGCGGGACTTCTCAGGCAGACGCAGACATCCTGCTCGGCCAGCTCTCCGTCCTGCATCCGACCGGTGACGCCGGAAGGTACGCGGCGGTGCCGCTGACGGTCGATCGGCAGCTCTCCTGGTTTCCGGAAAAGATCTTCGGTCCACCAGCAACAGACGGTCCGACCGCAGGCGACGCACCGCTCGGCTGGCAGTTGAGGCTTGGCGTGGTGATCCCGGCCAATGTCGACCAACAAGGCGCCGCGTTCCTTCTGGAAGACTGGAGGCCAATTGAGGCCGTGCCCGCGGTGGTGACCGCTGCATTCGCGAAGGTCGCTCGCGCCCAGATTCATGACAACCTGACGCTCGACATCTCGGGTGCGCTGATCCGGGTGAACATCGTTGGCATCGTGCCGTTGATGCCGTCGGCCGCAGATATTGACGAGCTCTCCGTTGCCACCATCGGCACTGCGGGATCGGCCGCGAGTGAAAGCGTCGTGATCGACCAGGCCGAATTGGAGCGAGATCTTCTCCAGTGGGGCCAGTCCGGCGTCATGGCCGACGAATGGTGGATAAATGTTCCAGCGGGTCAGGGCGAAGCGTTTCTGAACTCTCACCCGGTAGCCGCACGCGATGGTGTGAGTCGCGAGGTTCTCGCGCGGCAGTTGGAGGACGATCCGCCGCGGGTCGCCACCCAGGCTGCCCTCTGGCTATCGATCGTTGCGGCGGCTCTTCTCGTTGCGATGGGTTTTGCCGTCCACACCGCGGCCAACATGCGCGCACGACGACTCGAATTCGCGCAGCTCCGAGCAATCGGTCTAACCCGCCGCGCGCTCATGGGCGTGGTTGGCACCGAGTCGCTGATTCTGTGCGCCATCGGCACAGTTTTCGGAATCGCTATCGGCCTGCTGCTGAGCTGGATGGTCGGACCACTCGTCGCGGTGGCGCCGGATGGCTCACCAGCCGTCCCGGCTGTCGCCACCATCGTGCCGATCGGCGCAGTCGCACTACTCATTCTTGAGGTTCTCGCCGTGCTCGCCTGCGTGATTCTCGCCGTCGCGGTCACTCAGCGCTCGACGTCGCCCGCGCAGATCCTTCGAGGAGCCGACGAATGACAACCCCAGGGCGTACGTCTGTCGACCGAGTCGTTCGGTCCGTGTTTGCGGCGCTGCCGCTCGTGGCGCGCAGGCGAGCTCGACGCGACGTTGTGCTGTTGATTGCATGGACGGCACTCGTCGCTTTCGTCGTTCTGCTCGCGCTTGCCGCGCCTTGGCAAGTCACCGAGACTCTCGATCGCGGCGCCCAACAAGCCGTCGCCGACGCGGGATCCGCCTCGGACATCCTGATTCAATTGCCAGTCGGTGTGGCCCGGACCACTTCACCTCCGGTCGAAGCGCCAGGACGTGTTGCCGTCTTCGCTAAGGGCGTCGAGGCCGAGTTGCCCAGAGGAATTCGGCAGGTGTATTCGAGCACGACTGCTGCAGTGATCGGCACTCCGCTCCCGCTCACGAATGCCACTCGTACTAGTGGTCTAACGAGCACGCGAATGCAACTTGGCATGCTGACGTCCGCCAACAGCAAGGGGCTCATCGTCGAATCCGGTCGCCTGCCGCAGGCTGGCACGGTGGTGCCAACCAAGTCGCCGATAGAGATCGCCCTGTCCGCAGCGGATGCCCGCGCCACGGACCTACACGTCGGCAGCATCGTCACCGTGCAGGCCGCCGGTGGGCAAACGACTCCGAATAGCGAGCCGATCGTCCCACTGAAGGTGGTTGGCATTTTCACCAAGGGAGCGACCGGAACCGCGAACTGGCTGGACGCCCCGTCGGTGTGGACACCGGACGAGCCATCCATCGTGAGTGCGGTCCAGGCGCTGGGGATCACCGCACTGACGAACCCGGCCGGAGTGACCATGGCATCCGCCGAGTACGGCGAACTCTTCACTGGATACATTCGAGTGCACGTCAACCCGGAGAAGTTTTCTGGTGAG
>DASXNG010000119.1:0-16814 GCA_036495225.1 Galbitalea sp.
GATGTCGCCGAGCGCCTGGTGCAGACCCGCGGGTACAACGCGTTCAGTTACGCCGACATCGCCACGGAGCTCTCCGTTTCCAAGGCCGCGTTGCACTATCACTTCCGCAGCAAGGAGGCTCTCGGCGATGTGCTGCTCGAGCGCTACACGCAGCGCTTCTTTGCTGCAATCGATGCGATCCCGGCAGAGACTCCTGCTCCCGCCAAGCTCGCGCGATACGTCGAGCTCTATCGCATCGTTCTGCATGCGGACCGACTGTGCATGTGCGGAATCCTTGCCGCGGAATATCAGACGCTCCCCATAACGATGCGGGACGCGGTTCTGGCGTTCTTCGACCGCAACGAGTCCTGGCTCGAGGGTGTGATGCGAGAGGGCATCGAAGCCGGCACGATCCGCGCGTCCGAACCGGTTCGCGACTCAGCACGTGTGCTCATCAGCGGCCTCGAAGGGGCAATGATGCTGGCGCGGGCTCGCAACGACTACGAGCGATTCGATTGTCTCGCCAAGCGGATGCTGGCGGAGGTCACCGTACCGGTTCCCTGAGCTTGTCGAAGGGCCGCTTCGAGTGCCTCAGCGACCGTTGCAGCAAAGGGCCCGTACACGCGCTCGTCATCATCCGGACACCTCGTGCTGGCAGGGTTCAGCCGTGCCCAAGTCTGCCGCCGTGGTCGCGAGCGCCTTACTGCTCGCGGTCTCGTTCCTTTTAACCGGATGCACCGAGCCGAGTGCTCCCGTCGCACAGGCGGCCAAGGCGACGCTCTTCGAGAACCGCACCTACTCGAGCGACGAGCTCACCGCGATCGTGACCGAGGTCGAAAGCTCGCTCGACGTGAAGGGCACGGTGCTCACCGATGCCACGATCAAGGCCAAGATCGCCGGCGCCGGGCTAACCGGCGGTCTTTCCACGCTGGTGGCGCAAGATCACGCGACGTTTGCGCCCGCTGCTTGCGCCAAGCTCGTCGGTTCGGTCGGCGGAGGCGTGCAGACGCTGCCAACCGGTGAACACCTGGCATCCGCGGAACTCGTCTGGGGCAAGTTGACGCTGGCAGTGAGCGCGATTCCGAACGAGGCCATCCCCAACTCGGTGGCGGCGACCTACCTGGGCGAATACACGTCGCTGCTTCAGGCCTGCCCAACGATGACGATTTCGGTGGCGTCCGGCAAGCAGCACGCGAACGTGAAGGCCAGCTTCACGAAGATCGGCATCCACACCACAGCAGACCAGACGGTCGCGCTTGAGGAGGAGGTTCTCACCGGCGGCGGCAAGGGCGGAACGGGGTCGGTCGAGTACATCGTGCAGGCGGTCAAGGGCAACCTGGTGATCGAGGCCGTGGGCGTCACGGACGACTTCGGTAGCGTCACCGCCGCGGTCGAGGCCACGGTCGCGGCAGCGAAGTCGCTCAAGTTGCCGACGGCCACGACACCCAAGTGATTTGACACGTAGGTTTTTTCCTACGCACGATAGGGCAGGAGCGGCGGATGGCGCAGCCAGGTGCTGCCGCGCCTGGCGCAGTTGCTCGACAAGGAGTAGCTAACAACCCCGGCCGCAAAGTCGGTATCTGGTCGAAGGCCCGGCGTGTTGAGGTACGCCTTGCGGCGCGCCGCACGAGACACCGACCTTAGGGAGCACGCGGCAAGCGTCGGAGCGCCCCGCGAGCCGTAACGACCGGGCAGCTAGACCAGCGCTGGCGCCTGGCTGAGTAGCGGACCACCCCACTTCTCCTCGAGCAGCCGCTCGAGGGTCGCGCCGAGAGTGTAGAGCCGGGCATCCTCGTGGGCGGGCGCCATCAGCTGGATGCCGACAGGCAGCCCATCTTCAGGTGCGAGACCCATCGGGATGCTCATGCCGGGAATTCCCGCGAGGTTCGCCGGGATCGTCGTCACGTCATTCAGGTACATGGCCAGCGGGTCTTCGATCTTCTCGCCCAGCTTGAACGCCGTGGTCGGCGCGGCCGGGCTGACGAGAACATCAGCCTGCGCGAACGCCGACGCGAAGTCGCGCTGGATGAGCGTGCGCACCTTCTGCGCGCTGCCGTAGTACGCGTCGTAGTAACCGGCGCTCAGTGCATACGTGCCAAGGATGACGCGACGCTTGACCTCCGGGCCGAATCCGGCCTCGCGGGTCGCAGCCATGACATCCTCGACGGTTCCGCCGCCGGGCGGGTTGACCCGGAGGCCGAAGCGCACCGAGTCGAACTTCGCCAGGTTGCTAGAAGCCTCCGCGGGAAGGATCAGGTAGTAGGCAGCAACCGCGTAGTCGAAGCTGGGCGCACTCACCTCGACAATCTCTGCGCCAGCAGCTTCGAGAATGCGAAGCGTCTCGTGGAAGCGCTGCGAGACTCCGGCCTGGAAACCTGGTGCGTCGAGTTCCTTGACGACGCCGACGCGAAGTCCCTTGAGTGACTCGGCCGCAGCGCCAGCGCGGGCGGCCGCGGCGAACGAAGGCCACTGGTCTGTGAGCGAGGTCGAGTCGCGGGGGTCGTGCCCACCGATGACGTCGTGCACTAGCGCGGCATCCAGAACCGTCCGCGAGACCGGGCCAACCTGGTCGAGGGATGACGCGAGCGCGATGGCACCGTAGCGGGAGACACCGCCGTAGGTCGGCTTCATTCCGACCGACCCGGTGACGGCCGCGGGCTGACGGATCGAACCACCGGTGTCAGAACCCAGAGCGATCGGGGCCTCGAAGGCGGAAACGGCAGCGGATGACCCGCCGCCAGAACCACCGGGGATGCGGTCCAGGTCCCACGGGTTGTGCGTCGCGCCGTAGGCGGAGAACTCGGTGGACGAGCCCATGGCGAATTCGTCCATGTTGGTCTTGCCGAGGAGCGGAAGACCGGCCGCGCGGAGGCGGGCAACGACGGTCGCGTCGTACGGAGGAATCCAACCCTCGAGAATGCGCGAGCCCGCAGTCGACGGCATCCCGAGCGTGCAGAGCACGTCCTTGATGGCGATCGGCACGCCGGCGAGTTCGCCGAGCTGTTCCCCGGCCGCACGCTGCGCGTCGACAGCGGCCGCCGCGTCAAGCGCGGCTTCGTTGATGTGCAGGAACGCGTGCACGTCACCGTCCACTGCAGCAATGCGGTCGAGGTGCGCCTGGGTCACTTCCACAGACGAAACCGAACCTGCGGCGAGCGCGGCCGCCAGCGACGCGGCGCTCTGGGTGATGAGGTCACTCATTACTGCTCCTCCCCCAGGATTGCGGTCACACGAAAACGGCTGCCGTCCGAGTCGGGAGCGCCAGCGAGTGCCTCTTCTGTTGTCAGGGTCGGGCCCGGGACATCCGGCCTGTACACGTTCTTCAGGGGAATCGGGTGACTCGTTCCAGGCACATCGTCCGTCGCAACCTCGCTCACCTTCTCGATGCTCGCAAGGATGATGCCGAGCTCACCCGTGAGCTTGCCTACCTCGTCTTCGGTGAGAGCGATGCGAGCGAGGCCCGCCAGGTGGCGAACCACGTCTGGCGTGATTCCCTCTGGGTGTTCGGGCTGAGATTCAGACATGCGGCTCCGTGACAGATCGTTGGACAACCCGTCAATTCTAGGCGGGCGGGATGCCACCCGCTCTTTCGCTAGGGTCCCGGCTCTGCAAGGGTTGTAGGCGTCGGGCGGAGATTTGCTCATGCTGGGTGCGAGACGGCTCGTTGCGGCATTGGTCGCGGGCCTCTGCGTGCTGGCGCTCACCGCGTGCGGAGCACCCGCATCCCACGCCGGTGGCCCGGATCCGGCGCTTCGCGGTCAATGGACCCTCGTTGCTGCCCACACGGACGATGCGATATTTCGTCACGTGCGCAACCAGAACATCAGCCTCACGATCGGCACGGGCGCCACCGCGGTGGGGCGAAGCAGTTGCTACGACTACAGCGCCACAATCTACGGGTCACGAAACGCGCTCTGGGTCGAGCCGCGGCATCCACCGACGACGGCCTGCAGCTCGAACGACCAGCAGGATCTCGATGCCCACTACTTCGCAGCGCTGAAACAGGTGCGCCGCTTCACTTCCCACGCGGGCGATCTGGAACTCTCAGGTCCGGGAGTGACACTCGACTACACGATTGCCGCAAACCCGTCGCTTGGCTCGCTTCTCGATATGCGATGGCGACTCACCGCCGAAAGCGTCCTCGAAGCTGACGGCACCAAGCATGGGAACCTCAGCAACGGCGGAGCCATTGTCGTGTTCGGTTCGACAGGACTCCTCACAGCACAGACAGCCTGCGCGCTCTTCATCGCAAACTTCCACCAGAGCGCCGGAGTGATCATCACGAGTGACATCTCCTCGACCCCGAAATCGCTGTGCTTCGGCAGCGATCAGCGGCCGGACGCTCAACTGCGGAGCGCCCTCATTGCCGGATTCACGGTGAGTTACGACACGTCCGGCAGCGAGACGATGACACTCTCCAGCTACCGCGCGGGCATTGCGTTGGAGTTCGTGCCAGATTTGAATTCGTGAGACCAATGAGGGTGTACTCGGCAGCCGTGACGATCTTCCTTGCGGTTGGCGTGGCGCTCACGGGATGCGCGGGCGGGGGAGCATCCTCCCCCGATCCGCGCCTCCAGGGCGTCTGGCACCTCGCATCTGCGAGCGTCAACGGCGGCCTGCTGAATCTCGGCAGCGTCCCACTCGCACTCAGCATCGGTGACGCGGACCACACCTACGTCACGTCATATTGCGGCAGGCAACCCGCAACGGTCACGGGTGGTCTCGGCGCGGTCTACGTTCGCGTGGCGCCTCTTCGCACTCCCGGCACATGCCTGAGTGAGGCGGATGCTGCGCTCAGTCGCACGTACCTTCGCGCGCTCGGCGGCACGAGCTTCGCCAGCATCACCGACGGCTCGCTCGTGCTGAGCTCACCCACGTCGTCGATCATCTACCTGCGGCGTGCTCCAACTTCATCATCGGACTTTCGGCACACGCGCTGGACGCTCGCGTCGGTGCCGAGCGGCACCATCGACCCGAACCCAGCCCATTCGACCGACGCGGACCCCCCAAAAGACGTCGTCCTGACGTTTGACGGCAACAACGGTGTTTCGTTGCTCAACCCGTGCTCGCGAATCGACGCCAACTACCAGCAGCAGGGCGACATCATTTCGATCGGTGCCTATACGAACGCGGAACTAGGCGGCGACTGTTCTCCCGCTGACCGGGAGCGCAGCCAAATCGCCCTCGCGCTCATGCGCGGGGCACTGTCCATCGAGAGCAGCTCCGACGGCACTGTGTCGGACAGCTGGCTGGTGATCACAAATCTTTCCATCGGCGTGCCGAGCGTCTGGCACACGGCGGACGCAGGCTAGGCACCCTGCCGAATTTCGCGTGAATCTGCGAGAGTTGTCCGCATCACAGGGAGGTGACCGTGCGAGTCGGGAAAGCAGCACCGCTCATCGGCGGCGCCATTCTTCTGGCGTTCGTGATCGCGCTCCTGCTTGTCAGCCGGACGTCCCAGTCCGCGGTGGCGGGCGGCCCGGATCCACGGCTGGCCGGACAATGGCTGCTCACCAAGGCGAGCGACGGCCGCGGCAAACTCGATCTTGACGACGTGTATGTCACCCTCACCATCCGTCCAGCGCTCAGCGCGAGCGGTCGCGGGCCGTGCAACAACTACACCGCAAGCATCGTTGGCGCACCCGGCCCCGTGTACGTCACCGTAGTGCGCCGACAGTTCGAACAGTGCCCGATCCTCTCGCACTGGAATCTCGACAAGCGCTACGCTGCTGCGCTGAAGGCCACAACGTTCGCGAACGTCAGCGACGCGCAGCTCACCCTCAGCTCCCCGCACGCCACACTCACCTATCGGCACGCGCCGACACACTCGACCCTCGCGCTCACTGGTGTTCAGTGGATCGCCGACTACAACAACATTGAAGCGACGGATGGCACGTCCGTGACCAACACCGCCGCGGGGTCCGTCGTGTTTGACACCGACCATACCTTCCGCATCGACACGCAGGGCTGTCCAGAAGTGGCAGGTCGCTGGGCGCAGGACGCGGGTGAGATTGTCGTCAGCGGGCTTGCCCACGAAAAGGACGACTGCCGCGGACTCGGCGACTATCGCGACCGGGACTTCATGCTGAAGGCGATGAAGCCCGGATTCCAGGTCTTCTTTTCGACCTACGGCAACACCCTCACCATGTTCGAACCGAAGTCGGGTTCTTCATGGCAATTCGAGGCGACACAATGATCACGCCATCCACGAGTCGGCTGAGACGTGTTGCGGCAGCTTCGATTGCCGCGCTCGTCTGCGGACTGGCGCTGGCATCCTGTGCCTCGTCTGGCGACCAGGGCGGCCCCGACCCGCAACTTCGGGGGCAGTGGGAGCTGCAGACGGCGACGGATGCCGCCGGCACAATCCCCATACGCAACCAGCTGATTTCGCTCACGATCGCCGAGGACGACTCGACGTACGGGCGCTCGACCTGCAGCGATTACCGAGCGAAAGTTTTCGGATCGGTCGGCGCCCTGTGGATCACCGCGACCCTGCCCAAGGTCGAGAACTGCGGTACTCAGATTCAGCAGGACATCGAAGAGCGCTACATCAACGACCTGAACCAGGTGCGCTTCGCCTCGGTCACCGGGGGTCTGCTCGACCTGACCGGCCCGAACCTGTCGCTGCACTTCCAGCGCGCGCTGAACGTCCCCCCGACTCTCGTCACCGATCGCAACTGGTACCTGCAGGTCGTCATGCCGGACAGCTACTACGGGCCGAGCGACCTCGCTCCCATCCCTGCCACCGGCGCAACGCTGCGATTCAACAGCGACCGCACCATGAGCGGCTCGACGTGGTGCTCGAAGTTCGGGGCGCACTGGGAGCAGAACGCCGGCGAAATCGTGTTGAGTGGGATGACCTTGGAGCCCACATCCTCATGCGACGAACCCCAGCAGGGCGTCGACAGTTACGTGCTGCGGGTCCTCAAGTCCGGGTTCGGGTTCCAATCCGAAAATGGACAGCTGCAACTTGTGAGTCCTCGGGCGGAGCTCAGGCTACAGTTCACCACGGCGTTGCCGCCCCACTAACGCGCAGTGGCGAGAGTTCGAGTCGAGTCAGACGGCACGCCTCGCATGACCAGTTCTGCGTGACCGATACCAATGAGGGCCAGGTTGCGCATCGATTCGGTACCGGGGTCGAAGTACTCGTTGTGCCCGATCGACTGGGAGAGGCTCTCCCCCGTGATCACATCCGTGGTGCCACCGACGCCCATCGTGTGTGCGCCGTAGCTGGGAGCAGCCGGATCGCTGCCGAACCAGGCGCTGCTCGGCACCGGATCCCACGCAGCTGAGCCGACCCACACGTTGTTGCCACGGACATGCAGGTCGTGGGAAGACTGCGCCGCGCTGCCCGGCGTGCCGACGAGTGCGAGCGCGTCAACCGTGAAGTCGTACTCGGTGAGGGCCATGAGGGCTGCGGTGGAGCCATAGCTGTGACCGACGATCGTCGTGTAAGGCTGGTGCTCTCCACGCTGCAACTGCAGCGCCTGGATGTCGCGTGCGAGCTCATCCCTGCCCTGATTCGCGAGATCCAGCGAGCCGATGTTGGTGAGGTCCGGTGTCTGATAACCCATCCATGCCACCACCGCCACGGTCTTGTTGGCGTCTGCCGGGTCGGCCTTGCTGAGCCGGTGCAGCCAGGAAACCTGCTGGGAGTAGAGATCAGCGGCATCCCCGGTCCATGCCCCGAGCTGGCCGTCAACGGTGTAGAACATGCCGGGGATCATGTAGGTGACGTAGTCGGCAGTCTGCAGGTTGCCGATCACGATGACCGCCTTGCCCGAGCCGCTGTCATCGACCGAAAACAGCGATCGCGGGGGCGCCGCCTTGCCCTTCGGCGTCTTGAGGGCAGCCTCGACTCGGCCGAGCATGTGAAGCTGCTGTTGGCCGGACTCAGCGACGACGCGGCCGTCGACACCCGTGAGCCCACGCGTTAGCTCCGCGATGGACTGCTTCACCCACGCTCGGTTGGCCTGGTTGCGAACGGCGGTGGGGAAGCCGTCAAGATTTCCGACAAGGCGAGGCGCGGAGCTGGTCAGTCGCGCGCGCGCCGACGCATTCATTGACGACCAAAGATCACTGACGTCGCGGGCGCTCGGCGGCGACGCCAGCAGTTTTGTCACGAGCGACGGATCGGATGCGATCAGACTCTTGATCTGCGCGGACGAGAGGGCTGCGAGCTCACGCACCTGCGCGATACCGGTCACGGCTCGCACCTGCGAGGGAGAGTGCGGAGCGACCTCGAACAGTGACAGCGGGATGATCGTGCCTCCCGTCTCGAGGGCCCCGGGCAGGGTCGTGGTGTCGACGACTCGTGAAACGGAGAATGAAGCGGGCGCGACAGATACCTCGGCCGCAGGTCCTAAAGCTGCCGAGGTTATCAGAAGAGCTGCGACGTCAAACAGCAATTCGGGTTCAATCCCCTCGTTCACCAGGCTCGGGGTCGTTTCCCAGTTGACTCCAAGTCTGCGCCCCCAGTTTATGGGGTATACAGGTCGGTGCGCGAGGACTGCGGTTAAGACTGTGTAACCATGTGTGAACTCTCGGTTACGCCGGGCTGGTCGGCTCTTTAGTCATTGAGTGCTTCCGGGCCGCCCTCGAGCAACCTGGCAAACTGCTCCGAATCGATGATGCGCAATCCCAGCTCCTCCGCCTTCGTGAGTTTCGAACCGGCGCCAGGCCCAGCCGCAACGAAGTCGGTCTTCTTGCTGACACTCGATGCCGCTTTGCCGCCGGCCGCAATGATCGCCTCGATCGCGCCCTCCCGGGTGAAACCGTCGAGGCTGCCAGTGGCCACCACTGTGACACCCGCGAGTGGGCCATCCGCAGCGCCCCCCGCACCCGGCCCCGGGTGGCCAGGCGTCGAAAATTGCACACCGGCGGCACGCCAGCGCTCGATGATGTCCTGGTGCCAGTCGACCGCGAACCAGTCGATCAGGGCATCGGCGATGATGCCTCCGACACCTTCGACCGCAGCGAGCTCATCCCTGCTCGCCCCCTGGATGGCGTCGAGGGACCCGAAGTAGTCTGCGAGCGCTCGTGCCGCGACCGGGCCGACATGACGGATGCTGAGCGCAACCAGGATGCGCCATAGCGGGCTCGTCTTCGCCTTCTCGAGGTTTGCGATGAGGTTCGTCGCGTTGAGCGATGGAACGTAGTCAGCATCGCCATCGAACACCTCGGAGTGCGGATTGAACTCTCCATCGCGCTTCTGCCGGATGCGCTTGAAGGGCGTTTCCCGTTTGAGGTCGCCGTTCTCGTCGAGTTTTTGCATGCCCGTCTCGTTGTCCCGCACGATGACTGCGACGGGGAAGATCTTCTCCAGGGTCAACTCGAACAGGCCCGCCTCGTTGTGCAGCGGCGGTTCGGCGGGCTCGTAAGGCTGCGTGAGTGCTGCGGCCGTCACCTCACCGAGCACCTCGATGTCGAGGGCACCCCTGCTGCCGACGTGCTCAACGCGGCCACGCACCTGAGCCGGACAGCTGAAGGTGTTCGGGCAGCGGAGGTCGACATCCCCCTCCTTGGCCGGGGCGAGGGGCGTACCGCACTCTGGGCACCTGGTTGGCATCACGAATTCGCGCTCGGTGCCGTCGCGAAGTTCCACGACAGGGCCGAGCACCTCCGGGATCACGTCGCCCGCCTTGCGCAAAACGACGGTGTCGCCGATGAGAACACCCTTGGCTTTGACGACATCCTGATTGTGCAGTGTCGCCTGGCGCACGGTGCTGCCAGCCACGCGCACGGGCTCCATCACCGCGAACGGGGTCGCACGGCCGGTGCGGCCAACGCTCACGACGATGTCGAGCAGCTTCGTGTTGACCTGCTCTGGCGGGTATTTGTATGCGATGGCCCAGCGCGGTGCGCGGCTGGTTGCGCCGAGCTCGTCGTGCAGTGCGAGCTCATCGACCTTGATAACGATTCCGTCGATCTCGTGCTCGACGCTGTCGCGGTGCTCGCCGTAGTACTCGATGAACTTCGCCGCATCCTCTTTGGTCGTCACGACCTTGTAGTGCGGGCTGGTTGGCAAGCCCCATGCCTTCAGCAGGTCGTACGTCTTGGACTGGCTGTCGACCGGCGGATTCGCCCACGCGCCGATGCCATGCACCAGCATGCTGAGGCCCGCCAGCCGGCGGTCCATGCGCACGAGCGCTGCACCAGACTTGCCCTCGCGCACCTGCCGCAGGCTTCCGGATGCCGCGTTCCGGGGGTTCGCGAAGACGCGTTCCCCCTCGGCGACCTGCTCAGCGTTGAGCTTGCGGAACGTCTCGACCTCGAAGTAGACCTCACCGCGAACCTCGACGAGCGGGGGCGGGTTGTCGGTGTCGAGCCGGGTCGGGATGGACTTCACGTAGGCGATGTTGTCGGTGACATCCTCGCCGACGACGCCGTCGCCACGGGTTGCGGCGCTCACCAGCGCGCCGTTCACGTACCGAAGATTGATCGCGAGACCGTCGATCTTCAGCTCGCACAGGTAGTCGATGTGGCGGGACGAGTCGCGCTCAACCTTCGTCGCCCACGCCAAAAACTCGTCGATGGAGAACACGTTGTCGAGGCTGAGCATGCGCTCGGCATGGGTCACCGGCGCGAAGAGCGTCGTCTCCGCGCGACCACCGACGGTCTGGGTCGGGCTGTCCTGGCTCTGGAGTTCGGGGAAAAGCCGCTCGAGTTCCTCGAGCCGGCGAATCATCCTGTCGTAGGTCTCGTCGCTCTCGAGAACCTCGTCGCGCTCGTAGTACGCGTCGCGCAACTCGAGAATGCGGGTCGTCAGCTGGTCGGCTTCGGTTTTCGCCGCATCCAATTCGTCTAGGGAGTAGTTGTCCGCCACCCTCTCACCCTATGACCCACCCCCGGCACCGGCACCGCTGCAGTTTGTTGACCGCGCGCGGGTTACAGGGGCCGCGCTGTCAACAAACTGCAGCGTGGGGAGCTGCGGAGACCGTGCGGTCGATCGTGCATTGGCCGAGAACGCGAGTGCCGACGTAGATGACGGCGGACTGGCCGGGCGAGACGCCGTTGAGCGGATTCACCGGACGGATGACCAACTCACCGTCACGCACGAAGGCGACAGCCGGCACAGGGTCAGCGTGCGCCCGAATCTGCACGTCGCAGTCGAACGGCGTCTCGGGGTCGACCGGCGGGAGTCCAGCCCAGCTGATCTTGCTGCCAGCGAGCTCGGCGAGATCGAGCGCCTCGCGCGGGCCGACCACGACCGTATTGTCTTTCGGACGAATCTCCAGCACGAACCTGGGCTTGCCGTCATCCGTCGGAAATCCGACGTTGAGCCCCTTGCGCTGCCCAATCGTGAACGCGAGCGCGCCGTCGTGCTTGCCGATCACGTCACCGGATCGGTCGATGATGTCGCCCCGCTCAGCCCCGACACGGTCGGCCAGCCACCCGCGAGTGTCGCCGTCCGGGATGAAGCAGATGTCGTGGCTGTCGGGCTTCGACGCGATGCTGAAACCGCGAGCGGCTGCCTCCGCACGCACCTCCGCCTTCGACGGTGTCGTCCCGAGCGGGAACATGCTGTGGGCGAGCTGCTCTTTGGTGAGAACGCCGAGAACATAACTCTGGTCCTTGGCCCAAGCCGCAGCGCGGTGCAGCTCGCGGTTGCCGTTGTCGTCGGTGAGGATCGTCGCGTAGTGACCGGTCGCGACGGCGTCGAAGCCGAGCGCGAGGGCCTTCTCGAGCAGAGCGGCAAACTTAATGCGCTCGTTACAGCGCATGCAGGGGTTCGGGGTGCGACCAGCGGAGTACTCGGCGATGAAATCATCCACGACGTCCAGCTTGAAACGTTCGGAGAAGTCCCAGACGTAGTACGGGATGCCGATGATGTTGGCGACGCGCTGGGCATCCATCGAATCCTCGATGGTGCAGCATCCGCGGGAGCCGGTGCGCAGCGTGCCCGGCATGCGACTGAGCGCCAGATGCACGCCGACGACATCGTGGCCGGCGTCTACAGCGCGCGCGGCAGCAACCGCAGAGTCGACTCCCCCGCTCATCGCCGCCAAAACCTTCACGGCCTCAAGCTTAGATCGCTGGGAAGTTCAGGTCGGCTTTCGCACGAGCGGGGGTGCTAGTTCGGGATGTCGTTGAGGGTCTTCTCGACTGCGCCCAGGCGGGTCTCGATGGTGCCGAGCTTCTCGAGCAGCGCCTTGTTGACCTCTGAATTCTGGACGATCGCTTCGGCCAGTGCAGGGTTATCCTTTCGCCTGCTCCAGCTGATGACTGCGATGAGGCCGATGACGCCCCAAAAGGCAACGAACGTAATTCCGACCCATGCGTACCAGGGGACCATGTCTTACTCACTCTCCGTGTTGGTGGTGTCCGATTTTGTGTTTCCGACTGCTTCAACGAGGGATTCCGCGTCCAGCCGGATCTGGAACGGCACGACCTCGAAAATCTTCATCGCCTTCCCGTCGAGTCCGAGTTCGAGATGACCGCTGACGAATCCGGCCTCCTCGAGCTTGGTGAGGTGCATATAAAGGAGAGCCCAAGAGATCGCAAGAATCCTCCACCTGAGCTGTTCAGTGGAGGGGTTGAACTCGCTCGGACCACGAGCGGATGACGGGGTCCGCAAGCGACGCGACGACGAAGTCGCCGTCGATCGGCTCGCCCGGCATCGAGGGCACCGTGATGACGAATGCGCCGCTCGCCTTGGCGGATGCGACGCCCGTCGCCGAGTCCTCCAACGCGACGCCGGCCGTGGGTTCGGCGCCCAGTCGCGCGAAGGCCTCCAGATAGAGCTGCGGATGAGGCTTGCCAAACTCCACCTCGTCGCCGGCAACCGTGATCTCGAAGTACCCGTCGAGGCCAGAACCTCGCAAGGAGACATCCAGGAGTCTCCTCGGACTGTTGCTTGCGACTGCGATCGGGATGCGGCCGGCCACCGCTTTGACGAGGTCGAGTGCCCCGGCAAGGGGTGCAACTCCCTTGAGCAGCTCTTCGCCGACTCTGGTGAGGAGTTCGTCGACCAGAGCCGGTCCGTCACCGGGCCGGTCGAAGTATTCCGCCATGAACTCGCCCGAGTCCGAAATGGACTGGCCAAGAATGAGCTGTTTCTCCCGGGGACCGAAGTCGAAACCGTTGGCCGCGAAGACCGCCGCCTGGCCGACAGTCCAACTCGGCTCGGTGTCGACGAGCAAACCATCGCAGTCGAACACGATGGCGGAGACCCACCTGGGGAGGTTCACATGCCGAACCTACTCGTTACTTCTTGGGAAGGTCCGGGCTCGCCAGTTGGACCGTGATGACGGGCTGCTTGGGTACGGTCGCATCCGCTCCGAGAAGCAGGAACCAGGCGTCCGACGGGTCGGTGCTGCTCGACAAGGCTGCCAGGTATTTGCCGGTCGGGGAGGTCGTGTCCTCCTCTTTCCAGCCGGCCGCGACCAGAAGGCTCTCCATGAGGGTCGCCTGCTGAATCGGGTCGAAGCCGGGCGTGACGCTGATGGTGCGCAGCACCCCGTAGTACTCCCCCGATGAACTCGTCGCCGGAACGAGCTGGGAGTGATCGTCGACGTAGACGACATCCGTCTTCGCGACGAGCGCGTCGATCTGGTTCGCGAGATCCACGGTCGCCTTCTTCGCGCTCGCGGCGGTCAGTTTCGATGGCACAACCGGCTTCAGCCCGTTGAGCGCGTTCGCAATCGTCGACGTCGGGGTTGGCGGAACAGACTTGCTCGACCCGACCAGTCCGCAACCGCCGAGCGCAAGCGAAGCCACGAGAACGAGGCCGACCGCGAGCGCCCTACGCACGAGTTACCAAAGGACTGACGTCGACAACACGGTCGGCGAGCCCAGCGGATGTCGCGCGCGCGACCGCCTCGGGCAGCGCGGCAACGAACGCATCAATTTCTGCCTCTGTGGTTTCCTCGCCAAGTGTGATCCGCAGCGCTCCGCGCGCGTCGGCCTCCGACAACCCCATTGCGATCAGAACGTGCGACGCCTCGGGGACCCCGGCCTGGCAGGCCGATCCCGTCGAAACGGAGAAGCCCGCGACATCCAGCAGGAAAAGCAGCGAGTCGCCCTCGCAGCCCGGGAACGTGAAGTGGACGTTGCCTGCGAGGCGGTCGACGGGATCGCCACGAAGAATCGCAGTCGGAACCGCAGAGTGGATGCCGGTGATCAGCCGATCGCGCAACTCCCGAAGTCGAGCCTGCCTGGCCGCGATCCCTTCGGCGGCGAGCTCGGCGGCCACTCCGAACGCAACTGCGCCCGCGGCGTCCTGCGTGCCGGAGCGAGCCCGCTGCTGATTGCCACCGTGAATCAGTGGGGTGACGGTCGCCGTGCGCGCGATGACCAGTGCGCCGACACCGACAGGACCGGCAATCTTGTGCGCCGAGAGGCTCATCGCCGCGAGGCCCGACGCGTGAAAGTCGATCGGCACGTAACCGTAGGCTGCGACCGCATCGCAGTGCACCGGAACGCCGAAACGGGAGGCCAGGGCGACGACATCATCGACGGGCTGCAGGGTTCCAACCTCGTTGTTGGCGAGAAGAACGCTGACGAGTGCGACATCGTCGCCGAGCATCGACTCCAGTGCTGCGAGATCGATGCGCCCGAGAGAGTCGACGGGGATGAACTCGACCGTTGCACTCTCGTGGGATTCGAGCCAGGCGGCGGCGTCGAGGGTGGCGTGGTGCTCTGCGGCTGTGATGAGGACGCGGGGGCGGGGTCTCGATAGGCGTGCGACTTCGTCGGGCGCTACTCGACCAACAACAGCGTTCCGCGCCCAGTAGAGGCCCTTGATGGCAAGGTTGATCGACTCGGTGCCGCCGGAGGTGAACGTGACCTCGACCGCGTCGGCACCGACGGAGGCGGCAACCTGCTCCCGTGCTTCCTCGAGCATCCGTTTCGCGTTTTGGCCCTGGCTGTGGATGGACGACGGATTGCCGACGACCGTGAGGGCGGAAACGTAGGCGGCGAGCACCGCTGGCGACATCGGCGTTGTCGCCGCATGATCCAGATAGATCGCCATCGTGTGCTCCGTAACATTGCCGACTTGCAAGGTAACTACTCTAGAACGCATGCCTTCGAGCGATCCCCTTCACGGACTGGGCGTGCACGCAACGCCCGGCGGCGGCGCCCTTCGGGTGTGGTCGCATCACGCGACCGGCATGGCACTTGCAATCTTCGACAGCAAAGATCCGAGTTGGGTGAGCGAAGTCATCCCGATGTCGAAGAAGGGCGACGTGTGGTCGGCCGAGTCGCCGCATCTCGTTCCAGGCACGCGGTACGCGATCCGCGCATCCGGGCCCAAGGGCAAGACTCACGACTTTGACGGCAAGCGCAACCTGATCGATCCGTATTCGCGCGGTCTCGCCCGCACCGGAAACGGCGAGTGGCGTTCCTACGTTCAGGATGACGCGTTCGACTGGGGCACCTCAACGAAGCCGGGCATAGCGCTCGACCACACGGTCATCTATGAGGCTCACGTCAAGGGACTCACCAAAGCCAACCCTCACGTCCCGAAGAACCTGCGCGGAACGTACGCGGCGCTCGCCCACGAGAGCACGATCGAGTACCTCAAGGGTCTCGGCGTGACCGCCGTGCAACTGCTGCCCATTCACCAGTCGGTGAGCGAACAACGGCTCGTGAAGCAGGGGCTCGCGAACTACTGGGGTTATAACACGCTCAACTTCTTCACCCCGAACGCGAGCTACGCCTCTCGCGACGCGCAGTTTGGCGGTACAGGCGCGGTGCTCCGTGAGGTCAAGGGCATGGTCAAGCTGCTTCACGAGGCCGGGCTCGAAGTCATTCTCGACGTCGTCTACAACCACACCTCGGAGGAGGGCCCGGGCGGCCCGACCACATCGCTGCGAGGACTCGACAACTCGAGTTACTACAGAACGATGTCAGACGGGGATTACATCGACGTCACCGGATGCGGCAACACCGTCGACTTCTCGCAACCGGTGGCCCAGCGACTCGTGCTCGACTCGCTGCGCTACTGGGCGAATGAGGTGCAGATCGACGGGTTCCGCTTCGATCTCATGGCAACGCTCGGACGCGACGCGAACGTCGACTTCGATCCGAAGCATCCGCTGCTCGAAGCGATCGTGAGCGACCCCGGGCTCCAGGGCGTGAAGATGATCGCGGAACCCTGGGATGTCGGCGCAGGCGGTTGGCAGGTCGGCAAATTTCCGGACGGGTACTCGGAGTGGAACGACGGCTATCGCGACCGCGCCAGGGATTTCTGGCTCACCGACATCGCGGCGGCTCGTCACAACGGCGTTGCGGCCCAGGGCATCGGCGGGTTCGCGAGGCGCCTCGCCGGGTCGAGTCACGTTTTCTCGGAGGCTCGCGGGCCGATGGCATCCGTCAACTTCATCACCGCGCACGACGGCTTTACGATGGCCGATCTGACGGCGTACAACCAGAAACACAACCTCGGCAACGGCGAGAACAACCGTGACGGCACAGACAACAACCACTCGTTCAATCACGGCATCGAGGGACCAACACGCGACGAGCAGATTCTGGATGCCCGCTGCAAGGCCATGCGCAACCTGATCGGTACGCTGCTGCTGTCCGCGGGCGTTCCGATGATCACGGCGGGGGATGAGTTCGGACGCAGCCAGCGCGGCAACAACAACGCCTACTGCCACGACAGCGAACTGACCTGGCTGCGCTGGGACGACCGCGAAGAGTGGCAGGACAGACTGCTCGCCGTCACGAAGCAGCTGCTGCGGCTCCGTCGGGAGAACCCGGCGATTCGGCCTGTTCGGTACGGGCGATTCGGCGAGACCGTGCCGTCCGCCTCGCAAATGGACTGGTACAACACCGACGGGCTGTCGATGCAGGAGAAGGACTGGAATTCCCCCACTGCGCGTACGCTG
>DASXNG010000120.1:0-6684 GCA_036495225.1 Galbitalea sp.
TTCAGCACCATGTCGCCTTCGAGCTGGTAGAAAAACTCCTGCCCGGGGTCGACGTGGTAGTCCTTACGCGAGTTCGGACCGCCTACGACCATGATGACGAAATCGCCGTCCTGAAAAACCCGCTTGTTGCCCACGGGGGGCTTGAGAAGGTGCCGATTTTCGTCGATCCAGCGCTTGAAATTGAGAGATTGCAACGGTTCCATACGGTGTGTCCCGGACGTCATTCGCGTATGTTACGCGCTGCCCATCAAAAGCGCCGGAGGCGTCTTTTGAGCATCGGAGAATAGCCCTGGCGGGAGGTTTACAGTAATGGTGGAAAACGGCGCATACGACAGCGCACGGAGTGGTGTGTACAGGCGTGAGCGTGGAGCGGCTCCTTTTGGGCTCGCTGCTGGCGTCGTCGCGCTGGCCATGCTGCTGGCCGGCTGTAGCCACCTACACTGGCCGTGGCACCGTAAGCCGCCACCGCCGCCGCCTGAGGTTCACGAGCTGGATGAGACGACCGATGGAGGCGGCTCCGCGTCGTTCCCACAGTACTGGATGCGAAACACCCTCGTCGTAGATCTGCAGGGCGCGAGTGGCGAGGGAAGTGTCACGCTGAAGCCGCGTGAGCACACGTTGTGGCCTGTACGGGTGGCGTTCAAAGTTATGCCTGGCTCCATCGCTGAGCTCGAAATTCGCGCCAACCAGCGAGTGGTGTTGCCAGTGACACCTGCGGGCGCGAAGCCGATCGTGCTCGAGTTGTCGCCAAGGGTCTACACCATGAAGACCCCACAGATCGTCGTGTCGTGGGGGCCGATGGTGGTGCCGGAGCTGCCGCCACCGCCGGCGCGGAAGGCGCCGCCAGCGTCGTAGTCGGGAGTCAGCTGCTCACTCGGAATCGGGTGATTGGTATCCCGAGCACGACACTGCGATCGGCGGTCGGTCGGTGTCCAGGTCGAGCGCCGTCAGCGACCCGCCCCACACACAACCCGAGTCGAGACCCACGACCTCCTTGCGGAGGACGAGTCCGAGCGCCGACCAGTGACCGAATACCACACGAGTGTCGGCACTCAGGCGCGTACCGATCTCGAACCACGGCTTAAACGCCGAGTGTCCTTTCGGCGGTTTGCCTTTCATCTTCAGGTCAACTTCACCGTCAGTCGTGCAAACACGCAGGCGTGTGAGAACGTTGATGGCGAAACGCAGCCGGGCGGTTCCCTCGAGCGACTCGCTCCAACGATGCGGCTCGTCGCCATACATGTTTTCGAACAGCGCCCGGGGATCGGTACGCAACGCCGCTTCAACCTCGTGTGCGAGTTCGAGGGCCTTTCCAACAGTCCACTGCGGCACCAGTCCCGCGTGCACCATGAAGTCGCCGCGCTCGTAGTGGGCGAGGGGTCTGGAGATCAGCCAACCGAGCAGGTCGTCTCGATCGGGAGCCGCGAAGAGCTCATCGAGCGTGTCGGACTTGCGCTTGCGATGACTGCCGCAGGCGACCGCCAGCAGGTGCAGATCGTGGTTGCCGAGTACGGTTATCGCATTGTCGCCGAGGGAGCGTACGAACCTCAGGACTTCCAGAGACTGCGGGCCACGGTTCACCAGGTCGCCGACGAACCAGAGCTGGTCTTTGTCGGCCGAGAACTTTAGCTGCGCGATCAGCGCACGCAGTTCCGCATAACACCCTTGGACGTCGCCAATCGCGTACCGGCTCACTGCACGATTCCCGGCATCGCGAGCCGGAAAGGCTGGATCGGAGCGTCGAAGCGCTGTCCTTCATCGTCGACCATCTCGTAGCTGCCTTGCATGGCACCCACCGGCGTCTCGAGCACTGCGCCACTGGAATAGCGGAAGCCTTGCCCGGGCTTAAGGTGCGGTTGCTCGCCGACGACGCCGTCGCCGCGGACTTCCTGCACCTTGCCGTTCGCGTCGGTGATGATCCAGTGGCGCGTCAGGAGTCTGGCAGGCACGGCACCTTCGTTCCGGATGGTGATGGTGTACGAGAACACATAACGGCGCTCGTTCGGATCGGACTGCTCGTCGACGTAGCTGGTCTCGACTTCGACGCGGATCTTGTTCACGGGAGAAGACATCATCAGATTCTACCGAACCACCGTTTCACCGCCGCAAGTCGTGTTGCGACGCTGCGTCCTTAAGTGCGCCCGACGCGTACCGCAAGCACGTCACACGGCGCGGCGTGCAGGACCGTATCCTCGGTGAAATTCACCAGGATGGATAGCCCGTGACGTTCACGGCTCCCCAGCACGATCAGGTCTGAACCGCGCTCGCGCGCGATGCGCACAATCTCCGACTTTACATTACCCGCTTCGACCCGCGCGGCGGAGGTGGCGATACCGAGCTCACCGGCCAGTATCGCGAGACGTTGTCGGGCGCGCTCGAGCAGTTCGTCCTCTATTTGCACGGAGGGCATCAGCGTTTCGCCCATCGGCTCGACGGGCACAAACTCCACCACGTGCAGCAAGTCGATGTCGGCGCCAAACGTCGTGGCAAGCACCTGCGCGCGACGCCCTATGATGAGGCTGTCTTCCGTAAGATCGACTACGACCAGGATGCGACGATACACGGACATTCTGCGGTCCTCACATATTCAACCGTCGGCGGAAGCCTACGCGTTAGAGGCTGACGTGTCACTGTCGGGCACAGACGTGCCACTGTCGAGTGTTCGTGCGAGGTCGTTGAATGCTTGAGGTGCGAACGTTTCCGGCCGAGCGCCGGGATCGAGGCCGCAGCTCTCGATTTGCTCCAGGCTAACGAGCCCGCGCAGGGAATTACGCAGAGTTTTGCGTCGGTGGGAGAACGCCGCGGCGACGACCTTCGCGAAGTGAGGGCTGACCGCGAACAGCGGTTCGGGTCTAACGGTGAGGCGCGCCACCGCCGACCACACTCGCGGCGCAGGTGTGAACGCTCCGGGCCCGACGTCGAACAACCGCTCAATGGTCACCAGGGGCGCCAGCATGATGGTGAGACGGCCGTAATCGTCCTCGTCCGGCTGGGCCGCCATACGGGCGATAACTTCTCTCTGCAGCATGATGTGCAGGTCTTCTATCGCGGCGGCGTGCTGGAGAAGATGGAACAGAAGCGGTGTCGAGATGTTGTAAGGGAGGTTGCCCACGACCCGCAGCCGTCCGCCGCGCTCGCGCGCGAGCTGGGTGAAATCGAACTCCAGCGCGTCGACCTCATGGAGTACAAAGTGCGGCTGTGCGTGCAGCTCGGTGCGCAGCAGCGCAGCGAGATCGCGGTCGATCTCGATCGCATCGAGCGCACCGCCGCCGGCTTCGAGTAGCAGACGCGTGAGCGCCCCACGTCCCGGGCCGATCTCCACGAGCCGATCGCTCGCCTGGGGGGCGATCGCGGCCACGATGTTTTCCAGTACCGCCGGATCGTGCAGGAAATGCTGGCCAAACCGCTTGCGGGCGCGGGGCGCCGTCACCGGCGCTGACCGTGAGCGCCGAGCTCGATCGCAAGCTCGATGGCCGACAACAGACTGCTCGGGTCGGCACGGCCTGTGCCTGCGAGGTCGAGTGCCGTACCGTGGTCCACAGAGGTGCGCAGAATTGGCAATCCCAGGGTAATGTTAACTGCGGTGTCGAAGCCCGCGTGTTTGATCACGGGTAAGCCCTGGTCGTGATACATGGCGAGCACCGCGTCGAAGTCGGCCAGGATGCGTGGCACAAACGCGGTGTCGGCGGGCAATGGTCCGCTGACACGGATGCCACGCTCTTTGAGGAGTTCGATCGCCGGGCCGATCACTCGGATCTCTTCGTCACCGAGGTGACCGCTTTCGCCGGCGTGGGGGTTGAGGCCGCAGACGGCAATGCGAGGGTTTGCAATGCCCCACCACTTCTGGAGATCGTTGTGGACGATGGCCACGATGTTACATAACGAGTCGATGGTGATCGCGGCACTGACGTCTTTCAGGGGGAGGTGCGTTGTGGCAAGCGCAACGCGCATTGCCTTGGAGGCCAACATCATCACGGGCAGCGGGGTGTGTGTACGCGCCGCGAGATATTCGGTGTGGCCTGTGAAGGGGACGCCGGAGTCGGCGATCACGCTCTTGTGGACGGGGGCCGTGACGACCGCAGAAAACTCGCCGGCGGAGGCGCCGTCGGTTGCTCGGTCGAGGAGATCGAGAACATAGCGGGCGTTGGCGGTGTCGAGGTGGCCAGGGGTGCTGGGCACCGAGAGGGGATGGTGCTCGACGAGGAGGGTGCCGGGCTCGTGGCGGCGGGGCACGCGAGGGGCTTCGCCTTGCGGTGAGGCGCGGCGAGGCGCGGGGCCTTGAGGCATGGAGCCCTGTCCCACGGGGCGCTGCGTCATGGGGCCTCGAGGTGCCGCGTAGTCGCGCAGCTCGATTTTCAGTCCGAGGCGGTTAGCCCGCTCGCTCAGCAGGTTCCGGTCGGCGAGGCACACGAGCTCGCAGGGGAGCTCGCGGCTTGCGATAGCGAGGCACAACTCCGGCCCGATGCCGGCCGGCTCGCCGGAGGTGAGGGCTATGCGGGGAAGGGGCGCACTCAGAGCTTGTATTCCACGTAGGCCTCGTCGCGCAGGCGACGCAGCCACAGCTCGGTCTCCTCGTCGGCCTTGCTGGCGCGGATGGCGTCGATGGCCTGGCGCCGCTTCAGCTCGTCCGTGTTGTCGAATTCGCGGCGGCCAAGGAGCTGCGCGATGTGCCAGCCGTACTGGGTATGAAACGGCTGGCTGATCTCGTTCTCTTTGAGGCCAGCGATGGCCGCGTCGAATTCGGGGACAAACGTGCCGGGGCCGGTCCAGCCGAGGTCACCGCCATTCGAACCCGAACCGGGGTCCTCGGAGGTGACCGTCGCGATACCCGCGAAGTCCTCACCCTTCAGGATGCGCTCGCGGATCGTCGTGAGCTTCTGGCGGACCGTGGCGTCGTCGGCCAGCTCGGTCGTCTTCATGAGGATGTGGCGAATGTGCACCTGGTGCTCGATCCCCTTGGTGCCGCCGCCTCGGACCTCGTTCAGACGGATGATGTGATAGCCCGTGGGGGTGCGGAGGGGCTCACTCACCTCACCAGCCTTGAGCTTCGCGACCACGTCCGTCAGGAAGGTCGGCAGCTCGCCGCCCTTGCGCCAGCCGAGGGCACCGCCTTCGAGTGCCGTCTGGCTCTTCGAATAGGCCAGCGCCAGCTTGGCAAAATCCTCACCACCCTTAGCACGGGTATAGACGTCCTGGGCACGCTTGGCCGCTTCGTCGAGCTGCGCCGGAGTGGCCTCCTGGGGTACCGCGATAAGGATGTGGGAGACGTTGTACTCGTTGTCCGCCGCCGGCATCTTCGACTCTTTCTCGAGGTACTGGTCGATCTCGCGGGGCGTGATGCTGATGCGCTGCAGGACGTCGCGCTGGCGGAGCAGGCCGAGCGTGAGCTCTTTGCGCATGTCCTCACGGTAAGCGGCGTAGTCGATGCCCTGCTGCTGCAGAGCTTCGGGGAGCTGTGACAGCGGGATATTGTTGCGCTGCGCTACGTCCGTGAGGGCAGTGTTCAAGGTCTCATCCGGAACCTTCAGCCCGGCCTTGGTGGCGCGCTGAGCCTGGATTTCTTGCAGCACCAGGCGTTCCAGCACCTGCTGACGGAGCACGTTCTGGGGCGGCAGCTCGAGTTTCTGCGCCCGCAGGCGTTCGCTCACAATGGAAATCTGGTCGTCGAGCTCGCTGTTCAGAACGACACCGTCGTTCACCACAGCCGCGACGCGATCGAGCAGCGCACCTTTCGTGGCCAGCTCGCGGGTCTGGGCGCTGGCCTCGGCCTGGAACAGCAAGGCGGCACAACCGCAGGCAATAGCGGTAATCAGGGGAGACAGAATCCGGCGCATGGACATGCTTTCCTTCGTCAGGGGGGGCTCGTAGCCCTTTGAAATAGTTTTTGCGAGTTCGCTTCTGAGGGCGTGTAGCCCCGGATCTCGTCGATCAGGAAGGTATCCGACGCAGATCCGACACTGGCAAGGCCCATGAGTTCCAACTGCAGCCACGCGCCGAGGTCCTGGGGACCCGTTTCCGTGCTCTGCGGCGTGAGCGGACGCCTGCTGATGTATCGGCGTGCCCCGAAGCGAACCCGCCAGCAGCACGAACCGTACTCGAAGCCGGCGAAACTCTCTAGCGGTTGCTTGTCCTGCAGGGAGTAGACCTCCCGGGCGAAGGCGTTCCAGTGGCCGGCGATCGGCCAGGCCCCGGACACCTCGACCTGCTCAAAACCGCAGATGCCGGCCTGGGAGTATTCGGCCGCGGTCAGCGCGGTGGCAGCCGCCCCGGTGGCATTGGCGTCTTCGATATTGCACTGGCTGGCGGGGTGGATCGTGCCGCGCTCGAAGCGGTACGCGACGTTGATGACTTTGTCGGCAGCGGGCTTGTACTGGATGTTCACGTCGGCGCGCTCGAACTGCGACGCCTGCGGATTCCACTGCAGTCCGATGTTCGAGTTCCAATTTCTGAAGGCGTTGATCTCGAGCTGGGTGACGAAGTCGGAGTGCGTCCCGGTCTGGGGCACCTCGTACGGCAGCACCACGCGAGGCGTCTCGAAGTAGTAGATCTGCCCGATGGTCACGGCGAGAAACTGCCTGCCATCGTGGCCGTCGAGCAAGCGGCTCGTGACGCCCATCGCGACCTGGTCGGCATCACTCACCCGGTCGTAACCGACATAGCGGTTGTTACGGAACAGCTCCACGG
>DASXNG010000121.1:0-10559 GCA_036495225.1 Galbitalea sp.
GTCACGGTTGACGACGTCGATCCACTGGGTAATGAACGTCGGTGTGGGTTGTTGCGCCCCTCCCTCGCGGGCTCCCCAGTCGGCGAATTCCCCCCAGACCAGATATCCGAGGCGATCGGCGTGGTACAGGAATCGTTCCTCGAAGACCTTCTGGTGCAGGCGCGCCCCGTTGAAACCCGCGCTCAAGGCGAGCTCGATGTCGGTGACGAGCGCGGCGTCTGTGGGCGCGGTCATGAGGCCCCCCGGGTACCAGCCCTGGTCGAGGACCAAGCGCTGAAACACCGGTTCACCGTTGAGTAGCACCCGTTTTCCGTCGATGGAGATCGATCGGAGCCCCGCGTAGGTCGTCGCCCGATCAAGGACGTCCGTACCCCGCATCACTGTCAACTCGATGTCGAACAAGTGGGGGTCCTGCGGGGACCACGACTTTCGACGGTCCTCCGGGAGCTCAAGTCGCGCCGTGACACTCAAACGGTCTTCGATCAAGACCGACGTCCGCGCGATCTCGTGACCTTCATCACGCACGACGATGTCAACCGTGGCACCCTGTGACGGCCCGGTGATCGTGAGATCGATCTCGAAACTGCCAGTTGTCAGATCTGGGGTGATTCGGGGGCGCTGAAGATGGGTTTCCTGCACCGGCTCCATCCACACGGTTTGCCAGATCCCGGTCGAACGCGTGTAAAACGCCTCGTAATTCTCTGCGCGACGAGATTGTTTACCCCGCGGCTGCACTACGCCGGATTGATCCCGCGCGAGCACGACGATCGTTGCGAGTCGATCCGCCCCAACGGCGTGGGTGATGTCGAAGGCGAAGGGCGTGAAGCCTCCGCGATGGCGGCCAACCACTTGCCCGTTGACCCAAACGGTGGAGTCATAGTCGCAGGCCTGAAAGTGCAGTAAAACCCGACGAGTCCCCCACTCCGCTGGTATTTCGACTGTCCGCCGATAGCAGACGACCTCGAGGAATCCAGTTGCTGCGAGACCCGACAGCTCAGATTCGGGTGCGAAGGGGACTGTGATCGTGTGCTCAAACTCGATCGCATCTGGCGTGGCGACCTCCGCGTGAGCAGGAGTGACAACGGTGAAATCCCATTCGCCGTTAAGGCACAACCAGTCTTCACGGACAAACTGCGGACGAGGGTACTCGGGACGCGGTACGTTACCCATAGAGGTCGGGAACGCGATCTCCGAGGAAAATTCCCTCGATGCAATTTTCATGATGTGGAGCCTATAGCTAGGATTGCATCAATGCAAATTGCGTCGACGCCCACAACGAAAACAGACGATCAGAGGAGTTTCATTGCCTGCAACCAGGCGTGAGGTCGCCCAAGCCGCGAACGTTTCCCTTCGCACTGTTTCGAATGTCGTCAATGGATTCGAGAGCGTCGCGCCCGACACGCGGGAGAGAGTGCTTCGGGTTATTGCCGAACTCGACTATCGACCGAGCGAAATCGCTCGGATGCTCAAGCGTGGCCGGTCAGGACTCGTGGCGCTCGTCTTGCCTGAGCTCGATACCCCCTACTTTGCAGAGTTAACTCGAGCCTTCGTCGAACTGGGTGCGATGCGTGGGTACACGGTTGTCATCGACCAAACCGACGGCGATGTCGCCCGGGAACTTGAACTCATCAGCCAGACCGACCGAGGCGCGCTCTTCGACGGACTCATCGTGAGCCCCTTGGGGCTCAGCGCCGAGCATCTTGAAGGCATCTCTCCCGAGCGCCCCGTCGTGTTTCTCGGCGAGGATTCACACACCGGCTTCGATCAGGTCATGATCGACAACTTCGCGGCCGCGCGAGACGCCGTGTCGCATCTCGTCGGCCAGGGCCGAACTCGGATCGCTGCGATCGGCGCGGAAACACAGCGTCCAGCCTCGAGTACCATCCGCCTCGCCGGTTATAAGCAGGCGCTCGAAGATGCCGGAATCGAATTCGACCCCTCTCTCGTCGGCTATGTTGGCGCCTTTCGCCGACCGGACGGTGCGGAGGCAATGTCGCGCCTGCTTGATCTCGACGCGCGGCCGGACGCGATCTTCTGCTTCGCCGACCCGCTCGCTCTTGGGGCGATGCGTGTGCTGCACGAACGCGGCTACCGACTTCCCTCCGACATCGCAATCGTCGGCTTTGACGACATCGAGGACGGCCACTACAGCACGCCGAGTCTGAGCAGTATTAGCCCAGACAAGGAGTTCATTGCCTCCAAGGCACTCGACCTTTTGACGGCGAGGTTAGATGGCACGAATCGCCAGCCCGCTTCGTATCTGGCACCGTACAAATTGATTATTCGGGAGTCGAGCGCCAGCGACCCGGAGTAATGGTGCCGACGGCCCTCTGCTGCGGACATTCACCGGATCGTCGGCGCCGGTTCACCGGCATGTTGTTTCACTTCCCTAGCCTCAATGCGGGCAGCGGTGTCGCTCGGACCCGCCCCTGAGGAGGATCGGTATGCGCTCTCGTACTCGTAAAATCTCGCTTATTGCCGCTGGCGTAGTCGCCGCGACGTTGTTCGGGACGGCGGCCGCATCCGCTGCGACCGGTAGCGACAACTCGTGGCCTTACAACACCACCGCCGGGGGCGATGGCGCCAAGACCTACACGCTCGCTGCCGTCGGCGACATCGCGTGCGAGCCGGACGACACCGAGAACGCCGCAAATCCTGCCGCCCTCAAGTGCGGCAGCCCGAGCCTCGGCGGCTACGACGCCGAGTTCGCCACGGCGAAACAGACCGCTGCGATGAAGCCGAACGCGATCGCACTCCTCGGCGACGAGCAGTATCAGGTCGGCAAGCTGAGCGATTTCGAGGCTTCGTTTGAGCAGGCCTGGGGAGGCCTCAAGTTCCTTGAGCGGCCCGCCCCCGGCAACCACGAGTACTACTCATACACGAAGAAGGGCGATAACGAAGCCGGCCAGAACGGCACCGGATATTTCGCATACTTCAACGGTCACGACCAGAGCGGCACGCCGAATACCTCTGGCGAAGCTGGCGATGACACCGACGCCAATCAGGGCTGGTATTCGTATGACCTGGGCAACTGGCACATCGTTTCGCTGAACGCCGAGTGCAACTCCGCCGCGTTCGGAAACGACTGTTCAACCACCGACGGTGGCCTGCTCGCGCAGGAGACTCAGTGGCTTGCCAACGACCTGAAAAACAACCAGCAACAGTGCACGATCGCGTACTGGCACCAGCCGACCTTCAGCGCAACCACCGCCTCCACGGCGACCGTCGCGGCCTCCGCGCCTGGCGCCGGCGGGCAGGAGGGGCAAGTGACGGATGCCTGGTGGAACCTGCTTTACGCGAACCATGCGACGCTGATCCTCAACGGTCATGAGCACGCCTACGCGCGATTCAAGCCGATGAACCCCGCTGGCCAGTATGACCCCAAGAACGGCATCCCGGAGTTCATCATCGGTACGGGCGGGGAGGCGCTCGATGCCCTCGCGACGAACGCCGACGGAACCTACGCGAACCAGAACGTCGTCACGGCCTACAACCAGGGCTACGGCACAATGAAGTTCACGCTCAAGCAGAACGGCTACTCGTTCTCATACGCCCCCGCACTGCAGGGCGCCGGGCTCAGCGCATCTGCGCTCGACTACTCGGACTCCGGTTCGGGTACCTGCAAGGGCTGAGCGGGCCTTCGCTGTAGCAGCGGCCCTGCCCGAGCTGGGTGGGGCCGCTTCGCGGCCGGAACGACCAAAAGATCGACCGCAAATTCACCAAAGCAGACTGCTGGTCGAACTGCCGTTGCGCCCCTCAAGGTTGTCAGCCAACGGCGGGTAGGGGAAGACTGTCCTTATCAACATGGTCGATTTTCGCTCCAGGGAGCCCTGTGTTGGTGGGATAGTTCGGGGGCTCCATGACTCTCCGGAGCATTGGGATCGCGTTTTTCGCCGTGGTGGCGCTGGTCGCCATGCCAGTCGCGCCCGCATTCGCGGCGCCCTCGCCCGCGATTTGTGATTCGCCGACTCGAACCGTTCCGGGCGGCGGCCCAGCGAGTGTCGTGGTGCACGCGGGGGAGGTTGTCCTGCTGACCGGCGGGACCTTCACCGGGCCACTCCACCTGACCGAGCGGGACGGAACCGTCTGCGTCGCCGCCGACGCGACCCTTAACCCCAAGTCCGTTAAGGGCCCGGAGGGCGACATGATCGTGATCGGCTCGGCGAACCTACCGAGCATCACGTCACAAAGCGGGTTCGACTTAGTCGCCCAGGGAACGGTCACACTCGACAACCTCACGTTGGTCAACTCGAGTGAGGTCACCGTCACCACGTCCGGGCGCGTGTCAACGGGGGATTTGCTGGTGAATGCGGGGTCTCAGGTCGACAACGCTGGCCAGCTGGATGCCCGGCTGACAACAAACATCGACTCCACCCTCCTGAACTCGGGAACCTTCACCGCTCACTCCGGCATGTCCATCGATGGTGCCGTGAGAAACACCGGACACATTGACGTCACGGGCGGCGCCGTCCGAGTCAATCCCGGAGCGACGGTGAGCAATGACTGCGTCGTCGAGACCGGCAACGACATCGCCGTCGACAGCAACAGCAGTAGCGGCATCACCAACTCTGGACTCATCCGAGCACTCACCGGCGCCCTGCGAGTCGGAGCTGGCGGGGCATTCACGCAGACCTCCGCCGGCATCGTAGTCGCCGACGCGCTCGAAAGCGCCGGCACGATCACGGGATTCGGCCGGTTCCGACTCGCGCGAACCACGCACACCCAGCGCGTCTTCGCGGGAGCGAGCACGGCCCAGCCGATCACGGTGGACGATCTCACCCCACCGGCGCCGCCGAAGATTTTTGACCAGCAGACCGGCACGGTCGTCAACACGGTGACTGGCGAAGTCGGCGACCCGCCGCCCGGCGCCGAGCCCGGAACCTGTGCAGGGTTCGGAGCCAGAAGCGCAGACGTCATCGTGACCAAGTCAGGTCCGGCAACTGTCGACCCTGGCGGCACAGTGATCTATACGATCACCGTGCACAACGCCGGTCCTGACGCCGCATCGACGGTGGTGGTGACTGACACGCTCCCACCTGCGCTGACCAACGTGATCGCCGGGGGTGGCACCGTCTCGGGCGGTACAGTCACGTGGACCCTGCCGTCTCTCGTCCCCGAGACGGATGTGACGTTCACGGTCACCGGCAGCGCTCCGTCGGCCGGGACTCTCGTGAACACCGCCCACGCGAGCGCTGTCACACAGGATCCGAACCCAGCTAACAACGACGGTTCAACTCCAGGCCAATCCGTCGAGACCGTCGTGAATGCGGCCGCTCCGCCGCCGAACCATCCACCGAGCGTTGGGGATGCCGTCGTCTCGACCCGCGCGACACAGACGGTCGCCGGCACTGTCGCTGTGAACGATCCCGATCCGGGCCAGCAGGTGATCACGGAACTCGGAGTCGCGCCAGCTGATGGCACTGCAACGGTCAGCCCCGACGGGGTCTTCGACTACACACCGGACGGTTCGTTTACCGGCGTCGACAGTTTCACTGTCAGAGGCTGCGACAACGCGGAGAGTCCGGCATGTGCATCAGGAACGGTCAGCATTGTGGTCGCACCGTTGGCGGTCGACGACGCGGCAACGACCGGCCGCGATGTCCCGGTTTCGATCGCGATCCTCACGAATGATGTCGGCAATGTCGACGGCGGACCTTTTGTGGATGAGCCGCCCGCACACGGCGTTGCCGCCCCTGATGGCGAAAACGTGCTCTACAGTCCCGCTCCCGGATTCGTCGGTGTCGACACTTTTACGTATCGAATCTGCTCACGGCCGCTGACCGTGTGCGGCACTGCCGCGGTGAGCGTCGAGGTCACGGCGCCTCCCACAAACCATCCGCCGGTTGCAGCCGATGCCGCTGTCAGTGGTCCGGCTGACTCACCCGTGGGCGGGCATGTGACAGCCAGCGATCCGGATCAGGGGCAAGAACTGACCGCATCGTTGGCGAGTGCACCTTCCTCGGGGACAGCAATAGTGGAAGCTGACGGGGCGTTCACCTTCACGCCACCGCCCAACGTTGCGGGCGCCTTCAGCTTTACGGTCAGAGTCTGCGACGATTTCTCCCCTCCGGCGTGTGACACCGCAACGGTCACCGTCTCCATCACCCCGGTCGCACACCCCGACGCAGCCGAAACCACCGTTGGCACCCCGGTCACGTTCAATCTGACGGCGAATGACCGTGGTGGGGTCGGCGCACCAACGCTCGTCGCACCGGCCCCGTCCAACGGGACGGTTGTCATCGGATCGGACGGCCAGGCGACCTATACACCCAACGCCGCGTTCACCGGCCAGGACACCTTTGATTACAGGGTTTGCGCCACCACTGCGCCGACCCTGTGCGCGACCGGCACTGCAACCGTCAACGTCGGCGAATCCCCACCTCCGCCTGTGACGGTAGATCCAGCTGAACTGCAGACGACCGCTACCGTTCCCGTTGAGGCGGATCTGAGCTTCACTTCAGAAGCGGCGGACCTGACCTTCACCATTCAGGTTGCACCAACCAACGGGACCGCCACCGTCGATGGCACGGGCCGGGTCGTCTACACCCCGACCGGCCTGTTCACCGGGCGTGACCAATTCACGGTCCAGGCATGCGACCGCATTGATCCCAGCAACTGCGGGTCCGCCGCCGTGAGCATCATCGTCTTCCCCGTCGCAGGAGCCGACACCGCGGTCGTCGCGGCGAACGGGGACGTCGATATCCCCGTAGAAGACAACGACATCGGCAACGTCGGTCCCATCCAGATCGTCACCCAACCCGCCAACGGCGCCGCCCAAGTCGTCGCCTCGATTCTCTACACGCCCAACGTGGACTTCGTCGGAACGGACACCTTCACGTACAGAATCTGCTCGATCACGGATGTGGATGTCTGCACCACTACCCACGTGGACGTGGTTGTCCTACCGCTCGCGACTGACGACACTCTCGCCACTGACGCCGGCATTCCGGGAACCGTCAACGTGCTCGCCAACGACACCACTGGCAGTTCCTCACCGACGGTGTCGATCCTCACCGCGCCGACCGAGGGCACCGCCACCCTCAACGCAGGAGTACTGACCTATACGCCAGCGGGTACGTTTACCGGCCATGACAGTCTCGTTTACCAGGTGTGCGAGCCATCCAGCACGTCTTTGTGCGCGACTGCCCCAGTCGCCATTGACGTTGCACCGGACGTGAACCCCGTCGTCGCGGCCACCATCGTCAACACTGCCGTCTCAATCGATGTCACTGCGAACGATTTCGGCGAGGCTGGCGTGCCCGTAGTATCTCGACCCCCGGCGCACGGCACTGTGACCGGCGATGGACTGGACCTCGTGCGGGCCATCATGGGAACCGGCAACGCCAATCTCAGTACCCCGACACCGTTGGTTTATACCCCGAACCCCGGGTACGTCGGACCCGACAGCTTCACGTACATTCGCTGCTCACCCACCGACACCACACTCTGCAACCAAACCGCCGTTGTGGTCACCGTGCACCCGGTCGCGATTACGGAGCCGCCGCCGACATCAGGATCGGGATCCGGGGGAGGATCATCCACGCCAGAGGGTGGGCTCTCCGTCACGGGTGTCGATGACTCGGGCCTTCTTATCCTCGCTGGCCTGTTGGTTGGCGCCGGCGTCGCGCTCGCGGCAGGGTCCCGGTGGCGTAGGTCCCGGGTGACCAAACGGTCGAGATGAACAGAGACGACATACTCTGGTAGGCGCCCCTGCACGATTTGGCGATTGTCGTGCGCTCCCGGGCAAGACACCCGAGAGACCGATCCGTAGCGTGAGGATGACGATGCCCGTGAATCGGAGGCGCTCGCGAAGAGCTTGCCAAGGCCTGCGCCGCGCTCCTCGATGAAGCTCTTGAAAGGATCAATCATGGCTATTTCTGACACCATCATCCGCTTGGGGAATCAAGCGAAACAGCTGGAGGAGACCGCGTCCACGTTCCACGCCGAGAACGATGCGGAGGTGAAGGCGCGGGAGGCCGAACTCCGCGACTCACTCGTGAACGTCCAGGCCGCGGTCCACCAGAAGCTGGAGACGGAATCGGAGGCTGCCGCAAACCGCTTGGAGGGATTGCAACGCACACTCTCGGACGGTTTCGAAGCGATTCGGGCGGACGGCACCGCTCAAGAGAAACTCGACGCAGAGGATGCGGTCGGCAACGCCGTGCGCGCCCTACACGACGCCGCGTACTACATGCTCGCGGCGGTTGCCGCTCGGGATGCCAACCAGGTCCAGGATGATGTGGCGCCGGTGGGGCCGACCCCCGAGATCGAAGCCGAGCCGACCGATGAATCTGTTGCCGAAGAGATCGACGCAGTCGTGACGTCGGACGGCGAGACCACCGAGATGGCGGCAATTGAAGTTGACGCACCCGTGGACGAGACCACCGATGAACTCAGCGAAGGCCTCATCGAGGATGCTGCGGCTGTCGCGGGCGACACCACAACGCAAATCGTCGTGGTGTCAGACGATGACTCGAGTGTCGAAACCGCAGCTACTGCGACCGCCGACGCCAAGCCAACAAAGTAGGCGGGCGCACTAATGAGCGACACCATGGGAGTGCTGGTGCGCCAGCGACACCGTGTGCGTGAAATAGCGGGAGTGTTACGTCGCTACGGGTTTGCGCGTCTCGCGGCCAACGCCGATGCCGCGGCAGACGAGAACGGGCAGACGCACGCCTCGGTTGCTGAGCGCGCCGCGAAGCGGAGGGCAGATCCCAAGCTCGTCCAGATGAGCACGGGCGTGCGTCTTCGCTCGGCGTTGGCCGAGCTCGGCACTACGTGGATCAAATTCGGGCAGATGCTGAGTCTTCGCCCTGATCTTGTCGGCGCCGACGTTGCGGACGAACTCGCGAAGCTTCAGGCTTCAGTTCCGGCCGACGCCCCTGGAATCGCGGAGAAACGGGTGGTCAGCGCACTCGGAATGCCGATCGCAAAGGCCTACGCGACCTTCGACAGCGAACCCATGGCCTCCGCTTCGGTTGCACAGGTTCACCGTGCCACGCTCAACGACGGAACGGTCGTCGCGGTCAAGGTGCTGCACGAGGGCGCGGAGGAGCGAGTGGTCAGCGATCTCGAACTCATGGCCGCTCTAGCGAAGTTCTTTGAAGCCAATGACCCCGAACTGGCAAGGTTCTCGCCGACGACCCTGGTGGCAGAGTTCGACACCATGATGCGCGCGGCGATCGACCTCACGCAGGAGCTCGCCAGTTTGAAGACCTTTCGATCGAATTTCGCGGATGAACCCGACATCCTCATCCCGAGGCCGTACCCCGAGCGTTCCGCAAAGCAAGTGCTCACCATGGAGATGATGACCGGCAGGCCCTTTGCCGACCGCGCTACTCTCGAGCGCGAAGGCTGGGATGTCGATGCCATGATCCGCCGCGCGTCGAATGTCTACCTTGAAATGGTGTTCCGCGACGGCATCTACCACGCCGACCCACACCCCGGAAACTTTCTGCTCCCTGACCCTCAGCACATCGCGATCCTCGACTTCGGTGACGTCGGTCGACTCACCGGCGCACGCAAAGAGCAACTTGAGGACCTGCTGCTCGCCGTGTCGAAGAACAACGTCGACGGGGTCACCGACGCCGTGATTGAGATCACCCGTGCGCCAGTCGATGTTGACGTTGATGCACTGCGCGGAGACATCGATCTGTGGTTGAGTCAATACCTGGGGGGCGGTGTCGGCGAGCTGGATATTGCCGGGATGTTGCGATCGGGTTCTACCCTGCTCCGCACGCACCACCTCACACTGCCGTCTGACCTGGCATTGCTCTTCCGCGTGCTCGTGCGACTTCAAGGCCTCGGCCAGCAACTCGGCACGACCCAGTCGATCACGGAGCTTCTTAGGCCATATCTGCACCAGATGGTGCTCGAGCGGCTCGATCCCCGCCGCCTGGCTCATCGAGTGGCGCGCGGTGCCAAGTCGTGGGAGCGACTGCTTACTACTCTCCCTGACGATGTACGCAAGGTGCTCGGCCAGCTTCGGGCCGGCTCCATGGGCGTCGAGTTCAAGGTGCACGATTCGGATGGCTCGGTGCCCCAGCTTGTGGACGGCCTCCTCGCCAGCGCCTCGATTCTGGCCGCGTCACAACTGCTGTCGCGCAAGACCGGACCGACAGTACGAGGAATTTCGATCCCGGGAGCCGTCAGTGTTGTCGTGGGCGTCGTCACTTGGCACCGGTTGCAGATGAAAAGGCCGGGCTACCGCAACGGCGTAAACCGGATCCTCAGCAGAGTGCGGCTTCGTCGCGGCTGATGGCCTGAGTCAATCGCCGGGATACGACCCAAACTCGTCGCGATAGTGAGCCTTGAATGTTGTGGGATCCGTGAAGCCCCAACGATGCGCGATGGCATCGGCTGCCTGGCGGGGAGTTGCCGACGCTGCAACGTCTTTGCGTGCTTCTCGCAGGCGTTGACGCAGGATCCAGGGCTCAAGGTCTTCGCCCGCGGCAGCCCACAACTGGCGCAGGAGTCGAATCGACACGTGGTTCGCAGACGCGATCCCTTCCACTGTGAGGGATGCATCGCTCAAGTGATGACGGATGTACAGAGAAATG
>DASXNG010000122.1:0-5096 GCA_036495225.1 Galbitalea sp.
AGACCTCACTCACGAGTAACTCCTTGGTGAGGTCTCGACAAGCTCGACCCCCTGTAGTCCGCTGCCGCCCGCACCAGCCCCGCGAACAGCCGCAGGTCGTCCTGGCTCTCCTCTGGGTGCCACTGCACCGCGAGGCCGAATGGCACAGAACCAAGCTCGACCGCCTGGATGACACCGTCATCCGAGCGCGCAGAAACGGTGAGACCGTCTGCCACCTTGTCGATCGATTGGTGGTGGTACACCTTGGCCCGCACCTCTCCGCCGACGAGTTCGCCGAGCTCCGTCCCTAGCTCGACCTCAACCGGTACGTCGTTGAACTCCCCGCCGCCCAGGTTGTAGCGCGAACTGCCGATCACGTCTGGCAGGTGCTGAATTAGCGTTCCCCCCAACGCGACATTGAGCACCTGCGCGCCGCGACAAATGCCGAGGAACGGGAGCTCGCGATTGATGGCACTGCGAAGCAGAGCATCCTCCCACGCATCGCGGTCGAGCCGTGGTTCGTCGGTTGTCGGATGCGGCTCCTGGCCGTAGCGAGCAGGGTCGACATCCTTGCCGCCCGTAATGATGAGGCCGTCGATCCCGTCGAGGACTCGCTCGGCGATCTCGTCCGATACCGGCTGCGGAGGCAGCAGCACCGCGATGCCGCCCGCCCTCGTCACTGCGTCGAAATAGACCTTAGGCAGGAATGAGGCAGGAACATCCCAAACCCCGGTTTGGGCTTGCTCGAGGTAGGTGGTGAGACCGATGATCGGTCTCGGCCCTTCGACGAGCTCTGAGACCGAGGGCTCAGCCTCAGGGACCGACGGCTGAGTCTCAGGGACGATGCTAGAAGCGCTCGAAGCCACGTACCCGCTCCCAGTCTGTGATCGTGGCGTCGTACGCCTTCTGCTCGATTCGAGCGTTGTTGAGGTAGTGACTCACAACCTCGGGACCGAAGGCTTCGAGCGCGACAGTCGAGCTTGCGAACAACTCGGCCGCATCGCGAAGCGTCGACGGAACACGCGGCGCGTCCGAGGTGTACGCGTTGCCCTCGAAGATGGGCTCGAGTTCAAGTTCGTTCTCGATGCCGTACAGGCCCCCAGCAATGAGCGCAGCGACCGCGAGGTACTGGTTCACGTCACCGCCGGGTACACGGTTTTCGACGCGAAGGCCGGAACCGTGTCCGACGACACGCAGCGCACAGGTGCGGTTGTCGAGTCCCCAGGCCACCGCGGTCGGCGCAAAGCTGCCCTCGACGTACCTCTTGTACGAGTTGATGTTCGGCGCAAAGAACAGGCTCAACTCCCGGGTGGTCGCGATGAGACCGGCCAGCCAGTGCTCCATGAGCTTTGAGAACCCGTACGCGCCATCCCCCGCCATGACGGCGGTGCCGTCCGTGCCACGAACGCTGAGATGGATGTGGCAACTGTTGCCTTCGCGTTCGTTGAACTTGGCCATGAAGGTGAGCGCTTTGCCGTGCTGGTCGGCGATCTCTTTCGCCCCGTTCTTGTAGATCGAATGGTTGTCACAGGTCGCAAGCGCACCATCGTAACGAAAGGCGATCTCCTGCTGTCCGAGGTTGCACTCGCCTTTCACCCCCTCGCAGTACATGCCTGCGCCATCCATTCCGTTGCGGATGTCGCGGAGCAAGGGCTCCATGCGGGTCGACGCGAGAATCGCGTAATCGATGTTGTAGTCGCTCGCGGGTGTCAGGCCGACGTATTTCTTCGCCCAGGCATCCCGATACGTGTTGTCGAAGACGATGAACTCGAGTTCGGTGCCGACGAAGGGAACGAGTCCTCGTTCGGCGAGCTTGGCGATCTGGGTCTTCAGGATCTCGCGCGGACTCTGGATGACCGGAGTGCCATCAATCTTCGAAAGGTCGGCCATCACGAGGGCAGTGGCTGGCAGCCAGGGGATGAGTCGGAGAGTATCCAGGTCCGGGTTCATGACCATGTCGCCGTAGCCGGTCTCCCATGAGGACATCGGATACCCGTCCACCGTGTTCATCTCGACATCCACGGCCAGCAGGTAGTTGCAACATTCGGCGCCGTGCTCGGCGAGATCCTCGAGGAAGAGCCGCGCAGAAGCTCGCTTGCCGACCAGCCTGCCCTGCATGTCGGTGAACGCGATGATCACGGTGTCAATTTCGCGCTTCTCGACGAGTGTGGTGAGTTCCGCGACGGTCAACAGACCCGTCTTCGCGGGCTCTGGATTCGTTTCTGCGGCACTGCCTGGCATGGCGCCCTCTCGGATTGGAGGCTTCAATCCGACCATTACATCACAGTCCGCCGCGCACCAGATTGCCGATTCGTAACGCGGTGTTTACATCTAAAGGTAGACAACGAGTACCAATAGCGGCCAAGCTCTCGATAACGTGGACGCCACCCCTAGCGTTCCACTACTCGCACACCCGAAGTTTTGGAGGATTGCATGGCCGACAATTTGGTCGCAGGCGTGAAGTACAAGAAGGCCGAGGCCGGGTACTTCGAAAAACGCACTCTCAAGCGCAGTGCTGGTTTCTGGGGCATCTGGGGACTCGGCGTGGCCGCCGTCATCTCCGGAGAGTTCTCCGGCTGGAACCTTGGCATGGACACCGCCGGCTTCGGCGGAATGATCATCGCGACGGTCATCGTGATCGTCATGTACTTCACGATGTACTTCTCCATCGGCGAGATGGCGGCAGCGTTGCCCCACACCGGTGGTGCGTACTCGTTTGCGCGAGCGGCGATGGGGCCGTGGGGCGGGTTCATCACGGGCCTCGCCGAGTCAATCGAGTACGTCGTGACGACCGCCGTCGTCGTCTACTTCGCCGCCCAGTACGCGGACAGCGCGCTGAACGACTTCTTCGGCATTCCGAGCTCCGTTGCGCTGACCTGGATCACCTGGGCCGTCCTCTACGTAGTGTTCGTCGTCGTCAACGGTCTCGGGGCCGCGATCGGTTTCCGGCTCGCGATCGTCGTTTCGATCCTGTCGCTCGCGGTCCTCGCGGTCTTCGTCATCGTCGCCTTCGCCACGGGCACCTTCAACCTCGACAACCTCTGGAATGTCAAACCTGACGCCGGCTACACGACCTTCCTGCCGCACGGGTTTGGCCCAGTGCTTCTGGTCATCCCCTTCGCCATGTGGTTCTTCCTCGGCATCGAGGAACTGCCGCTCGCGGCGGAGGAGACGAAGAACCCGCAGAGGGACATTCCGCGCGCGGGCATCATTGCGCTCGTCACGCTCCTGATCGCCGCAGTTGTGATCTTCATCGTGAACACCGGTGTGAACGGAGCCCACCAGATCGCGACCTCGGGACAACCTCTTGTCGACGGATTCGCGCTCATGGTGCCGAAGAGCCTTGCCGGTCTGCTGGCAGTGTTCGCGCTCATCGGTCTGCTCGCATCGCTGCAGGGCATCATGTTCGCGTACGGCCGCAACCTGTACTCGCTCTCACGCGCTGGCTACTACCCGAAGGCCCTCTCGGTTACGGGTAAGCGCCAGACACCCGTCCTGGCCCTGACGGTCGGCGCGGTGATCGGGTTCGTCCTGCTGATCATCGTCGACCGTGCCGCTGCCGCCGGCGGAACCGCGAACCAGATTGCCGGTTCCATTGTGCTCAACATCGCGATCTGGGGCGCCGTCGTTTCCTACCTGATGCAAATGATCGCCTTCGTCGTGTTGCGCAGGAAGCTGCCGAACACGAAGCGTCCATACGTGAGCCCAACCGGTATCGCGGGCGCCGTGATCGCTGGCGTGATTTCGCTCGCGATCTTCATCGCCTTCCTGTTCAACCCCGGCTACCAGATCGCGATCGCTGCCATCGCGGTCGTGTATGTCATCGGCCTTCTGTTGTTCGCCTTCATCGGGCGCAAGCAGCTGGTGCTTTCGCCCGAGGAAGAGTTCGCACTATCCGGCGGCGTTCACGGCGACCCTCAGGCCGAGGGATACGACGCGATGGAGAAGGAAGTCTTCGACACGAAGTAGGTGTCTAAGTCACCTCTGAAACGGCTGCGCCGCGTGCCTTGAGGCCGCGGCGTAGCCGGTTTAGGCGGGGGCCGTTACGCCGGTGAGCTCGGCGACGACCCTGACGAGAAGCGCGCCGAGCTCGTCGCTCTCCGACGCGGCAGAACGCTTCGACGGTCCAGGCGCACCGCGGAGACCGCCGAAGTCTGTCGGTCCGAGGTAGGAGCCGCCCGCGACATCCCGATCGGTCGCCGCGACCAGAATCGGAAGTGCGCCGACCTCGACGGGTTGGCCGAACGCCTTCGCGCCCCAGTTCGCTGCCGGTCGGAGAAATCCCGGTAGCGCGGCGAAGCCATTGCCGACGATGCCGGTCGCGGTGAACCCGGGGTGCGCGGCGACGCTGGTCGCGCGCGAACCTGTGACATCAAAGTGCTTCTGCAACTCACGTGACAGGAGCAGGTCTGCGAGCTTGGTTCGTCCGTAGTAGTCGAACCCGCGATAGTCGTCGCCGCGAAGATCGGCGTGCAGGCGCTGCTCGTCGAACGATCCGCTGTGGTGACGAGTGCTGCTGACGAAGACCACGCGCCCGGACCGCTCGGCCTCAATCGCGGGAAGCAGGAGCCAGGTCAGCGCTGCGGGACCGAGCACGTTCGTCGCCCACTGAAGCTCGAAACCGTCTGGCGAGAACGAGCGCGGCGGCGCCATGACACCCCCGTTGTTCACCAGCAGGTCGAGCCGATCGCGCGTGCGGTCCCGGATGTTCGCGGCCGCTGCTGTGACAGAAGCGAGATCCGCGAGATCGACATTCACGAGTTCGGGCGCTGGACCGCGCGCTGCCCTGGCCACCTGTGCGAGAGCGGAGGCGCCGCGCTGCACATTGCGGCTGCCGACCAGGACGAGTGCACCTCGCGAGGCGAGCACCTCGGCAACGCGAAGCCCGAGTCCGCCAGTTGCGCCGGTCACCACCGCCGTGTGACCGGTCTGGTCGGGAATGTCGTACCGCTCCAGCATTGCCTCGATTGTGCGCGACATCCTGACCTCTCGTTGCTCGCTGCCGGTGCCACGGTAGCGGATGGCCCGCTACTGCCTGTCAACCCCTAGAGAGAATCGGGCGCGTCGCCGAAAAACCTGATTGTCTGGAACGGTGGTGAGCGTTTCCGAGCGCCAGA
>DASXNG010000123.1:0-13812 GCA_036495225.1 Galbitalea sp.
TCGACGCTCCTGGTCAACGGCCTGCCGCTCTACTCCGTGTGCACCGTCACCGAGACCGGTTCGCCCAACGAGACGAGCGTGACCATAACTCCGACCAGCGCTGTCAGGGCAGAGGCAGCGCACGTGCCAGATCCTTCTGAGGGGACGATCTACAACCCGCATTCGGCATTCGATGCGGGAAGCACGAGCGTCCGACCCACGGTTCCGCTGGTCACCATCACCAACGACTACCAGAACAGCGATTTCACGGTCTCGAAGGCCATCGACAATGGCGGCGCGGTTGACGCGAGCGGCACGGCGATCGCATATTCGGCGCCAACCTTCACCGCGAAGTGCACGTTCAACAACGGGGTCAAGACCGTCACCACTCTTGCGACGCAGACGTTCACCCTGGCCAGTGGCGCGTCGAGGGCCTTCCCGGGAACCTCCCTGCCCGCCATCGCCGTCGGCTCACTGTGCACCGTGACCGAGACCAACACGCAGAAGGCGGCGTCTGAGGGTTACCTCGTGACGGCGAATGGAGCGCTCGTGACATCCGGAACCACGACCGTCGCCAAATTCACTCTGGTGGCCAACACGGGTGGAGCTGCGCCCACCAACCAGGTGGCATTCACGAACCACTACACGGTCGGCGCGTTGACGATCAACAAGACAGTCAGCGGGGACGCCGCGTCGACGTGGGGAAACAACCGCGCCTTTGCCGTGTCGGTGAACTGCACCTACACGGACAGCTCGTTGACCCCGTTGACTTCGACGGTCTACTCGAAGAGCCTGACGCTGACCTCGCCTAACGCGCTCAGCCAGACCATCAATAATCTGCCGACCGGGGCAGTCTGCTCCATCAACGAGACCGACGCGCAGGGGGCCACCAAGACCACGTATGACACCGTCCAGACCGCGACGATTGGCACCTCAAATGCGGCGCTCGGCATCACCAACGAGTTCGACAACGCCACGCTGACCGTGTCGAAGGTCGTCAATACAGCTGCGCACGACGCGGACAACAACACCGCGCTGCCCAACTTCGACTTCCCGTTCTCTGTGGACTGCACCTTCCAGGGCCAGCACGTCTGGGGTGACGACTTCTCGAGCTCGCCGATGACCTTTACGCTCAAGCAGGGCACGTCGCAGGTGATCAGCGGTCTCCCGGCTGGCGCGGTATGCACGGTCGCCGAAACGGATGTCGAGGGCGCGGACTCCACGACCGTTGGGGTTGCGACGACCTCGTCGTCTTCGGCGGTGACAGGCAACTCCGCCACTCTGACTCTCACGAAAGACAATGCCGTCGCGCCGCTCGGCACCAACACCGCGGTTGTGACCAACAACTACGGCACAACCAGCTTCACGATAACCAAGGCGCTAGCGGGCGCAGGAGCAGCGCAGTTTGCCCCGTCTTCGTTCACCCTGCACGTGACGTGCTCAGCGCCAGGCATCCCATTCGCTTATGACCACGACGTCGTGCTGACCAACCCCGGCGGCATGTCGTACACGATCACCAATCTCGCAGAGAATTCGATCTGCTCCGCCACGGAGCCGGACTTCGCGACAACCGGTGCCGATGCCGAAACGGTGGTCGATTCATCCGGGCACGGCACCGGCGTCGGGGTACTCGCGACGGCCGGAGCGCCGGGCACCGTGACCATAACCAACTGGTACCTCACCGGCTCTATCGCGGTGACCAAGCAGGTGATCGGCGGCGCGTCGAGCTACGGCAACGCGACCGGTCAGTTCAAGGTCGCCCTGAGCTGCACGCGCGACGGGGTCGCAGTCAACATTCCGGGCGGAGACACCCGCACCGTTTCGCACGGTGACACCGTCACGTTTACCGACCTGCCGAGCGGCTCGGCTTGCACGCTCCAGGAAACCGACAAGGGAAGCGCTACCTCGAGCGCCATTCTCGACTCGACCAATGCGGTTGTGGCGGTGGACGCAACGGCTCTCTACACGCTGCCGACGGTAGTGACCGTCGACCCGGCTTCACTCACCGACAACCAGGCTCAGCCCTCGTACACGATCCGCAACACCTTCGATCCGGCTTCCCTCACCGTCACGAAGCACATCACCGGCGGTGCATCCGACCAGGACGGCAACGCCATCTCGTACGGTCCCTTCCCCGTCTCCGTTTCCTGCACGTTCAATGGCGCTGGCAACACGGTATTCACCGGATCGAAGAACCTGGCGAAAGACGAGGACTGGACGATCCCCAGCCTCGTCGCGGGCGCGGTCTGCGCCGTGACCGAGACCGACACGATGTCGGCTCACGCGACGAGCATTGATGTGACGACCGGAAGCGACGATCCCGTGACAACCAGCGGTTCGGCGGTTACCGGCGTCGTGCTCGCGGCCGATACCGCCAACACATCGAACAGCGCCGTCATCACCAACACCTACCAAACGGGCACCATCACGCTGTCCAAATCGGTCATCGGTGCCGGCGCCGCGGACTGGGGCAAGGGCCCGTTCACCATCACCGTGACGTGCTCGCTGACCGACGCGTCCGGCACTCGCACGGTGTGGGATCAGACCTACCACCTGACCGGCAGCGACCCGGCCGTGACCCTCGCGGATGTCGCGGCCGGAGCAACCTGCACGGTCACGGAAGCCAAGACGGTCGGCGCAAACTCGACCACCATCACGCTCGACACCGCGACACCGTCGATCGAGAAGACGGCAACCTTCACGAGTCCGACGGACAGTACGTTTGCGGTCGTTGTGACGAACGAATTCGACCTGTCGAGCATCAACGTCACCAAGATTCGCGACGGCGCGGGCGCCGCGCTCTATGGAGCCGGACCGTTCCAGGTCAGCGTGGCCTGCACTCGTGACCTCGACGGGGTTGACACCGAGTTCGACGTCCCGGGCGGCGCGACCCGCGACCTGAGCGCCGCGGGCGGATACGTGGCGACCTACACGGGATTGCCGGCCGGCGCCTCATGTGACGCGACCGAGACGCTCGTCGGCGGGGCGACATCCACCGTGATCTCGCCGAGCAGCTTCACGACGGACTCAGGCACGCCCGCCGACCTGAACGTCACGAACACCTTCGACGAGGGCTCCATCGAAGTCGACAAGACCATAACCGGTCAGGGAGCGCTGCTGTACGGCAACGGTCCATTCGAGGTCAGCCTCGCCTGCACGCGGGTAGTCAACGGCGCCACTGTGCCCGTCACAATTCCCGGCGGACCAACGCGTGCGCTCACCGGGCTGAACAACTACATCAACACTTTCGACCAGCTCCCGGTTGACGCCACGTGCACGATCTCGGAGACGAAGACGCACGGCGCGACGAACTCGGCCTTCACCACCCCCACGACCGTGACGGTTGTTGCGGGTAACCCGATCAAGGCACAGCTGACCAACGAGTTCGACATCGGCTTTATCACGGTGAACAACCTGGTCACCGGCAACGACGCGAAGCATCACTACAAGAACACCTTCGAAGTCGTGCTGTCGTGCAACGAAATGATCGACGGCGTCGAAACTCCCATCGACATCCCGGGCGGTGCGACGCGCGACATCTGGCACAAGACATCCATCTCGTACGATGACCTACCCATCGGCGCTACCTGTGGGCTCGTCGAGTCCGTGACTAACAACTCTGAGAAGGTCACGATCACCTGGCACGGATTCTCCGTGCCGACCAATGAGGTCACCATCGGTTCGCCGGACTTCGAGATCAACGTCGTGAATGTCTTCAACATCTTCCCCGCTGACACGCTCGCCTTCACGGGGCTCGACGTCGGCGGCGAGTTGATTGTCGGCTTGCTCGGATTGCTCGCGGGCGCGGTGTTCTACGTCTGGTCGTTCGTGCGGCGCAGGCGAAGCGTGCGCGGCGCACAGTAACGGATTAGTAGCGGTAACGCGCTAGTAGTTGCCGAAGTACCGTTCGCCTACCGGGATCTCCACCGTCGTGGTGTTGCCAGGCTGGGCGAGCGGGCATGCCCACGCCGGGTCGTACGCGCACGACGGGTTGTAGGCGAAATTGAAGTCGACGATAAGCGACTGCGGGGACTTTCCCTGTCCGAGGTCGGCACCCTTGATCGTGTCGATCAGGTAGCGACCGCCGCCGTACGTTCCCCCGTGCTTGCCATGCAGGCCGTCCTTCACTGGCACGAAGATGCCGCCGCCGTATGAGGCCAGGCGCCAGACATCGAGCGTTCCGACGTCTGGGACGGTGACGACTCCAAGGAGGTCGAACGGTACGACTCCGTCGGTGCCCGTCTCGACATCCATGTGCCTGGGCTCCGCCGGTTCGAGTTCGAGCTCGAAGCGCCACGTCGGATCGTAGGGCTCGAACGGCAGGCCATCGAACGCGGCCCGGTCTTCCGGAAGGACCGGGGTCGCGGGATGCGTCGCGAACAGCTCATCGCGGCCGGCACGCCACAGGTTGTGGGCTGCGGGCAGATCGCTGGTTTCGCGGACCATCCTGTACAGGTTGAAAACTCGTCGACGCCAATCGGCGACCTCGAATGCGGTCATTGTTCGAGGCTACGCGCGGGCCGGTAGTTTGGCTGGTGTGAACGACGCGCACGGGCAATCGCAGTACCAGGTCCGGTTCGACTGGGGTACCGCCGGCGCCCAGGCGATCGGGACCGATGTCGATGTCATCGTGCTGGTTGACGTACTGCCAAGCGCGCCCGACCCTTTGCTCTCGGACTCCCTACCGGTGGGGCCGATCGTCGTGGCGGGTGATCTTCGCAGCCGCGACGCCCTCGCGAAATGGGTACTCGCCCGTCAAGACGAGAAAAGTGATCGTTTCACGGTCGCGCTCATTGCCGTCGGCGCCGAACGCGACGACGGGTCGGGGCGGTTTGCGATCGAGGACCAGCTCGCCGCCGGTGCCATCATCACCGCGCTGGCGGATGTCGGCATCGACTACTGCTCCCCGGAGGCGGCGGTCGCCGCGGCGTCGTACACCGGACTCCGCGGTGCAATCAGTCACCTGATTACTGCTTCGGCGAGCGGTCGCGAGCTGACGGCAGCGGGCCAGTCAGAGGTCGTGCGGTCCGCCGTGCGCGGTGAGCCAACGCCGCTCACGATGGTGAGGGAATTCGGCCAGCACTCCTGACGTTTGGCCGATTAGGCAATCAGCTAGGAGAAATCATGAAGGCAGTACTAGGCGACACCGTCATCGCAGAGGCACCAAAAGAGGATCTCATCGCGATCGAAGGCAACTGGTACTTTCCACCGTCGAGCGTCAACAGCGAATATCTGGTCAAGAGCCCAACGCCGTACACCTGCCCGTGGAAGGGCGAGTGCCAGTACTTCTCGGTGACGTTGGGAGACTCCGTGCTCCAGGATCGCGCCTGGAGTTACCCAGTTCCGTACGAATCGGGCATCGCGCGCGTCGGCAAGGACTTCTCCAATTACGTTGCGTTCTGGAAAGACGTCAAGGTCGTCGAGTAGACCCTAGGCACGCGCCCGGTGCGCCCGCACCTTGGCCCGGTTTCCGCAGCGTTGCATGGAGCACCACCGACGATTGTTGGAGCGCGACTCGTCGTAGAAGATGAGGTCGCAGTCATCCGCAGCGCACTGGCGAATGCGATCCGTGTTGCCGGGAGCGAAGAGTTCGATCGAGTCCCGGGCGATGGCCGAGAGCGCCTGCGCGGGCCTCGCCCGTGTGCGTCCGGCCTGGCGCGAACCCCCGTCGAGCGAGGGAGGGATGTCGGGCGTTGCGGCAAAGAGGTTGATGACGTCAATGTCTGCAGCATCGGCGGGCTCATTCTGAGACTGCGCGACGACCGCGCGAGCCAGAGCCGATTGCAGCGCACGCGCATCTCGCAGATCCCCCTCGCTCGCCGCCTGTGCCACCTCGGGATAGCGAGTCGCGAGCCATGAGCCGAGCGCCTCGGGGCTGAGCAGGCTTTCTGGCGTTTCGCCAAAACCGCCAGCGTAGGCAAAATCGAGCGCGACCGTCCCGCTGTCGAACCACCACCTGACACCTTCGTCGGACAGCATCCATTGGCCTGTGGTCACGGGTCTACGCACGGTAACCACGCTACTGGGTTACGCCGCGTTGCGAGCGGAAGTAAAGTCGGTGTGTGACTGACACGGTGGGAAGCACGAAGGACGCGGGCTGGGAGGTTGGCGTTCGCACAACGGTCGCGGCCACCCTCGAGGATGTCTGGGACTACCTCTTCGAGGAGGGGTTGCCAGTGTGGCTCGGCCTGGACACTCTTGTGCTCGAGAAGGGTGCGCCCTTCCACACGAGTGACGGGGTGAGCGGTCACGTGATGACGTACATTCCCGGCAAGAAGATCCGCCTGTCATGGCACCCGGATGGCTGGGACCACGGTTCCACGCTCCAGGTCACCGCGCGCGAGGCCGCAACCGGGACGACCATTGGTTTTCACCAGGAGAAGCTCGCGAATCGTGATGAACGCAAGGTGATGCTCGGCCACTGGAAGGGTGTCGCCAAGAAGATCGACGACGCCTTCGCTGCCGATAAGTCGACTCACTAGGTTCGGCGAGCCGCCGCACTCACGTTGCGCTGGTGCCAACTGATCGCATTGGCCGGGTCAAAGTTTCGCGCGCACCGACCGCACGCCAGTTCTCTCGTCGGCCGCTTGTAGCGGTAGTGGACGTGTCCGGCCGGGCACGTGCCGACCCACGGCGCGAACTCGTGGGCGATCTCGCCGTCGTGAGTTCGTTTGCCGTCGTAGCCCAGGCCCTTCGCGATGGTGCGCCACTTCGCACCGTGCCCCGCGCGCGGACCGGCGAGCGCGTGCGCAATTTCGTGCAGGAGCACCTGGTGAATCTCATCGTCTTCGTATCGGCCGGCGAGGTAGCGGGAGACGGTGATGCGGTGCTTGTCGAAGCTGCAGAGACCCGCGCGCGTCTTCGCGTTGTCGAACCCGAACGACCACACCCTGCGATCGAGGTGCAGCGCAATAAGAGCCTCGGCCCAGGTGCGCACGCGTTCGAGATCAGACACGCAACGAGGCTAACCCGCCCGCCCGTTGTGCGCAGATGGCGACGACGGCGCTGCGCACACTCGCGAGTCGACGCGACTGTGGAGGACCGGACTAGTCGAGGTTCGCGCCCTGTCGCAACTGGAAGATGTTCTTCGACGGCGGTGGTGACTGGATTGCGGTCGCATCCGTGGTGATGGGAGCGCCCGCGATCCATTCCTTCAGTTCGCGTCCCGTGAGCACCTTTGACGGGTGCGGCCCGCCTGCGAGAAGTCGCGGCATCCAGTCGAGAGGGAGATCCGTTTTGGACCCGATTAACACAACGTTGCCGAAGCGTCGTCCCCGAAGGATTTGCGATTCCGCGAGCGCGGCAACGTCATCCACCGCTGCGAGCAGCGTCGCGGCCTGAGACCTCGCGAATCGCAGTCCGGGTCCGTCGGCGACATTCACGGCGATGACCCCGTTGGGCGCGAGCAGCCTCGCCGCGGCCTGGTAGAACTCGAGGCTCGTGACGTGAGCTGGCGTGCGGGCTCCGCTGAAGACATCCACGACCACGAGATCTGCGGCACCCTGAAGGCCGGGCGGCAGCTTCTCCAGCACCTCACGGGCGTCGCCGTATCTGATGCGAATGGACGCCCCGCGCGGAAAGGGAAGATTCTCCCGTACCAGGTCGACGAGTTCGGTCTCCAACTCGATGACCTGTTGGCGAGACCCAGGACGCGTGGCGTGGATGTAGCGGGGGAGAGTCAGCGCGCCTGCCCCCAGATGGACGGCGGTGATCGGCTCGCCGGGCATCCCCAGTTGGTCGATGACGTGACCGATGCGCTGCACGTATTCGAAGAAGAGTTGGGTCGGGTCATCCAGACTCACATGTGACTGGGGCGTTCCATCGACGATGAGCGTGAACGCACCGGGAACCCAGCGATCGGGCTCGATGACCGCGGTGTATCCGCTCGACTTCAGCTTTGCTTGCGGATAGGTGGCCACGCTTCGATCATTCCGCAGTTTGGTGTGTGTTTGTTTAGCTATTGACGATAGCCATAAAGCTAAGTACATTAGCCACATGACGAAGGACACCTCGACAGCATTCGGATCACCACTTCGGGTTACGAACAGCGTCGGCAGGTTTCTGCTCGAACTGAGCGCGCTCGCAGCGCTCGCCGTGTGGGGCTTCAACACAGCGAACGGCATCGCGCTGCAACTCGTTCTTGCAATCGCTGCGCCGATCGCAGCCGCCACGGTCTGGGGACTGTTCGTCGCACCTCGTGCCCGCTTCCCGCTGCCGACGCTGGTTCGCTCGGGCGTTGAACTGCTCGTCTTCGGCTCCGCCACGCTGGCCATCTGGGCCGTTGGCGCTCCAGCGCTCGCAGCGATCTTTGCCGGGCTCGCCGTGCTCAACATGGCGCTGACCAACCACTGGCACCAGTGGGAGGCGGCGCGCGCCGCACTGGCTTAATCTCCACCCGCTCTCCACCCAGGGGCGGTGGTTCGGCCCGTCTGTTCCCGCGAAGCTCTAATCAGGCTTCACGAAGGAGAAATGACAGATGCCATACCAAACAGTCATCTACAGCGTTCTCGCCATCGCTGTCCTGGCATGGGTCATCTACCGACAGATGACCTGGCAGCTGGTCACGCCGTCACGCGTGTTCCGGATGCCCGTGATCTTCGCCATCATCGGCGTGTTCGAACTCACCCAGGTGAAGGGCGTCACTACGGTCACCGGCATTGACGCTCTGATCGTCGCTGGAGAACTCGTGTTGTCGCTCGGCGTCGGAGCCGCCATGGGCTTCATGGCCCATTTCCGTACACGTCCGCAACGCCAGAGCGATGTCGTGACCAGATCGAACCCGACAGCATCATTCGACCCGTCGATTACGGTCATCGAGTCGAAGACCGGGGTCTGGGGCGCGGTGCTGTGGGTGCTTGTGATCGCGGTGCGAGTCGGAGTCGAATTCGGCGCGAGGGGAATCGACCACTCCGCGCTGATCTCGGCGACAGGCCTCATCCTGATTCTGCTGGCCGCAAACCGGCTGGCTCGCGGGTTCGTCATGCTCCGCCGGTTGCAGACTACGAGCCTCATCGCCGCATGATTGTCAGATGATCGACGCGTTCCTGACCGACCGGAGTCTGTTCCGCCGGACCCTGAGTCTCTTCGGGCTCGCGATCGTCACGTGGAGCGTCGTCGCCCAGTACTCCCGCGGAGACATCCCGGCGTGGGCGTTCTGGTGCGTGCTGGGAGCGAACGCGGTCTGGCTGGTAGTCGTCTTCTTGCCATCACGCTTCGTGGTGGTGACGACAGTGTGCGTCTGCCTGATGGTTCTGCTCGGCGGCATCGCCGCGGCTGCGACGCAGGGGGTCGGCGTCGCACCCGCCGCCGTGGGCGTGCTGTGGCAGACGCGTGATATTCGGCAGTCGGTGTACCGCGGCATCGCACTCGGAATCGGGTGCATGCTCGTCGTTCTCGTCGGCAATTTCATTTCGCCGATTTCCGATTTCGGGCTAGTCGCCATGGAGGCCGGCATTGTCGTCGCGTTTCTTGGCGGCGAGAGCCGACGACAGACATTGCTCGCACAGCGCCGAGCAAACGAGTTGGTCGAGGAGCAGGCGCGGGCGGATGTTCTCGCCGCAAGGCAGCACATCGCTCACGACATCCACGATGTGCTCGCACACAGTCTCGGCGGATTGGTGATCCAGCTGGATGCGGTCGACGCCCTGCTCGAGAGCGGGGAAGTCGACGCGGCCACTGCGCGGGTGCGAGATGCACGAACGCTGGCGGCTGAGGGACTGAGTGAGGCGAGACGGGCGGTTGCTGCGCTTCGCGAACCGCCTCCAGACGCCAGTGCGACCGTGGCAGGCGAGACCCTGGTGGACGAACTGACCGTGCTCTTCGACACCCACCGCTCGCTCGGCGGCATCGTCGATTTTCGCGAGACGGGGACTCGCGCCGAGATTTCCGAAGCGGTCGACTCTGCGCTGCGACGGGCCGCGCAGGAGGGGCTCACGAACGCTAGAAAGCATGCGCCTGGAGCGGTAGTGCACGTGCGACTGACATGGACCCAGCAGGATGTCACTGTGCGCATCGAGAATCGGGCGGCGGCTCACGCGCCCTCGAGCTCAGGGCACGGGCTCGTGGGAATGCGGGAGAGATTCGCGGCACTTCCAGGGGGTCGAGCGGACGCCCGCTTCGACCGCGACTCGTTCGTGGTCGAAGCGACCGCGGCTCTGTCCGGGTTTCCGGCATGAGCGACATCATCCGCGTGATCGTCGTCGACGATCAGGCGATCGTGCGGGAGGGCCTCGTCACCGTGCTTTCGCTGCTGCCCGACATCGAGGTGATCGGCGAAGCGGGGGACGGGGCTGCCGGCGTCGAGTTGGTCGACGAACTCTTGCCGGACGTCGTCCTGATGGACCTGCGGATGCCTGTGCTCTCCGGCCTTGACGCCACGAGACAGATCGTGGCGGCGCATCCAGGAGTCGGCATTCTGATCCTGACAACCTTCGCCGACGATGCGTCTGTGCTCGACACCCTTCGGGCGGGAGCAAAGGGCTACCTGACGAAGGACGCGGATCGCGCCGAGGTCGCGGGTGCGGTGCGTGCGGTTGCGCAGGGGCACACGACACTCGGGGGCGACATCGGCGGAAAGCTCTTCGCGGCAAACTCCGTCGCGCCCCTCGGGAGGACTCTCGCCGAGCAGTTCACGCTCACGCCGCGCGAGGATGAAGTGCTAGGTCTGGTCGGCGAGGGGCTCTCGAACACCGAGATCGCCGGCCGCCTGTTCGTCAGCGTTGCGACCGTCAAGACTCACATCAACGCAATCTTCGCGAAGCTCGGCGTGCGCGACCGCGCGCAAGCGATCGCACTGGTGCACTCGCGCTCGTAGGCTCGAGGGATGGCAACCCGAGACCACCTCGTCAGAGCGATCTGGACCCTCTTCGAACCAGTTCACGCGGTCACGTACTTCTCGCCGCAGGCTCGAGCGGCGTTTGCCGACATCGGCCTGCCGCGGTACTGGGACGGCTATTTCGCCGGGAGGTCTGCTCCGCTCGGCGCCGTGCAGGGTGCGCCAGTGACGGCGATGTTCAGCGGCTTCGCCCCGGTGCTGGTCGAGCGTGCGCTGCCGGCTGCGTGGGCCGTCGCTTCACCCGATCGGGTGCTCGAGGCCCGAGCCGCTGGTGCTGCGACGACGCTGCGCGACCTGTTCGACGACGAGGCCGCAGTCGCCCGCGCGGCAGACGCGCTGGCCGCGGTCTCCGCTCGCGTTGACACGATTGGCCGGCCTCTCGCTGCGGCCAACGCGGCGCTTCCCGTTTCGGATCACCCCTACCGTCGGCTCTGGCAGGCGGCCGGAACCCTCCGTGAGCACCGCGGCGACGGGCACGTGCTCGCGCTGGTCGGGCTCGACATCGCGGGCATCACGACGCTGGTGCTCCGAAGCGGGGTGGACCTGGACGCGACATCCATGCAGAAGGCGCGTGGCTGGACCGATGACGAATGGGCGGCCGCGGTCTCCGCGCAGGTCAGTCGCGGGTATCTGGACTCCGAGCGGCGGATTACGCATGCCGGTTCGGACGCGCTCGCCGAGGCGGAGCGGCAGACCAACCGGCTGGCGCGCGGTCCGTGGGCGCACCTCTCCGATGCCGAACTGCTGGATGTCGCCAGACTCCTGGTCCCCATCGCGGCCGCGGTCGCCGGGCTCTTCCCCTACCCGAACCCGATCGGGATGCCGATCCCGTGGGACCCGGATGGCGACCCGGAAGCAACCGCGGTGCCGGTGGTGCCGGGGGAGTAGTGGCTTGAGTACGCCCTCATTTCGTTGGTTGAGTAGCGCCGCGCAGCGACGCGTATCGAAACCGTACTTGAGCGTCCCGAAAACCGAAAAGCGGCATGGACTGATCCGCCTTTGGCCCGGTTTCGCACAAATTTGGTCGTTCCCGAGTCGATTTCGCGCTCAACCACCCCGTTTGTGGCGTGAGTTGCCCACTTCTGCTGAGTAGCGTCGGCTGAACTCAGCAGAAGTGGGCAAGTCACCAAGAATCGGTGCGCGAAACGGCCAAATGTGCCGAAAAGGGGGCTGAACGGGCACAGTCCATGCCGCTTTTTGGTTTTCGGGACGCTCAAGTACGGTTTCGATACGCGTCGCTGCGCGGCGCTACTCAACCAACGAATAGGAGCCGACTCAACCACCGAAAACTGGACCAGTAGATCGATCAGATTGCGCTTATAGCCCAATTTTCGAAATCGGTCAAGGAATATGTTGCAACTGTGAACAGTTTCGTCCTATAGTTGTTCTTTGCGCTCCCAGTCAAACTTTGCCGTCATATTGTGGACGGCTGGCGCGCCCCGAGTATAGCGGCGGGGTCTTCCCTTCAGGAGAAACACCTGAGTATGGGATCTGGTGGGCAGTTCCTCTTATTTACCGACAGTTATGGCCCTTGATGGCCCACGGAGGTTATTTCCTTGGCTGCTGCGAAAAACGCAACCACCAACAAGTCCCCCAAGAACGGCCGCTCAGCTTCGCGGCTCTCGTTCGCAAAGATTACCGATACTCTCACTGTTCCCGATCTGCTTGCATTGCAGACCGAGAGCTTTGACTGGCTCGTCGGTAACGACATTTGGAAGCAGCGTGTCGCGGAAGGTGAGGCCCAAGGCCGCACCGACCTGCCTTCGCAGAGCGGCCTCGATGAGATCTTCGAGGAGATCTCGCCCATCGAGGACCTCGGCGAGACCATGCAGCTCTCCTTTACGGGACCTGAACTCGAAGAGCCCAAGTACTCGATCGACGAGTGCAAGGAGCGCGGCAAGACTTTCGCTGCTCCTCTCTATGTGAACGCAGAGTTCATGAACCACCTCACGGGTGAGATCAAGACCCAGACGGTGTTCATGGGCGACTTCCCTCTCATGACAGAGAAGGGCACGTTCATCATCAACGGCACGGAGCGCGTCGTCGTTTCGCAGCTCGTGCGTTCGCCCGGTGTCTACTTCGACCGCATCCCCGAGAAGCTGTCTGACAAGGACATCTACTCGGCTCGCATCATCCCGAGCCGTGGTGCATGGCTCGAGTTCGAGATCGACAAGCGCGACCAGGTCGGCGTTCGCATCGACCGCAAGCGCAAGCAGTCAGTCACCGTCTTCCTGAAGGCGCTCGGGCTCACCAGCGAGCAGATCCTCGAGGAGTTCAAGGGCTTCCCGTCGATCGCACTCACCCTCGAGAAGGACACGATCCTTACGAAGGAAGAGGCGCTCAAGGACATCTACCGCAAGCTCCGTCCGGGCGAGCAGGTTGCTGCCGAGGCCGCGCGCGCGCTCCTCGACAACTTCTACTTCAACGGCAAGCGCTACGACCTGGCGAAGGTTGGTCGCTACAAGATCAACCGCAAGCTCGGTATCGACGCTCCGCTCACCAGTTCGGTGCTGACTGTTGAAGACATCCTCGCGACCATCCAGTACCTGGTTGCACTGCACGACACCACGTCGGCGGATGTCACTCTTCACGACAACGGCTTCGCGACTATCAAGGGAATCCGCGATGGCAAGAAGGTTGACGTTCGTCTGGATGTCGACGACATCGACCACTTCGGTAACCGTCGTATCCGCGCCGTGGGTGAGCTCATCCAGAACCAGGTTCGCACGGGTCTGTCCCGCATGGAGCGCGTCGTTCGCGAGCGCATGACCACGCAGGACATCGAGGCCATTACGCCGCAGACGCTCATCAACGTGCGTCCCGTCGTCGCCGCGATCAAGGAGTTCTTCGGAACGTCCCAGCTGTCGCAGTTCATGGACCAGAACAACCCGCTCGCGGGTCTGACCCACAAGCGCCGCCTCAGCGCGCTCGGCCCGGGTGGTCTGTCGCGTGAGCGCGCAGGTGTCGAGGTGCGCGACGTGCACCCCTCGCACTACGGC
>DASXNG010000124.1:0-3080 GCA_036495225.1 Galbitalea sp.
AACTTGTCGAGGTTCGGGATGTGGTGCTTGCGGTACTTGCCGAGGATCGTGCCGTCCGCCTCGACGATGACAGCCGTGTTGTAGTACACCCCGGTGATGTCCTCCTCGTAGATGGGAAGGATCATGACGATGCCCAGCTCCTTCGCGAGCGCCGCGAAGCGCTGGACGATCGGGCCATCGGCGGGCTCCGCATAGCGGTAGTACTTCTTGTCCTCGGTGATGCCGAAGTACGGACCGTAGAAAAGCTCCTGGAAGCAGACGACCTGTGCGCCATCGGCGGCGGCATCCCGAGCGAACTGCTCGTGCTTGTCCAGCATGGATGCTTTGTCGCCTGTCCACGTCGTTTGGGTGATTGCTGCACGTACTACGGTCATCAGTTACCTCCGACTAGCTTTTTGTTATTATTCGACCTAAACATTTCGCCTGTATTTCTCGCTCCTGACCTGATCGTAAAACTAGAGGGAATCGAATGAAGTCGGTAGCTTTTGCGGTCGAAGATCCAAGTCCGAGTGGGATCGCTGGCACAATCGCGCGTCTCATCAGTTCTGGCGATCTTGCTCCGGGCGACCGACTGCCGACCGTTCGTGAGCTGGCCGCCGACCTCGGCGTGAGTCCCGCGACCGTCAGCCACGCTTGGCAGGCACTCGCGCGCGTCGGGCTGATCGTTTCGCGGGGCCGTAGCGGTTCGTTCGTGCGAGCAGAGCGAACGACATGGCTCCCGCCCAGAACACGCAACCTCACCGAACTGCCGGATGCCCGGCTCGACCTTTCGACCGGCACCCCCGATCCCCTGCTCCTGCCCGATCTCGCGCCGGCGCTCACTCGCGTGTCAAGCCGCGCGGCAACGCTCAACTATTTCGATGAGCCAGTCATCCCCGAGCTCGGAACATTTCTCCAGGGGTCCTGGCCGTTCCCGCCCGGCACTCTCACGATCGTCGACGGAGCGATGGATGCGATCTCCCGCGTCCTGGATCTGCTGCTGAAGTTCGGAGACAGGGTCGTTGTCGAGAATCCGGGATTTCCGCCCGTTTTCGACCTCCTCGAGCACTACGGCATCGAGCGTCTGCCAGTTGAGCTCGATGACCAGGGCATGCGCCCGGACGCGCTCGCCGAAGCTTTACACCGCGGCCCTGCCGCGATCGTGCTGCAGCCGCGCACGCAGAATCCGTCCGGCGTATCGATGACGCAGGAGCGCGCACGCGAGCTTGCGCGGGTTGTTCGCAACTCACGCAATGCCGAGCACACGCTGGTCATCGAGGATGACCACTCCGGGGAGATCTCATCGAGCGAGGATGTCAGCCTCGGCGCGTATCTGCCAGACCGCGTCGTGCACATCCGCAGCTTTTCGAAGTCGCACGGCCCGGACTTGCGCATCGCGGCTGTCGGCGGCCCGAAGAACTTCATGGACAAGCTCATCGCGCGACGCATACTGGGCCCCGGATGGACGTCTCGGATGCTGCAGACCATCCTGTACGACCTCCTCACCGATGACGTCACGGTTGGGCAGGTCGCCCATGCTCGGGACACCTACCACGAGCGCCAGGTCGCAATCGCGTCAGCACTGCGCGCACAGGGGTGGGACGTGCGAATCGCCGATGGCATCAACCTGTGGCTGCCCGTGCAGGACGAGCGCGATGCGGTCGTGCAACTCGCGGCAGCGGGCATCCGGGTTGCTGCTGGCACGCCCTTCCTCTCGTCACCCGGCGGACAGTTCATCCGCGTCACTGTTGGTCAGGTGCGGGACGACTTCGCTTCGGTCGGTGCCCTGCTCGCCGCGGCAGCCACCGCGTAGCTGGCCCCGCTCCCGCTCACACTCGTATCTCGTTGGGTGCGTCGACTTTCCCCAAATCGACCTTCGTTGGCGCGGGAAGGTCGATTTCGGGAAAGTCGACGCCAGGCGGCGCGCGACCTGTGGATGCTCAAGGACCGAGAGGGTCGCGCAAGTACAGCATGAGTGGATGTCTGAGCGCGTGCATCTCCCTCCGCAGTTTCAAAGGAAGCCCTTCGCCTACGCGGACGCACGAGCCGTAGGCATCGGAGAAGGACGTCTGCGCGGCGCTGACATGGCCCGTCCGTACTTCGGAGCTCGTCATCGGCTCCAAATCGCGGCAGAGAATCGCACAGATCAGGATCTGGCCGAGACCCTGCGGCGCTGCGCGGAATTCGCGCCGCTGCTGGGGCCCACGCGATTCTTCTCCCACGGAACCGCTGGCCGACTCTGGGGATGCCCGCTGCCTGGCCGCGCGCGAGACGACGCCGCACTGCACGTCTCTGAGCGAGCGCCAAACAACGCACCGCGACATCCTGGAATCGTTGGGCACCAAGCATCGGACGTTCGAATCGGCACGGTCGTTCGCCATGGACTTCCGGTCACCGACCCGGTCTCGACCTGGTTCGCGCTGGCGCGTTACCTACCACTGGATGAACTAATTGCGGCTGGAGACCACCTCATACTGACGCCCCACCAGTTGGATCCCCTGGATCTTCGGCCGTACGCGACACTCGACCAGCTGACGCATCGACTCGCGTACTTCCACGGACGGGGCGCCGTCAAGGCGGCACGGGCTCTGCGCCTGGTGCGCCCAGGTGCTGAGTCTCGCCCCGAGACTCTCCTGCGCTTGCTGTTACTTCGTGCGGGGTTGCCTGAACCACTCGTGAATTCCGATGTCATGGACGCCGCGGGCAAATGGATTGGACGCGCCGATCTCGTGTGGCCCGAATGGCGCACAGTCGTCGAGTATGACGGCGACCAACATCGAACTGACAGCGTTCAATACGACAAGGACATGACGAGGCTCGAGGACTTCATCGACGCAGGATTCAGGGTCGTGAAGGTGCGCAAACGTTCGCTGTTCCGGGATCCGGATGATGCAGTTCGTCGCACCACGGTTGCTCTCCAAGCGAACGGCTGGAGAGCCGAACGACGTCAGCGTGGCCGCATGTAGCCTCCTCCCCACATCGCAGCACAAACGCCGCGCATCCGCCCCCGACTTTCCCCAAATCGACCTTCCTGCGCGAACGAAGGTCGATTTGGGGAAAGTCGGCCCGCGCGCCGCCAGCTATCGTGGCAAGCAGACACG
>DASXNG010000125.1:0-7251 GCA_036495225.1 Galbitalea sp.
GTAGGAGTCTGGGCCGTGTCTCAGTCCCAGTGTGGCCGGTCACCCTCTCAGGCCGGCTACCCGTCGTCGCCTTGGTGGGCCATTACCTCACCAACTAGCTGATAGGCCGCGAGTCCATCCTTGACCGAAATTCTTTCCACCTCCAGAAGATGCCTTCGGAGGTCGTATCCGGTATTAGACGTCGTTTCCAACGCTTATCCCAGAGTCAAGGGCAGGTTACTCACGTGTTACTCACCCGTTCGCCACTGATCCAGAGGAGCAAGCTCCTCTTTCACCGTTCGACTTGCATGTGTTAAGCACGCCGCCAGCGTTCATCCTGAGCCAGGATCAAACTCTCCGTAAATGTTTGATTGACTAACCGGGCAAGCCTGGCGTCACATCTAGTGCAACCTGCCACCGGAATGGGCGGACAAGGTTGCAAGTTTGAAACTGACAAGAACAAATCATTACTGACTTGCTTGTTTTGTTTATATCTATTCCAAAGGAATCCGTCGTGGGTCAGTAGCTAGAAACTACCTACACCACTACGGGTTTTTGGCATTTGACATTGTGCACGCTGTTGAGTTCTCAAGGATCGGGCGCGCCTATATCTCACCTCGCGGCTTGAATTTAGGGCAACTGCTCTAACCTACCATCACGGGGCCGCGTGTCAAACCGACGCGCCGGGAACCGAGGTTCTCGACGCGACCTGCTGAACGGGAGTCCGTGCTGGGTCTTTCATCCTATTCCCGCAGATTCCGACACGCTATGCACGAGGCATTTTCGGTGGAACCGAGGATAAGGATTTGGTCCCTCTTGAGGCCGGAAAGCTTCGCGTTAGCGACTGCGTTTCCGCACCTTTGGGGTGACGAGTGATTACTTTACGGAAGATGCGGGGGGTGAGCAAACTAAGCCACATCCCGGGCGTGTCGCGCCCACTTTCTACTTGCAGTACTCGTTCACCCAGGCAGGAATGCCGGATGCTGCGACCACCGATTGCATCGCGGAAACGTCGTTCGCGTCATCCAGCACCTGGGTCGACTGAACGCTGTCGACGATCGACTTCGCACTCGTAGCCACCTGCTGCGTGTCCGCAAGGATGCCGGCCGGGGCGATCTTCGCGAGAGCGACCCAGTAGTTCTCGTAGGTCCCCATGGCCGTGATGGATGCCGGGATCGTCGATCCCTGCGGTGGCCAGCCAAACGTGCTGCTCGACAGCGTCGCCGGATTGGATTTCAGTTGCGCGCACCACTTCGCCGAGCTGGCGACGACCGCGTCGTGCGCAGCCTGCCGCTGTGCGAGGTTGGTCAGACCGATGCCTCCGACACCGAGCACGAGGGTCAGCACCGCGCCGATTGCGATCGCGGCCTTGGCGATTCCGGAGGCGAACCCGTTGTTCCTGGTACCCAGCAGTACCGCCGCGATGCCTGCGAGCAGACCGAGCGGCGCGACCAGGATCGCGAGTACGAACGCCGCCCAGTCCAGAGGCGACGTTCGTGCTCGGCGTTGTTGGACACGCCTGGTCAGGGCAAGTGTTGTCGCCGCCGTGGTCGTCGCCGGCGTGTTCGACGCGGCCGTGGTTGTCGCGGCACTGCCCGGCTCGGGGCCAATCAGCACCGCCACTGGCGCAGGCGTAGCCGGCTCCGCCGTGGAGGATGACAACGACCCCACGAACGGCTCCGGAATCGGGAACGCGATGGCTGCGGGAGCTGTCACCGGTCGGACGTCTTCGTCGGGCGCCAGTGGCACGGATGACTGCTGGTGCGACTCGAGAAGCCAGTCGAAACCCCCGGTCGGCTGTGGCGCGTTGGACTGTGGTGCACCATCAGGTGTTGGGGTTCCAACATTGGTTTCGTCGCTCACTGACATCCCCTCAGAATGTGATTCCTGAGCAAACGCTACCGTCGTCAGATCACGAGGATGTTACAACTCCTGACGAATTTCGAATGCCTGCGAGAGTCTTCTTGCCGCGGCGCAGGACCGCATACCCGCCCGGCAGGAAATCAGCTCCGATCGCCTGGGCTTCATCCTCGACTTTGATGTTGTTCAGATACACGCCACCCTGGCCGATTGCACGCCGTGCCTCTGCAAGGCTCGTGACGAGCCCGGTGTCTACGAGAAGTTGAATGATGGTGGTGTCTGCCCCGGCATCTGCGACCGGTAGTTCCGCGATGGCGCTCGCAAGCGTTCCGGCGTCGAGCGCGGTGAGGTCGCCCTGGCCGAACAGTGCCTCGGCCGCTGCGATGGATACTTCGACCGCGGCACGACCATGAACGAGGGATGTCACTTCCGCCGCCAGCACCCGTTGTGCCTCGCGTTTGTAGGCTTCGGTTTCGACCGCCACGGCGAGTTCACCGATGCGGTCGCGGGAAAGGAAGGTGAACACCTTCAGTCGATCGATGACATCCGCGTCGTCGGTGTTGAGCCAGAACTGATACATCGCGTATGGGCTCGTCAACTCCGGGTCGAGCCAGATGGCGTTGCCTTCGCTCTTGCCGAATTTACGCCCGTCGGAATTCGTGATCAGCGGAGTACCGATGGCGTGCACCGTCGCCCCCTCCGAGCGTTTGATCAGGTCGACGCCGCTCGTGAGGTTGCCCCACTGGTCTGATCCGCCCGTCTGAAGAATGCAGCCGTAGTCGAGGTACAACTGTCGGAAGTCGAGCCCCTGAAGGATCTGGTAGCTGAACTCGGTGTAGCTGATGCCCTCGTCCGAGTTCAGCCGGGTGCTCACGGCATCCTTTTTGAGCATCGTGCCGACTCGGTAGTGCTTACCGATGTCGCGCAGGAAGTCGATGGCCGACATGGGTGCCGTCCAGTCGAGGTTGTTGACCAGCCTCGCCGCGTTGTCCCCTTCAAAACTCAGGAACCGGCTCACCTGCGCTTCGAGGTACCCCACCCACTCAGCGACGGTCTCACGGTCGTTGAGCGTGCGTTCCGCCGTCGGTCTCGGGTCACCGATCAGTCCCGTCGATCCACCGACCAAACCAAGCGGCTTATGCCCAGCGAGCTGGAGCCTGCGCATGAGTAACAGCTGCACCAGGTTGCCAAGATGGAGGCTCGGCGCGGTCGGGTCGAATCCGCAGTAGTAGGTGATCGGCGCACCAGCCAGGAGCTCCCTCAACTCGTCCACGTTGGTCGACACGTGCACGAGACCGCGCCACTCCAGTTCGGACCACAGGTCGGGGAATGTCGCGTCATTGCTCTGCGATTCGAGCGCTCCGGATGCTGCTGCTGGCACGCTCTACAGGGTAGCCGACGGCGCCCGACGCTTCGGTGCACTGGCCTTGTACGGCGAGACGGTAGGGTCGCCCGGGATCCAGAACCGCCAGGGGAAGTCGGCGGTGCCACCCGCACCGGAGACCCCGGTGCGCGGCCCCTGCTCGAATGGTGCTCGCTCCCCCGCGAGTGCGAGTGTCACGTCCCCGGACTCGAGATCGAGTCCGTTGTCGCCAAGCTCGATGCCGAGCGCAACCACCAGGCGCGCGGGACCGCGCGCGAGATCGGCATCAATCCTGCTGGTGGTTCTGCGTTCTCGCGCGAGGTCGATTCCGTCGACGACCTCGCCTGCACGCAGCAGCACGGCGGTCGCGGTTCCCACGGGCGAGCAGACCACGTTTGCGCAGACGTGCATGCCGTAGGTGAAGTACGTGTAGAGGTGCCCGGGTTCGCCGAACATGACCCGGTTGCGGTTCGTCTCGCCACGATACGCGTGGGAGCCGGGATCGACGTCGCCGAGGTACGCCTCGACCTCCGTCAGCCGAACGCTCACGCCGCGGCCGGTGACGATTGCGCCGAGCAACAGCGGCGCGACCTCGACGGATGGCCGCTCGAGCAGGCCGCGGTCAAACACTGCGATCAACCGCCGCGATCAGAAGTCAGAAGATGTTGACGTGGAACGAAATCCCGATGATGATCGCGGCAATCACGAGCGCCGCCGCGACGCCGATGACCGACCACTTCACGATCTTCTGCGTGCGAGTCTCTTTGGGCTTGGGCTGGTCCTTTTGCAGGGTCATATCTGGGCCTTCTCCAATTCGCGCACTCGGGACGTGAGCGCTGACAGCTGTTCCCTCACCCGCGCTGGAGCGGTGCCGCCCGGACTGGACCGAGCGTTCAGGGATCCCTCAACAGTAAGCGACTCGCGAACGCCCGCACCGAGCGCAGGCGAAATCGCCGCGAACTGCGCGTCGCTCGGCTCATGTAGTTCGAGGCCCTGCTCCTCACAGAATCGAACCAGCTCGCCGCTGATTTCGTGAGCCTCGCGGAAGGGGACACCCTGGCGAACGAGCCAGTCCGCGACATCCGTTGCCAGCGCGAATCCCGCAGGGGCAAGCTCGGCCATCCTCGCCTTGTTGAATTCGAGCGTAGCGACCATGCCGGTGAACGCCGGCAGGAGCACCTCGAGCGTCGCAACGGAATCGAAGACCGGCTCCTTGTCTTCCTGGAGGTCGCGATCGTAGGCGAGCGGGAGCCCCTTGAGCGTTGCGAGCAGACCTGTGAGGTTGCCGATGAGCCGTCCGGACTTGCCGCGAGCCAACTCCGCGATGTCTGGGTTCTTCTTCTGCGGCATGATCGACGACCCGGTCGAATAGGCGTCGTGGAGTTTGACGAAATCGAACTCCCTCGTCGCCCAGACGATGATGTCCTCCGAGAACCTCGACAGATCAATGCCGAGCTGCGCCGCGATGAACGCGAACTCGGCCACGACATCCCGGCTGGCTGTGGCATCGAGCGAGTTTTCGCTCGGACCGCTGAGCCCAAGTTCCGCGGCGACCAGGTCGACGTCCAGACCGAATCCGTTGCCGCCGAGCGCGCCGGCTCCATAGGGCGAAAAGGATGCCCGAACCCGCCAATCACGCAGCCGCTCGAGCCCGCGAACCAGCGGCCACGCATACGCGAGCAGGTGGTGCGCCAGAAGAATCGGCTGCGCGTGTTGCATATGGGTACGGCCAGGCATCGGAGCGTCGCCCGCGGCGTCGGCCTGGGCCGCAATCGCATCGATGAGGTCGACGACCAGCTTCGAGATGCGCGTCGCGTGATCGAGCAGGTACAGCCGGACGAGCGTGGCGATCTGGTCGTTGCGACTCCTGCCAGCGCGGAGCTTGCCCCCGAGCTCGGCGCCCGCGAGTTCCACGAGCCCGCGCTCGAGCGCGAAGTGCACGTCCTCGTCGGTGTCGAGCGGACCGAACTCGCCCGACTCGATACTCGCCTGCAGCTCGGTGAGCGCGACGAGCATCCGCACCAGTTCATCCTCGGTGAGGTAACCCGCCTTCGCGAGGGCCTTCGCGTGCGCCTTGGAGCCCGCGATGTCGTAAGGGTAGAGCTGCCAGTCGAACTGGGTCGAACGGCTGAGGGCTGCGAGCTCCGGCGATGGGCCGTCGGCGAAACGGGCGCCCCAGAGGGCACCGGATGTGCCCTCGTCACTCGATCTCGACATAGTCAAACCTCAGATTTCGATACTTCGACAAGCTCAGTACGGGCGTCGCCGCGCTCGCTCAATCCCCGGCTACTTCAGGTCTCTGCGCGCTGAGATCTTGGACGGCATGGACCAGATCTCGATGAAACCCTTCGAGAGCGACTGGTCGAACGTGTCACCGGTGTCGTAGGTCGCGAGGCTGAAGTCGTACAGGCTCTGCTCGCTCTTGCGACCAGTCACTACCGCGCGACCGCCCTCGAGCTTCAGGCGAATCTCCCCGGACACGTATTTCTGCGTGTCGTTGATGAAGACATCCAGCGCCCGTTTCAGCCCGGAGTACCAGAGTCCGTCGTAGACGAGGTTCGCCCACTCCGCCTCTACGCCGCGCTTGTAGCGGCCAAGGTCGCGCTCGAGCGTCAGGCTCTCGAGCTCCTCGTGTGCGGCGATCAGAGCGATCGCGCCGGGCGCCTCGTACACCTCACGGCTCTTGATGCCGACGAGACGATCCTCTACGACGTCGATGCGACCAACGCCATGCTTGCCCGCGAGGGCATTCATTATTTCGACGATCTTGAGCGGCGAGTACGCAACGCCATCAATCGCCGTCGGGATACCGGCAGTGAACGTGATGGTGATCTCGTCGGCTTCGCGGTCGGCGGCGGGATCCTGCGTGTACTCGTAGAGGTCCTCGATGGGGGCGTTCCACGGATCCTCGAGGAAGCCGGTCTCAACCGCTCGTCCCCAGACGTTCTTGTCGATCGAATAGGGGTTCTTGGCGCTCTGGCGGATCGGCAGGTCGTGCTCTTGCGCGTAGACGATGGCCTTGTCACGAGTGAGCGCGAGGTCGCGAACCGGCGCAATGCTCGTGAGCTCAGGTGCGAGAGCCGCAACCGCTGCCTCGAAACGCACCTGGTCGTTGCCCTTGCCCGTGCAGCCGTGGGCGACCGAGCCCGCGCCGAGCTCCCTGGCGACTCGGGCGAGGTGCTTCGCGATGACCGGACGACTGAGCGCAGAGACGAGAGGGTAGCGCTTCTGGTACAGCGCGTTTGCCTTCAGGGCGGGCATCAGGTAGTCGGCCGCGAACTCGTCCTTCGCGTCGACGACGACCGCCTCGACCGCACCGCAGTCGAGCGCGCGCTGCCGGATGTCTTCCATGTCTTCGCCGCCCTGGCCGACGTCGACGGCGAGGGCGACGACATCCTTACCCGTCGCATCCTTCAGCCAGCCGATGCCAACCGAGGTGTCGAGTCCGCCGGAATAGGCGAGGACTACGCGCTCTGTCATGTTTCTCCTTGTAGTTCAGTGTTCAAGTTTAGAGGTGGCGTTTGCGCCGCCAGCCCGTGCGGCTCGGATGCGCGGATGTGGATTAAAGTGAGGCCATGACGTCACCATGGCAATCGCCCGATCCGACCGAGCTGCCGCCCGCTCCCCCCGTTCAGCCCGCCCAGCCGCGTTACGGCGAGCTCGCGCCGACGACCCAGCCGCAGTACGGGGAGATCGCTCCGAACGGTCAGCCTGTCGCCTACTACGCGACGCCGCAGACGGCGAGAAAAGTGCGAACAGCGGATGTCGTGGTCACGAGCATCCTTTTGACGATCGGTCTCCTCGTGACGGTGATGACCCTCGGTGTTACGTCGGTGCTGCCGCAATCCCTGGCGAGCGCGTACCAGCAGTACGGGGTGACGTATCACCAGAGCTCGAATTTCGGCGCGCTCGCGGCGTTCATCGACATCAGCCACGTCGTTCTTTTTGCCGCGGCGCTCGGCGTTTCGATCCTGCTGATGGTGAAGCGTCGCGTCGCGTTCTGGGTCCCACTCACCGCCGGGGTGATCGCCACCGTGATCTTCTGGGGC
>DASXNG010000126.1:0-13058 GCA_036495225.1 Galbitalea sp.
AGGCCGGAGTCGCTCAAAAGCTCTTGCACGTCCAGAAGCCGGCAGCTCTCGCCGTTGATCGCGTACTCGCTGCCGCCGTTGCGGAACAGCGTGCGACTGATCGTCACCTCGGAGTATTCGATCGGCAGCGCGCCATCCGAATTGTCGATGGTCAGAAGGACTTCAGCACGACCGAGCGGACCCTTGGTCGCCGTGCCGGCGAAGATGACGTCTTCCATCTTGCCGCCGCGCAGGGTCTTGGCGCCCTGCTCCCCCATGACCCATGCGAGCGCGTCGACGACGTTGCTCTTTCCGGAGCCGTTGGGGCCGACAACGCACGTGACGCCCGGCTCGAAGGCAAACGTGGTCGACGTCGCAAACGACTTGAAGCCCTTGAGCGTCAGGCTCTTCAGATACACGACGCCCCTCTCAGACTCGGCCGTTGTCTGGGTCTACGGTACCGGAACGCTTGGCGCCCTCCGTGTTGCTGCGCCGCGCTTCCCGCGACCGGCTCCGGGAGTCACCGAAGTCAGTGGCTTCCGTAACTCATGCGTTTAGTGGTGGGGACTCCGCGTTCGCAGCAAGTCGGGGGGTTCGGCGCACAAATCGCATGAGTTACGGAAGGTGGTGCGCGCATAACTCAGGCAGAATTCGGCGTCGGCCGTTGACGTCAGGGCATTCCCTAGGCAGTTCGCTCGCGTGAGAAATCCTGCCTGAGTTATGCGCAAACAACACACGACGAGGACGTCGTGACATTTGTCACGGCGAAGTCGTGAGGGGAGCTATGGGTGAGCGCGGCTCGAAAACGCGAGCATCTAGGTATGACCTCAACACCAGCCATCCGGCTCACCGGCCTCACGAAGAAGTTCGGCGACCTCACCGCCGTTGACGACATCGATCTCACCATCCAGCCTGGCGAAGTGGTCGCGCTGCTCGGGCCGAACGGCGCGGGCAAATCGACCACCATCGACCTGCTCCTCGGACTCGCCCGCCCGACCGACGGCACGGCGGAGCTCTTCGGCGAAGGCCCGCGCAATGCCATCGTCACCGGGCGAGTCGGCGCCATGCTCCAGGGCGGTGCGCTCCTGCCGACCACGACCGTGCGCGAGTCCGTCGCACTCATCCACGCCCTGCATCGCCACCCACTGTCGATCGAGGAGGCGATGGAGCGTGCGGGAGTCTCAGACATCGCCAAGCAGCGGATCGCCAGCCTCTCCGGCGGCCAGATGCAGCGCGCACGCTTCGCGGTTGCCGTCGTGTCGAACCCAGACCTGCTCATACTCGACGAGCCGACGGCCGCGATGGATGTCTCGGCCAGGCACAGTTTCTGGGAGTCGATGCGCGAGTTCACGCGTCTCGGCAAGACGGTCGTGTTCGCGACGCACTACCTCGACGAAGCAGACACGTTCGCCGACCGCGTCGTGATCATGAGCACCGGCCGAATCATCGCGGACGGCACACCTTCGGAAGTCAAGTCGGTGGTGAGCGGTCGCACGCTGAGCTTCGCGCTCGATGCCCGCGACGACTACGAGTTGAAAACCCTGCCGGCGGTCGTTCATCTCGAACGCAGGGGCACCCGCGTCTACCTGCAAACCGAAGACAGCGACGCGACGCTCCGCCAGCTCATGGTCGAGTTTCCGAGCGTGTCAGACATCGAAATCGTTTCCCGCAACATGGACGACGCCTTCATGGCGCTCACGGAAGGAAGCAGCAAATGAACCTCCGCTATTTCGGGCTCGAGATGGGCCGCCAACTTCGCAACGCTCGCTCACTCATCTTCACCTTCGCGGTGCCCATCGTGATGCTGCTGATCGTCGGCGGCACATACGGCTCCCTCTACGATCACGCTGCGAACCTGCCGTGGATCGTCGTGACGACCGTGCAGATGGGCGGTTACGGCGCCATGATGGCGGCCCTCGCCCAGGCCTTCACGATCGTCAACGAGCGCTCCGTCGGCTGGAACCGCCAGTTGCGCATCACACCGCTGTCCGGTATCGGCTACCTTGTCACGAAGGTCGCCGCAGCCCTGGCCGTCGGGCTGCTGTCGATCATCGTGGTCATCCTCATCTCGGTCACCGTGCTCCACGCGCACCTCTCAGTGCAGGGCTGGATGATGGCGGGACTCGGGCTTTGGCTCGGAATCATCCCGTTCTCGCTGATTGCGATCTTGATCGCCCAGTTCGCTAAGCCCGAATTCGCGCAGCCGCTCTTCATGGTCACCTTCCTTGGGCTCGCGATCCTCGGTGGCCTGTGGGTGCCACTCGACATCCTGCCAAGCTGGGTGGGCAACGTCGCCCAGGTCGCCCCGTCATACTGGCTTAACCGCCTCGGCCAGATGGGGGCGCGTCTCTCCGGAAACGCGCTGACACCGGTAGCTGTACTCGCCGCCTGGACCATCGTGCTGGGGGCGCTCATCACGTGGCGCTACCGGCGGGATTCTGCCCGCGCCTAAAGGCACAGCGTTACAGTGAAGACCGTGGCACTAGCGGCATCGGAACGGTCGCGACCCGGACTCCGGGCGCGGTTGTTCCATCGCGGCGCGTACCAGTGGTACGCGGGCACGATCTTCGGTCTCGCCTACCAGGCGTTCTCGATTTACTACGTCTGGGCACTGCCCGGATCAGTCGGTTTCAAGATCAGCGCGACCCTGCTGTTGTGCATCTTCTACCTCGGCTATATCGTGCTCCCGCCGCTCATTTGGCCGGAGAGCGTGCGGGTTCGAGTGCTCGCACTCACTCTGTATTGGATCGCGACCATCGTGCTCGTGCCCTTCATCGGCGCATACGTCATTTGGATCTGGCCGCTCATCGTCGCGATGATCGCTTTCACCTGGCTGCCTTTCCTACCTTCGATCCTGCTCACCCTCGCCATCGTCGCGGTCCAGGTGTTCGTGGCTTGGCGAGCCGACTTCGTGAATGGGGTCATCTACGCGCCCGTCGTAACAGTCACTGTGTTCGTGTCCCTGATGGCGATCAGTCGCCAGATCGTCGCCAACCAACAGCTCAAGGACGCGCAGGCGACGATCGGCGCACTGGCTGCTGCAGACGAGCGCGCGCGGCTTGCCCGCGACCTGCACGATGTACTCGGGCACTCCCTCACGGTCGTTGCCGTGAAGTCAGAGCTTGCTGGACGCCTTGTCGAGCTCGACCCCGAGCAGGCGGTCGTCGAGATTCGCGATATCGAACGGCTCGCGAGAACTGCGCTCGCGGACCTGCGCGCGGCCGTCACCACCTACCGCGAGATGAATCTGGACTCGGAACTCTCGGCGGCGCGAACCGCGCTCGATGCCGCCGGCATCCGCGCACACCTGCCCCTAGACGGTTCCATCGTCGACTCCACCCTTCGCCCGTTGTTCAGCTGGGTGCTGCGCGAGGGCGTGACCAACGTCATCCGGCACTCCGGCGCAACGGAATGTTGGGTCGAACTCGAACCACGTGCGATGCGGGTACGGGATGACGGGCCTGGACCGGGGATCGCAGCATCCTTCGGCAAAACCGCCGGAAACGGGCTGGCCGGGCTCCGCGAACGCGCTCGCGAAGCGGGCGCGGAGCTCAACGCGACCACCGTGGTCGACGGCGGGTTCATGCTGAGCATCGAGAAGAGTCGCGCGTGATCCGGCTCCTCCTCGCTGACGATCAGGCGCTCGTGCGCGGCGCGATCGCGTCGCTACTGAACCTTGAGCCCGATCTCGAGGTCGTCGCCCAAGTCGGCCGAGGGGACGAAGTACTCGAGGCCGCGATCGCGTCCATGGCTGATGTTGCCCTGCTCGACGTCGAGATGCCGGGACTCGACGGCATCGGGGCGGCGCGGGAGCTCAAGGCGAAGTATCCGCACTGCCGGGCGCTCATCGTCACAACCTTCGGGCGACCTGGCTACGTTCGACTCGCTCTTGAGGCCGGGGCATCCGGCTTCGTGGTCAAGGACACGCCGTCGGGCCAGCTGGCTGAGGCGGTACGCCGCGTGGCATCCGGGATCCGAGTCGTCGATCCGGCGCTCGCCGCCGAGTCGCTCGCAGCCGGCCCATCACCCCTCAGCACGCGGGAAACCGACGTGTTGATCGCCCTGCGGCAGGGCAGCAATTCGGCGGATGTCGCTGTGCAGCTGCACCTCTCCGAGGGCACCGTGCGCAATCACCTCTCATCGGCGATTGGTAAAACTGGCGCGCGAAACGCCAGCGAAGCCGCGCGAATCGCGGCCGAGAATGGCTGGCTCATCGCGTGATCGAAGTCCACGAGCTCGAAATCCCCACCGCGGTAGGCGCGGCGGGTTGGACCGACTTCGAGACCGCGGACAATATCCGGTTCGACTGCGAAGCACTGATATACGGCACGAGAGAACTCGCGTTGACGGCAGAGGAAGACCTGCCGACCTGGCACGACCAGGAGAATGTGCCAACGCGCATGTTCGTGGCGCGAGCCGGCGGCCGAATCGTCGGTTCGGCGAGCTACGAAAGTGAACCGGGCGATGATCCTCGCACCATCTGGGTGCGAGTTGACGTGATCCCGGAAGCACGACGCCGCGGCATCGGTACCGCCCTCGCACGCAAACTCGACAGCGTTGCGGCGACCGACGGCGTCAGAAAGGCGATCTCGTACACGGCATCAGCGGATGCGCCGGGTCCTCGAATCATCCCGCCGACCGGGTTTGGATCGGTGCCGACCGGAAATCCGGAGGTGCAGTTTCTGCTCGTCAATGGGTATCGCCTCGAACAGGTCGAGCGCTGCAGTCGACTGGCTCTGCCGGTCGAGACGACGACGACACTGGAGCTCAGCATCGAGAGGAGCGGCACAGACTTCGCGCTGCACACCTGGGTAGACCACACGCCCAAAAAGTGGCTCATCGATATGGCCAACCTGCGCCAGCGGATGAGCACAGAAGAGCCCACCGCCGGGCTGGATGAACCGGAAGACCTCTGGAGCGTTACGCGACTCGTCGAACACGAGGAGCGGCAGCTGCTCAGCCGGCGCACGCACCTCACCGCGGCCATCGAACATCTGCCGAGCGGTCGACTCATCGGATTCACCACGCTCGCGGTGCCCGCCGAAACCGAGCGAGCGGTCACGCAGGAAGACACGCTCGTGCTCCCCGAGCAGCGCGGTCACGCCCTCGGGATGCTGCTGAAGATTGCCAACCTCGATCAGCTCGAGCGCAAACGGCCGGGCCATCCCGCGATCATCACGTTCAACGCGGAGGAGAACCGTCACATGTTGAGAGTCAACGAGGCCCTCGGCTTCGTGCCGATCGGCTACGAGGGTGCGTGGCGCAAGGACCTCCCCGTCTGACACTCAGCGCACGCGCTGACAGCGTGGACAGAAGTGCGAGCCGCGGTTCATGAACTGCTCGCGCACAATCATCCGTCCGCAGCGTGGGCACGGAGATCCCTGCCGCCCGTACGCGTTCAGCGAGTGAGAGAAATACCCGGACTCGCCATTCACGTTCAGGTACTGCGCATCGAAACTCGTTCCGCCCTCGGCGAGCGCCTTCGCCAGCACGAGGCGAACTTCAGCGAGAAGTGTGGTCGCCCGCGCCTTCGACAGGGTCGCCGTCGGCTGGTCGTAGTGGATGCTTGAAGCCCACAGGGCCTCGTCTGCGTAAATATTGCCGATGCCGCTGACCAGAGTCTGGTCGAGCAGCGCTCGCTTGACGCCCGTCTTCCTGGCCGCCAACGACGCATAGAACCGGGCCTCGTCGAAGTGATCGTCGATGGGATCTCGCGCGATGTGCGCTGCCTGCCTCGGGACGCTCTGCCCGAGAACGTCCGGGGTGTCGACCAGCTCGTCGACCGCCATCGACCCGAAGATGCGCTGGTCGACGAAATCGACCCGGAGTTCGCCGTGCTGCGGGTGCTCGAGATCGAGGCTGATGCGTGTCAGCCGATCGACCGGGGAGGTCGAATCGCGGAGGAGCACCTGGCCACTCATGCCGAGGTGGATGACGAGCGCATCGGTCCCTGATGCTCGCTCCACTGAGCCTCGTCGAACTGTCGAGGGGCCCATCGGAAGCCACAGGAACTTGCCGCGGCGTTCGGCGCTCGCGAACTCCCGTCCGACTAGGCGTGAGACGAAATCATCCGCATTTCCGTCGTGGCGTTTGAGCGACCGCTCGTCGAAGACAGTGACCGCACTCACGGTCGCCCCGATGACAGCGGGGGCGAGTCCGGCTCGGACAACCTCGACTTCGGGCAGTTCAGGCACGGCTCAGGACTTCGTGCCCACAGTTTGCAGCTGGGTCCAGGCCTCGAGCGCCGCCGACATTTCGGCCTGCTTCTTGCTCGTGCCCTCCCCCGACGCCACCTGCTGGCCATTCAGAGAAACCGTCGCCCGGAAACGCTTCGAGTGGTCTGGCCCACTGTCCTCGATCGAATAGGCGGGGAGGCCGCGACCGAGTCGAGCGCTCAACTCCTGGAGGCTGGTCTTCGGATCCATCGCTGCACCGAATCGGTCGGGATCCTCGAGTAACGGACGGATCAGACGCAGAACAAAGGCCGTAGCGACATCCGCCCCGCAGTCCAGGTAGACGGCACCAATGACGGCCTCGACCGTGTCGGCGAGGATCGACGACTTATCGCTGCCGCCGGTCATCTCTTCACCGCGCCCGAGACGGATGTATGCGCCAAGGCCGATCGACCTGGCGACCTCCGCGAGCGCGACAGATGACACTAAACTCGCACGCCGCTTCGCGAGTTCGCCCTCGTCGAGGGTCGGGTTCTCGGTGTACAGCATGACCGTCACGGCCTGGCCCAAAATCGAGTCGCCAAGAAACTCGAGGCGCTCGTTGTGAGGCAGGCCACCGTTCTCATACGCGTACGAGCGATGGGTCAGGGCGAGTCCAAGCAACTCGGGGCCGATCGGCACACCGAGCTCGCTCGCCAAATCAGAGGGCGTGCCCTCAGGGAGACTAGACGTCGGCGACCTTGCGGCCCTTGTACTCCATGTACAGAGGGGTTCCTGCTGAGTCCTCAACGACCTTGGCGCGGTGCGGCAGGCTGTAGACCGTCTTGCCGCCCTCGATCGTCTTGACGAGGGTAGGCGCGGTCGCCTTCCACTGCGCGCGGCGCATACGGGTGCTCGCGCGCGACATCTTGCGCTTTGGTACTGCCATTGCTATCTCTTCTCTTCGTCCGACACGCGTTGCGCGCCTTCAGCGTCTTCTGTGGCCAACCCGTCGAGCCCCGCAAGAGCAGCCCATCGTGGATCGACTGGCGCCTCATGCTCGTGGCCCGGATTATCAAGAAGTCGCACCCCACACTCTGGGCACAACCCGAGGCAATCTTCCTGACAGACCGGTTGAAACGGTAGTGACAACACAACCGCATCCCTGACCAGCGGTTCAAGATCCACGTGATCGTCTTGAACCATGTAGTCAAAAGCTTCGTCGAAAGAATACGCGAAAAGCTCCTGAAATTCGACTTGGACCGGAAGCGTCACGTCGATCAGGCAACGCACGCACTCTCCGTGGGCCTCGGTTTCGACCTCGCCGGTCACGAGGATGCCGTCGTGCAGCGACTCGAGGCGCGTCTCGATTGTCAGCTTCTCGCCCTTTTTCACGCCGATGACGGCATTGCCCATTTCGTCATCGACGACCGTCTCGATCGTCTTCTCGCGCATCTCACCAGGGCGGTGGATGAGGTCGAACACCGAGACGGTGTATGGGGTTTCACGGATGTGCGGCACGACGGAAGATTCTACGTCAGCGGGCTGGCCTGCGCCCGCGCGTGCACGGGGGCTGCCTCCGCGCGGGTTTTGCCGTGCCGGGTTTGCGCATAACTCAGGCGTGATTCTGCGGATGTCTGCGACATCCCCGTATTTGCTGGGCCGTTTTGACCGCGGGAGGAATCCTGCCTGAGTTATGCGCGGGCTGCACCGGCATGCCTGGCAGCTGCATAACTCCTGAGATTCGGGGTCGCTTGCCACTCGAAATGCCCGTTTCCGCGTCCTTCGGACTCAGACCTCAGGAGTTAGGCCCTGGGCCGAGCTTGCTGGGCGCCATTTCGCATCGACTTCGTCCGTAACTCATGCAGAATTCGGTGGATGTCGCGGACATCCGCGTATTTCCGGGGCAGTTTCGCGCGCGGCGGGAATCCTGCCTGAATTATGCGCGGGCACGATGGACGACATGGTGACCGAACATGTGCTGCTGCCCGTCATACCTGGCCGCGAGGAGGACTTCGAGGTGGCGTTTGCGGAGGCCAAACACATCATCGCGGCGTCACCAGGCTTCAGCGGCCTAACACTATCCCGCGGTCTCGAGCGGTCGAACACCTACCTGATGCTCGTGCAGTGGGAGCGGCTCGAGGACCACGACCCGGGCTTTCGCGGCTCGCTCGCGTACCAGAATTGGAGCGCGGCATTGCATCACTTCTACGACCCGTTCCCGATTGTTGAGCACTTCGAACTGGTCACGACCGCGTAGCCCTCGGCGGGCGGGGCGGCGCCGCGTAGGGAGCGGCGGCGGGAGATATGCGCCCGCGGAGGGAGTTCTTACTCCCGCCACCGGACAGTTTCTCCCGCCGGCGGGTGCAACAACTCCCGCCAACGGGCACGAGACGTGCGGCTACCCCTCGACGGCCGCGAACGCCTCGTCGTAGATGGCCAGGGCCTGCGTCACTTCTGCCGCCGAGACATTGCACGGCGGCACGACGTGGATGCGGTTGTCCGCCGTGAATGGCAGCAACCCGCGCGCCATGAGCTCGTTCTTGACCTGAGCCACGACTGCACCAGACACGGGTACCCGCGTTGACGCATCATCCACCAGGTCCAGCGCCCAGAAGACGCCGACGCCGCGCACTTCGCCGATCATCGGATGTGCAGCAGCCAGTTCACGGAGGCCGGGTCCAAGAACGGTCGACCCGATGGATGCCGCATTCTCGACGATCTTCTCGTCGGCCATCGCGTCGAGGGTCCCGACGATGGAGGCCATCGCGAGCGGGTGTCCGGAATAGGTGAGTCCACCAGGGAAGACCTCGTCGCTGAACGCGTTCGCAATCGACTCGGAGATGATCACGCCGCCCGCGGGAACGTAACCCGAGTTGACGCCTTTCGCGAAGGAGATGAGGTCGGGCTGCACACCAGCGAACGAAGGGTTCTGCCAGGCAAACCAGTCGCCGGTGCGGCCGAAACCGCACATGACCTCGTCGAAGATCAGGACGATGCCGTACTTGTCGCACAACGCACGTACACCCTCCAGATAGCCGGGCGGCGGCACCAGGACGCCGGCCGTACCGGGCACCGTCTCGAGCAGGATGGCCGCGATCGATGCAGCGCCCTCGCTGGTGATGACGCGCTCGAGGTGATGCAGAGCACGCTCGCTCTCCTGCTCGGGCGACGACGCCCAGAACTCTGACCGGTAGAGGAATGGCCCGAAGAAGTGCGCGTGACCACGTGCATATTCGTTGGGGATGCGACGCCAGTCACCGGTTGCAACTACGGCAGCTCCCGTGTTGCCGTGATAGCTCCGGTAGGTCGAGAGCACCTTGTCGCGGCCGGTCGTGAGCCGCGCCATCCGGATCGCGTTCTCGTTCGCGTCCGCACCGCCATTGGTGAAGAAGACGCGAGAGAAGTGACCACCGGCGCGTTCGAGGACGCGCGACGCAGCCTCACCGCGCACGATGTTCGCATGCGCCGGTGCGATGGTCGTCATGATGTCGGCCTGCGCCTTGATCGCAGCCACGACCGCCGGATGCTGGTGGCCGATGTTCAGGTTCACGAGCTGACTGGAGAAGTCGAGGTACGACTTGCCGTCGTAGTCCCAGATGGTGGTGCCCTGCCCGCGTGCGGGGACGAAGGGTTTCAGCGCCCCCTGTGCACTCCACGAGTGAAACACGTGCGCGCGATCCAACTCATAGGCGCGCTCGCCTTCCGATTTGTCGAACTCGAGATCTGTCATTGCTATACCTTCGCGGTCACGTGATCGGCGAGGGCCGGGATGACCGTCTCGCCGTACACGCGCAGCGTCTCTTCCTTGTTGTCGTGCTGGAGATAACCGGCGAACTGGTCGACTCCAATGGCCTTCAGTGCTTGAAGTTTCTCGATGTGGTCTTTGGCGGTGCCCAGCACGCAGAAGCGGTCGACGATGTCATCCGGAACGAACTCGGTGTGCGTATTGCCAGCACGACCATGCTCGTTGTAGTCGTAGCCTTCGCGACCCTTGATGTAGTCGGTGAGTGCCTGCGGGACGGCCCCGGAGGTCCCATATTTTGACACGATGTCCGCGACGTGATTACCCACCATCCCGCCAAACCAGCGGCACTGCTCACGCATGTGCTCCCAGTCATCGCCGATATACATGGGCGCCGCGACGCAGAACTTCACCGACATCGGGTCGCGACCGGCAGCCTCCGCGGCGCCTCGCACGGTCTTGATCATCCACTCCGCGATATCGAGGTCAGCCAGCTGCAGGATGAATCCGTCGCCGACCTCGCCGGCCAGCTTGAGCGCCATCGGGCCGTATGCCGCGACCCAGATGTCGAGCGTCGAACCTGTGCTCCATGGGAACTGCAGGTGCGAGCCGTTGTATTCGACCCCACGAGAGTTCGCGAGTTCACGGATGACGTGGATCGCCTCCCGCAACTCGGCGAGCGTCGTCGGCTTACCGTTGGTCACGCGAACAGCTGAGTCGCCACGACCGATGCCGCAGATGGTGCGATTGCCATACATCTCGTTGAGGGTCGCGTAGGTGGAAGCCGTCACGGTCCAGTCACGGGTGGCCGGGTTCGTCACCATCGGGCCGACAATCACGCGCTTGGTCTCGGCGAGGATCTGGCTGTAGATGACATACGGCTCCTGCCACAGCAGGTGCGAGTCGAAGGTCCACACGTGAGAGAACCCATATTGCTCGGCCAGCTTGGCGAGGTACACCGTGCGCGAGGCCGGTGGGTTGGTTTGGAGTACTGCTCCGAAGTCCATGGGTTCCTTCACTGGTTTCGATACGCGTGTTCCTTCGGAACGCGCTACTCAACCGACGACTGTTTAGATCAGGTACTGCGACAGGCCGCGCGTGAAGTACCTGCCGTCGCCCTTGGTGCCGATGTATTCGTTGTTGTCGACGATGACCTTCCCTCGGGAGATCACGGTATCGACATGTCCGTCGATCTCGTAGCCTTCCCACGCCGAGTAATCCATGTTCATGTGGTGTGTCTTGTTCAGGCCAATGGATGTGTGTCCGCTCGGGTCATAGACGACGACATCCCCGTCCGCCCCGGGTTGGAGCACGCCCTTCTTGCCGTACATCCCGAACATGCGGGCGGGTGTCGTCGACGTGACTTCGACCCACCGCTCGAGCGAGATGTTGCCGTTGACGACGCCCTGGTACATGAGGTCCATGCGGTGCTCGACCGAGCCGATTCCGTTCGGGATCTTGGAGAAGTCGCCGAGCCCCATGTCTTTCTGGCCCTTCATGCAGAACGGGCAGTGGTCGGTTGAGACCATCTGGATGTCGTTCGTGCGAAGCGACTGCCACATGTGGTGCTGGTGGCCCTCCTCCTTCGACCGCAGCGGGGTTGAGCACACCCACTTCGCACCCTCGAAGTCGCCCCACTCCTTGCTCGACGCACCAAGCTGCTCCTCGAGCGAGAGGTACAGGTACTGCGGGCAGGTCTCCCCGAACACGTTCTGTCCGCGGTCGCGGGCTGCCGCGATCTGGTCGACTGCCTGCTTGGCCGACACGTGCACGACGTAGAGCGGCGCGCCGGTGAGATCGGCGATCATGATCGCGCGGTGGGTAGCTTCCTCCTCCGCCTGCCACGGGCGAGTGAGCCCGTGGAAGTACGGCGACGTGTTTCCAGCCTCGAGCGCCTGCTTCACGAGAACGTCGATCATGGCGCCGTTCTCGGCGTGCATCATCATGAGCGCGCCGTTCGACGCACCCTTCTGGAATGCGCGCAGGATCTGCCCGTCGTCGGAGAGGAACACGCCCTTGTACGCCATGAAGAGCTTGAAACTTGTGACGCCCTCGTCGATGAGTTCGTCCATGGCCGTGAGCGAGGCATCCTGAACATCGGACAGGATCTGGTGGAACCCGTAGTCGATCGCACAGTTGCCGTCGGCCTTCTCGTGCCACAGCTTGTACTGGTCGAGGATGTTCTGGTCCGGATACTGGACGACGAAATCAACGATGGATGTCGTGCCGCCCCACGCGGCGGCCCGGGTTCCCGTCTCGAAGGTGTCGCTGGCTTCTGTGCCACCGAACGGCATCTGCATGTGGGTGTGTGCGTCGATTCCGCCGGGGATGACGTACTTGCCAGCGGCGTCGACCACGGTGTCAACGTTGGCCTCGATGTCGAAGCCGAGTAGATTCGAGCCGGGCGCGAGAACTGCTGCGATGGTCTCGCCATCGATGAGCACGTCTGCCCTGCCCTGGCCGGTCGAGTTGACGACCGTGCCGTTCTTGATGAGTGTCTTCATGATTACTCCTGACCGATTTCGATACGCGACCGCCTTCGGCGGGCACTACTCAATCAACGACAACTACGGCTTGGGAATGCTGGTGTACGACTCCGGCCGTCGATCGCGATAGAACTGCCAGTCGTCGCGCATCTGCTGCACCATGTCGAGGTCCAGGTCACGAATGAGGATCTCCTCGTGCTCCCCAGAACCACGATCGCCAACGAAGTTTCCCCGCGGGTCGATCACCTGGCTCGTGCCGTAGAAGTCGACGGCGAGCTCGCCGTACTCATTGTCCTCGCGCCCGACGCGGTTCGGCTGGAGTACGAAGTATCCATTGGCTACGGCCGCTGCTGGCCCCTCGACCTCCCAGAGGCGGTTCGAGAGCCCGGGCTTCGTTGCGTTCGGATTGAAGACCATGTGCGCGCCGTTCAGGCCGAGCTCGCGCCATCCCTCCGGGAAGTGGCGGTCGTAGCAGATGTACAGGCCGATCTTGCCGACCGAGGTGTCGAAGACGGGGTAGCCGAGGTTGCCAGGACGAAAGTAGAACTTCTCCCAGAACTTGTCGAGGTTTGGGATGTGGTGCTTGCGGTACTTGCCGAGGATCGTGCCGTCCGCCTCGACGATGACAGCCGTGTTGTAGTACACCCCGGTGATGTCCTCCTCGTAGATGGGAAGGATCATGACGATGCCCAGCTC
>DASXNG010000127.1:0-2932 GCA_036495225.1 Galbitalea sp.
CGCATACCTGCTCTTTGTGAACCGGAGGTCCACTCGTGCGTGAAACCATTGGATTCAAAGTCTTCCGCGTCATCATCCTGATCGTTCTGGCGATCTTCGTGATCTTGCCGATCTACGTGATGATCATCTCGTCGGTCAAGCCGCTCGGCGACGTCGAGGGCGCCTTCACCTGGTGGCCAACCACCTTCACGATCCAGCCGTTCATCGACATCTGGACCACGGTTCCGCTGGCGACCTACTTCGGCAACAGCCTCATCGTCGCGACCATCGCGAGCCTCTGCAGCGTGATCATCGCGATCTTCGCTTCGTACGGTGTCTCGCGCTGGAGATTCCGTGGCCGCAACGTCTTCACGACGTCGATCCTCGCGACCCAGATGTTCCCGGGCATCCTGTTCCTGCTGCCGCTGTACATCATCTTCGTCAACATCCGCGTTGCCACCGGCATCCCGCTGGTCGGATCGCTGCTAGGTCTGATCATCACCTATCTGACGTTCACCCTGCCGTTCGCGGTCTGGATGCTGACCGGATACTTCGACAACATTCCGCACGACCTCGACGAGGCCGCGAAGGTGGATGGCGCATCCGCACTCACCACGCTGTTCCGCGTCATCCTTCCGGTCGCACGCCCCGGTGTAGTCGCGGTGTTCGTCTACTCCTTCATCACGGCGTGGGGCGAGCTGCTCTTTGCGCAGGCGTTCACCGGTCAGTTCCAGAACCTGCGAACCCTGTCGGTCGGTCTGACCCAGTACTCCTCGGAGACCGCGGTCTTCTGGAACCAGATCATGGCCGCATCACTCGTCGTGAGCATTCCCATCGTTGTCGGCTTCCTCGCTCTGCAGCGCAACTTCGTTGCGGGCCTGAGCGCCGGCGCCGTCAAGTAATCACCAACACCCCCACACACGAACGGACGACTATCTCGTGAGCACCACCGACCACAACAACTGGCCAGACGGCTTCCTCTGGGGATCGGCAACCGCCGCCGCCCAGATCGAGGGCGCCGCCCACGAGGATGGCAAGACCGACTCGATCTGGGACTATTTCTCCCGCGTTCCGGAGGCCGTGCAAAACGGCGACACTCCGGAGCGCGCGGACGATCACTACCACCGCATGCCGGCGGATGTCGCGCTCATGAAGGAGCTCGGCCTGCAGGCATATCGCTTCTCGACCAGCTGGGCACGCATCAAGCCGGACGACGGCCAGGTCAACGCGAAGGGCCTCGACTTCTACAGCCGCCTGGTCGACGAGCTTCTCGAAGCCGGCATCCTGCCCTGGCTGACGCTCTACCACTGGGACCTGCCGCAGGCCGTCGAGGAGAAGGGCGGCTGGCCGAACCGTGACACCGCCTTCCGGTACCTCGACTACGCGAACGTCGTCTACGACGCTCTTGGTGACCGCGTTTCGCACTGGACGACCTTCAACGAACCGCTGTGCTCCTCGCTGATCGGCTACGCCGCAGGCGATCATGCTCCGGGTCGTCAAGAGCCGGCAGCGGCGCTCGCTGCGCTGCACCACCAGCACCTCGGCCACGGGCTCGTCGTGCGTTCGCTGCGCCAGCAGGCCGAGGGTGCCGGTCGTCAGATCAAGCTCGGCATCACGCTGAACCTGACCAACGCGATCCCGGCCGACCCCAACGATCCGGTCGATGTCGACGCAGCCCGTCGCGTTGACGGCATCTGGAACCGCGCCTTCCTGAACCCGATCCTCGAGGGTTCATACCCGCAGGACCTTCTCGAAGACGTCAAAGACTACGGCCTGGCCGAGGTGATTCAGGAGGGTGACCTGGAGACCATCCACGCCCCGATCGACTTCCTGGGTGTGAATCACTACCACGATGACGCCGTCAGCGGTCACCCGACGGATGTCGAGGACGAGCGCGAGTTCAAGCCGACCGCGCGCCCCACGAGCTCTTCACTGGTGGGAAGCGAGTACATCACGTTCCCGCTGCGTGGCCTGCCCCGCACGGCGATGGGCTGGGAGGTCAACCCCGACGGGCTGCACAAGCTCCTCGTTCGACTCGGCAAGGAATACCCGACCCTTCCCCCGCTGTACATCACCGAAAACGGTGCGGCGTACGAAGACGTCGTAAGCCCGGATGGCGCAATTCACGACGACGACCGCAAGTCCTACGTGCTCCGTCACATCGACGCCGTCAACGACGCGATTGCGGATGGCGCGGACGTCCGCGGATACTTCGTCTGGTCACTGCTCGACAACTTCGAGTGGGCCTGGGGTTACGGCAAGCGCTTCGGAATTGTTCACGTCGATTACGACACCCAGGTGCGCACCATCAAGGACAGCGGACTGGCCTATTCGCAGGTCATCGCCGCCACCCTGGCGCCAACTCCTTAACCGATAACCTTTAGCCGTGTCGACCTCAGCGCCCTCGCCAACCCTTGAAATGGTGGCTGCCCTCGCTGGGGTCTCACGGTCTACGGTCTCTCGGGTGGTCAACTCATCACCGCGGGTAGCACCCGACGTCGTCGAGGCGGTCAATGCTGCAATCGCGCAGCTCAACTACGTGCCAAACCGCGCGGCGCGTTCGCTTGCCAGTCGGCGGACGCTAACGATCGCTTTGGTGATTCCGGAGAACACGGCACGCTTCTTCGCGGACCCCTACTTCGCCTCGGTGATTCAGGGTGTCGCGATGTATTTGAGCGCGACCGACTACACGCTGACGCTGCTGATCGCGTCGGAGACTGATCCGGAGAAGACACGCCGATATCTCCAGGGCGGCAATGTCGACGGTGCGCTGATCCTCTCCCACCACAGCGACGACCGGTCGTACGTTCAGCTCGCGACATCCTTGCCCGTCGTCTTTGGCGGCCGACCGGCCGGACACGAAGGACCGAATACTCACATCGTCGACGTCGACAACGTCGCCGCGGCCGAGACCGCCACCCGATACCTGATCGACCACGGTCGCAGGGCGCTC
>DASXNG010000128.1:0-13720 GCA_036495225.1 Galbitalea sp.
CGCCGACTCGTAGAGGCAGACGGATGCCGCGGTCGCGAGATTCATCGACTCCGCGGCCCCGTAGATGGGGACCGCAATTGCGTGATCGGCTAGCGCGAAGTTCTCATCGCTGAGCCCGCGGGCCTCGTTGCCGAACAGCCACGCGGTCGGCGCGGTCAGCAGGCCGTCTCGCCGCGCGGTCAGCAGGTCAGAGCCTTTGATGTCCGCGGCTATGACCTGCATGCCCGCGGCATGCGCGCGCTCGATGACGGCGTCCAACTCGACACCGATCGCGACCGGCAGGTGAAAAAGGGATCCGGTCGTTGCCCGGACGACCTTGGGGTTGTACAGGTCAACGCTTCGACCCGTGAAGATGACGCCGTCGGCGCCCGCAGCATCCGCCGCCCGAATGATCGTGCCCGCGTTGCCGGGGTCGCGCACCTCCTCGAGGATCGCGATGAGCTTCGGCGCTCCTGCGAAGAGGTCCCTAACGGATGTCGGGAACTGCTTGCATGCGGCGACGATGCCCTGCGGGGTGACGGTATCGGCCATGCTGTCGAGCACGGCCTCCGTGACGAACTCGACATCGACATCCGCAGCCTTCGCGGCCTGCGCGATTTCGGAGTAGCGCTCAAGCGCCGTCGGAGTTCCGTACAGCTCGACGAGAAGCTCTGGGCGAAAGCGCAGCGCCTCGGAAACGGCCTGCGGTCCCTCCAGGAGAAACAGGCCGGTCTGCTGGCGGGCATCCCGTTTGGCCAGCTTGGCGACGCCCCGCACCCGCGGAGATCGCGGATTGTCGATCATGCTGACAGTTTATGAACAGAGTGCAACAAAACGCCCCGGCGCGCGGTGTCATCGCAGACACCGCCCGACCGGGGCGTTCGTGAATGGTGCGGTTATTACGCTGCTTCGACCTTCGGCGCCGAGGTGTCAGCCGGCAGGGCCGCCTTGGCGGTCTCGACAATGGCGGCGAATGTGGCCGGCTCGTTGACGGCGAGGTCAGCGAGGATGCGACGGTCAACCTCGATGCCAGCCAGGTTCAAACCCTGGATGAGGCGGTTGTACGTCAGGCCATTCGCGCGGGACGCGGCGTTGATCCGCTGGATCCACAGGCGACGGAAGTCACCCTTCTTCTGGCGACGGTCGCGGTATGCGTAGACGAGGGAGTGGGTGACCTGCTCCTTGGCCTTGCGGTAGAGGCGCGAACGCTGGCCGCGGTAACCCTCGGCGCGCTCAAGCGTTGTACGACGCTTCTTGGCGGCGTTGACCGCTCTCTTTACTCTTGCCATGATCTAGTTTCCGTATCCTCTACTACTTGCCCAGCAGGCGCTTGATTGTCTTGGCGTCCTGCGGCGCAAGCACGACTTCCTGGTTGAGTCGGCGAGTGAGCTTGCTCGACTTGTGCTCCAGGTGGTGGCGCATTCCGGCGCCCTGCTTCATGACCTTGCCTGAGCCGGTCAGCTTGAAGCGCTTCGCGGCCCCTTTGTGGGTCTTCTGCTTAGGCATTCGTTTCGTCCTTTGTTGGAGCTGCAGCGGGTTTTGCCGCAGCTGTGGTCTTGGGTGTTGCGGTCGTGCGGGGTGTTGCTGGAGCCTTCGGGGTCGCCGGCTTCGGAGTAGCTGCCGTTGTGGCCGCTGGCTTCGGTGCGGCAGCCTTGGGGGCTGCAGTTTTGGGGGCCGGGGCGGGAGCCTCGGCGGGTTCGCTCTTGACTGGCGCGGTGGCTGGCGCCACGACTGGAGCTTCCGCAACAGGCGTTTCGGCAACGGGCGTTTCGGCAACAGGCGCAGCGGCCTTGGGAGCTGCCGTCGCCTTGGGTGCCTCTGGTGCCTCGGCGACCGGTGCCGCCGCACGAGCCGGCTTGTTTGCCGCCTGGCGTGCCGCAGCCTCGGCCTTGGCCTCCGACTTGTTCTTCAGAGGGCCGATGACCATGACCATGTTGCGTCCGTCAATCGTGGGGTTCGATTCGACCGTGCCGAACTCCGCGACATCCTCTGCGAATTTCTGAAGAAGTCGGTAGCCCTGCTCGGGCCGGGACTGCTCACGGCCGCGGAACAGGATCATTGCCTTGACCTTGTCACCGGACTGCAGGAAGCCCTCGGCGCGCTTGCGCTTCGTCTCGTAGTCGTGCTTGTCGATCTTCAGGCGGAAACGAACCTCCTTGAGGATCGTGTTCGCCTGGTTGCGCCGGGCCTCTTTCGCCTTCTGCGCCGTTTCGTACTTGAACTTGCCGAAGTCCATGATCTTCGCGACGGGCGGCTTGGAGTTGGGAGCAACCTCAACCAAATCCATGTCGGCCTCTCCGGCCAGGCGAAGGGCGTCCTCGATACGGACAACTCCGACCTGTTCGCCGTTAGGGCCAACAAGACGAACTTCCGGAACGCGGATTCGGTCATTGGTACGCGGATCGCTGATGCGTGTCTCCTTAGTATTCGTGGCGGCGTGGATGCGACGGATGCCGCAGCACAACGAAAGAAGAATTTCACGCAACTTTTCAGCTGCGGCGCCCTGGCTATCCCGTGGCATTTTCACACCGACGGAACGGGGCACAACAACCCGGTAACCTTGAGATGCGGTTGACGGGTGGGAGAATCTCCACTTTCGTACCGGGCGCTGAGCGCTCGGAGCCTGCACAAGAATAGCAGAGGAACCACCACATGAGCGAGCCCGACGACTTCGACCAGTTCGAGGAGGCCCGCGACATCGCGGAAGTCCCAGCGGTGGAGGTCATCAACACCGTCGCCGTCCACCTGCTGAGTGCCGCTGCCGTCAAGCTCGGACTCGCGGATGACCCGGAGTCACAACTTGACCTGGATGAGGCCCGCAAGCTCATCATCGCCCTCGCCGGCCTCGTCACGGCTGCTGCCCCCGAGATCGGTGACCAACACGCGCGGCCCCTTCGCGATGGGCTCCGTTCGCTGCAACTCGCGTTCCGCGAGGCATCCACGTTCCCGGATGCGCCGGGCGCCGGCCCCGGAGAGAAGTACACCGGCTCGGTCATTTAGCGGGCTTTTTCGTTGGTTGAGTAGCGGGCCGCAGGCACGCGTATCGAAACCTGGTTGAGCGTCGGCTTCCGTCGGAGTTTTGCAACACGCCGAGTTGCTCCGTGAAACAACGCGGCGTATTGCAAGTTCTCCGACGCCAGAAGAACCGGATGTCTCGAACACGACCAAATCGGCGCACAAGCCGAGCGAACGCATCCGGTCCAAGCCGCTTTTGTAAATCTGAACGCTCGACCTCGGTTTCGCTACGCGTCGCTTCGCGGCGCTACTCAACCAACTACGGACCTAGAACCAGCGCTCGAGCACCTGGGCAACGGCATCCTCGTTGTGGTCCGCTCCGACCTCTGACGCGGCTAGCTTCACCTCGGGCTCGGCGTTGCCCATGGCTACCGACCACCCGGCCCAGCGGAACATCTCGAGGTCGTTGGGCATGTCCCCGAAGGCAATCGCCTCGGACGGCACTATGCCCCACTGCTCGGCGAGCCCGGCGATGACGCCGCCCTTCGACACGCCAGCTGCCGAGATTTCGATGAGCCCGGGGATGCCCGATCTTGTCACCTCGAGCTGGCCGGGGAAACTGGTAGAGAACTCTTCCCAGATCGGGTCGAACGTGTCGAGCGGGGTGCGCACCAGGCCCTTGACGATGCCCTGGTTGGTGATCTCGTCGAGCGTGCCGCGCGGCATGTCGAAGTCTTCGCGGAAGCCGAGCTCAGCGCGGATCCCGATGTCTGGGGTGCCCTCCGCCGCGACGATGAACTCGTAGCCCTTCGCGCGCACCGTCTCGACGGCGTACTTGAAGATGTGACCCTCCAGCAGGTGCGCGTCGATCACGCGCAGCGTCGCAAGCTCGAGCACGATCGCCCCGTTGTAGCAGAGGGCGACGGATGACCTCAGCTGCTCGCGTATCGGCTCGAGGAGCCGAGCGGGCCGACCTGTAGCCACAACGACTCGCGCGCCCGCTGCGGTTGCGCGTGCGAGAGCCGAGGCGTTGCGCTCTGACAGGGTGTGGTCCTTGTGCAGGAGCGTGCCGTCGAGGTCGACGAGGATGAGGCGGGGGGCGTCAGGCACGATCGAGCCTCACCGTCATGGAGTCGACCCGGTTCGCGATGATGTCGCTCGACGCCCAGCGTGTTTGCACGCGCGAGAGGAGCGCCTCGAGCGCGGCGGCATCCAGCCCATCGACGAGGGACAGCTGAACAAGCAGCTCAGGGGCGGCGAGCCGAGCATCCGGATCCGCCGGGGCCAGCTGGATCGCGACGATCGCGTCCTCACCGTCCGCCGCTGCCATGAACTCCCCGAGTACTTGCTCGTCGAGGTAACTTGGCAGCCACGGCTCCTGCTTGGCCATCGCCCACAGGGCAGGACGTCGGATGGCGAACTCGGTGTCAGAGGTCGGGTCGACTACGACAACATCCGTGCCTTCGCTCGCGGCCGCGAGTGCGACTCGAACGCCGTCCGCCGGGATGGGTCTCGCCTTCCGGTCCCATGCTGCCATCGCCGACACCGACGTAAACACGGGCAGCACCGTTCTGCCGTCTGGTCCCGCGACCGTGACGATCGACAACTCCTGGCTCTTGTCGACGAGGTGCCCGCTCGGCGCAAGGCCGGTCTCGCCGAGCACGGCGACCAGCGGAATCAATAGCCGTGACTCGCGCACCGCATCGACGACGTCCGCCTCGCCGAGTTCCCGTGAACGAAATCGCCGGAGCGCCTCGACCAGCTTCTCGGGGGCTGAACCATCATCGTCTGAAGCCGCTGCGTGATCGAAGGAGCGACCCTCCCATGGCACCCCGGCGGAGTCTGTCGCTGCCATCAGTCGCGCGCGGCGGCGAGCGCCTCCGGCAGGGTGAACGCCCCCGCGTAGAGCGCCTTGCCGACGATGGCGCCCTCTACGCCGAGTGGAACGAGCGCGCGCAGGTCGACCAGGTCCTGAATCGTGGAAACCCCACCGGAGGCGATGACCGGCCGATAGGTGCGTGCACACACCTGCTTGAGCAGCTCGACATTCGGGCCGCTCAGCATCCCGTCCTTGTTGACGTCGGTCACCACGTACCGCGCGCAGCCTGCCTCGTCCAGCCGGGCGAGCACCTCCCAGAGGTCGCCGCCCTCCTTCGTCCAGCCCCGGGCGGCAAGCGTCGTGCCGCGAACATCCAGCCCGACAGCGATCTTGTCGCCGTACTCGCCGATGACGCGCGCGGCCCACTCCGGATCCTCGAGCGCTGCCGTTCCGAGGTTGACGCGGCGGGCGCCAGCGCCTAGCGCGGCCTCGAGGGACGCGTCATCCCGAATCCCGCCGGACAGTTCGATGTTCACGTGCGGCGGCGTGTTTGCAACGACGCGCTGAAGCAGCGCGCGGTTGTCGCCACGACCGAAGGCCGCATCGAGGTCGACCAGATGGATCCACTCTGCGCCCTGCTCGACCCACTCGTTCGCGGCGTCCACCGGGTCGCCGTAGCTGGTCTCGGTGCCGGCGGCACCCTGGGTGAGCCGAACGGCCTGCCCGTCAGCGACGTCAACGGCGGGCAGCAGGATGAGAGCAGGGGAGGTCATGTGCGCTTTCTTGGGGAACTACAGGGTCGCGAGCCAGTTGCGGAGCAGTTGGATGCCCGGCTCGCCGGACTTCTCTGGGTGAAACTGGGTGGCGCTGAGCGGACCGTTCTCGACCGCCGCGATGAACCGGGAGCCGTGCTCCGCCCATGTCACCTGAGGCTCTGTGAACTGGGGCATCGGATCCATCGTCCAGTCCTGGGCGGCAAATGAGTGCACGAAGTAGAACCGTTCATTGCGGATGCCCGCGAACAGCCGCGAGTCCTCCGGAGCCTCGACCGTGTTCCACCCCATGTGCGGCAGCACCGGTGCATCGAGTTCTCGCACCACTCCCGGCCATTCGCCGAGTCCGGGGGTCTCGTTGCCACGCTCAACTCCGTTGTCGAACATCACCTGCATGCCGACGCACACGCCTAGTACTGGCATGCCGCCTGCCAGCCTGCGCTCGATGAGTTCACCGCCTCGCACTGCGTTGAGCTGCTCCATAACCGCCGAGAACGCGCCGACGCCCGGCACGAACAACCCGTCGGCCGAACCCACTTTTGCGCGCGCAGCAGTCAACTCGACGCGAGCACCGGCCGCCTCGAGCGCCTTAGCGGCCGAATGGACGTTGCCGGAGCCGTAGTCCAGAACCACGACACTTGGAGAAAGCATGGTTCAGAGCGCGCCCTTGGTCGATGGGATGCCGCTGACGCGACTATCGAGTGCGACCGCCTGGCGGAACGCACGAGCAAAGGCCTTGAACTCCGCCTCGGCGATGTGGTGGGGATCGCGACCCGCGAGCACCGTCAGGTGGACGGTCAGTCCCGCGTTGAACGCGATCGCCTCGAAGACATGGCGCACCATCGACCCGGTGAAGTGGCCACCGATGAGGTGGTACTCGAAGCCGGCGGGTTCACCCGTGTGCACGAGGTAAGGGCGGCCAGAGACATCCACCACCGCTTGCGCGAGGGCGTCATCCAGAGGCACGAGCGCATCGCCGAAGCGCGAAATTCCCGCCTTGTCGCCGAGCGCCTGAGCGATCGCCTTGCCGAGAACGATCGCCGTGTCTTCAACCGTGTGGTGAACGTCGATGTCAGTGTCGCCCGACGCCGTAACAGTCAGGTCGACCAGCGAGTGCTTCGCGAACGCGGTCAGCAGGTGGTTGAAAAACGGGACGGATGTCTCAATCTCGGCCAGCCCGGTGCCGTCGAGATCCACGGCGAGGTCGATGCTCGATTCGCTGGTCTCCCGGGTGAGGTGCGCCGTGCGCTCGCTCGTCATGCTCCGATACTACCGAGAGCAGCGCCAGCGTCTTCTGATGTCAGTCGCGCAAGGACATCGAGGAACTCGGTCGTCTCCGCCTCCGTACCCGCGGTAACGCGCAGGTGACCGGGGATGTGCAGGTCACGGATGATGATGTCGTGCTCGAGCAGCGCCTCGAACAACGCATTCGGATCGAGCACTCCGCCGAACAGGACGAAATTGGCCCAACTGTCGTGCACGGGAAAACCGAGCTTCGGAAGCTCAACCAGAAGCCGGTCGCGCTGCGCCTTGATGTCATCCACCATCGCGAGCATCTCGGGCGTGTGAGCGATCGCCGCGATCGCGGCCGCCTGGGTCAAAGCGGAAAGGTGGTACGGCAGGCGCACAAGACGCATGGCGTCCGCCACCGCGGGATCCGCCGCCAGATACCCGACTCGAGCGCCAGCGAAAGCAAACGCCTTGCTCATCGTGCGGGTCACGACCAGCCGTGGTCGTCCCGGCAGAAGCGTGAGCGCGGTCGGGAGGGCCGCGGGAGCGAACTCCGCATAAGCCTCATCGACCAGGACCATGCCGTCGGTGGCTTCGTACGCGGCCTCGATGGTGTCGAGGTGCAGAGGGGTGCCCGTCGGGTTGTTCGGCGAGCAGAAGAACACGATGTCTGGCTTCTCACGCTCGATAGCGGCAACCGCGGTCGCCGGCGAGATGCGGAATTCCTCGTCGCGCTGGGCGTCGATCCACCGCGTGCCGGTGCCCGCCGCGATGATCGAGTGCATCGAATAGGTCGGCTTGAACCCGAGCACGCTGCGGCCCGGGCCACCGAACGCCTGTAGGAACTGTTGCAGGATTTCGTTCGAACCGTTCGCCGCCCAGATGTTCTGCGCCGTCAGGCCATGACCGAGGTAGTGGGCGAGGCTCTCTCGGAGTTCGGTGAACTCTCTGTCTGGATACCGGTTGACCGTGCGGATGGCGTTAGCCAGGGAGTTCGCAATGCTCGCGGCGACGTCATCCGGAATGGGATGCGTGTTCTCGTTGACGTTCAGCTGGATGCGGACGTGTTTCTGCGGCGCGCCGTACGGAGTCAGTCCGCGAAGGTCGTCCCGGATGGGCAGGTCGTTCAGCGAGGTCACCCGCCCAGTTTATGGGGAGCTAGTTTGTCGGAAGGTACCGTGTTGGTAGGTACCGTGTCGGTAGGTACCGTGTCGGTAGGTACCGCGTTGGTAGGTACCGTGTTGATTGTTACCGTGAGTTTGATAGTTAACGTGAGTACTGGGCCGGGATACGAAGCGTCTCTCCGGGCTGCAGCACTGCCGACTGCAGTCGGTTGACGTTCATGATGTCGGCAATGACATCCCGCGGGTCGGAGTTTGGCGCGATCTCTTTCGCGACGCTCCACAGGGTGTCTCCCCCGACGACCGTCATCTTCGCGAGCGGAGTGGATGACGTGGTCGCGGTCGCCTCGCCGGCGTTGATTCCGAGCACCAGCGCAGCGATCACCAACGGCGTTGAGACCAGGGTGAGGAGCACGCCCCGACCTCGCTTGGTCATACGCAGTTTTGAGCGAACCACCACGGAGCGAGCAGGCGCAGTTGCCGGGCGGAAATTGCCGACTGTTACTGCGCTCATGTCTTGCTCCTTCTCGTTCTGCGGGAGGTTCTCGCATCCGGCACTCGGCCGGGAGTACCGGATGCGAAGCTTTGTACCGAACATATCTTCGATAATTCGAAAATGCAAGCCCATATTCGAACAAAATGTCGAACAAGTTATCAACACACTCGAACGGATGTTTCGTTTTGTGCCGTATTCGGGATACAGTTTCGATTGTCTGGAACTCAGGCAACCAGCCACCACCGACATTGCACGACTTACACCGGAAGGTCTCGCAGCCATGGATGAAGACGTTCAGCCCGAACCAGCGCCAGCCGAGCAGCCTGTTCGCGGCACCACGCGTCGGCGCACCAGCCTGAGCGATAAGCAGCAGGCCATCCTCGCCGCGATCCAGGTGTCCCTCGACACCCGTGGCTACCCGCCGAGCATGCGTGAAATCGGCGAGGCGGTCGGGCTCGCGTCGTTGTCGAGCGTGACTCACCAGCTGAACCAGCTCGAGCTGAGCGGCTACCTGCGCCGCGACCCGAACCGGCCGCGCGCCATGGAAATTCTCATCGACCTGCCTCGCTCAGAGGACGCATCCGCTCCGACACCGTCCTTCGGAGACGCGGTGATGGTTCCACTCGTTGGTCGCATCGCCGCAGGAGTGCCGATCACTGCCGAACAGCACATTGAAGAGGTCTTCCCGCTCCCCCGCCAGATCGTAGGCAAGGGTGAACTCTTCATGCTCAAGGTCGTCGGCGACTCCATGATCGACGCCGCCATCTGCGACGGGGACTGGGTAGTTGTACGCCCTCAGCAGCACGCAGAGAACGGTGACATCGTCGCGGCCATGCTCGACGAGGAGGCCACAGTGAAGGTCTTTCGCCAGCGCGACGGCCACACCTGGCTGCTCCCTCGCAACACCAGTTTCGAGCCGATTCTCGGCGACTTCGCGACCATCCTCGGCAAGGTCACCGCGGTTCTGCGCTCGGTCTAGCCCGTGTTCGTCGCGGCGGGAGTTATTGCACCCGCCGGCGGGAGAAACGTGCCGGCGGCGGGAGTTGTTCCTCCCTCCGCGGGACACTTTCCCCCGCCGCAGCTAACTACGCGGGGAGCTTCTCCCGCAGCGCCCGGGTCGCGGCCAGCACGTTCGTGAGCGATTCCACCGTCTCGGTGTAGCCACGCGTCTTGAGGCCGCAGTCCGGGTTCACCCAGACCTGCTTCTCCGGGATCGAGGCGAGCGCGATCTCGAGCAGGTGGGTAACCTCCTCCACCGACGGCACGCGCGGGGAATGGATGTCGTAGACGCCCGGGCCAATGCCACGGGCGAAGCCGCTGCGCTTGATGTCCGGAACGACCTCCATCTTCGAGCGTGCCGCCTCGATCGAAGTCACATCCGCATCGAGCTTGTTGATGGCATCGATCACGACACCGAACTCCGAGTAGCAGAGGTGAGTGTGGATCTGCGTCTTGTCCTCCACACCGGATGTCGCCAGCCGGAAGGATCCGACCGACCAGTCGAGGTACGCCGACTGGTCCTTCTTCTTGAGCGGGAGCAGTTCGCGCAGCGCGGGCTCGTCGACCTGGATCACCTTGATGCCAGCCGCCTCGAGGTCGGCGATCTCATCACGCAGCGCCAGAGCAACCTGGTTGGCGGTTTCGGCGAGCGGCTGGTCGTCGCGCACGAAGCTCCACGCGAGAATCGTCACCGGTCCTGTAAGCATGCCCTTCACCGGCTTCGCCGTGAGGCTCTGCGTGTAGGTCGACCAGCCAACGGTGATCGGCGCCGGGCGCGAGACGTCGCCCCAGAGCAGGGACGGGCGGGTGCAACGGCTGCCGTATGACTGTACCCAGCCATTCTGCGTGACTGCGAAACCGTCGAGGTTCTCGGCAAAGTACTGCACCATGTCATTGCGCTCTGGCTCGCCGTGCACGAGAACGTCGAGTCCGATCTCCTCCTGCAGCTCCACGACGCGCTTGATCTCGTCTTCCATGGCGCCCACGTACTCGCCTTCCGAGATCTCACCCTTCAGAAAACGCGCGCGCTCACGACGGATGTCGCCGGTCTGCGGGAACGATCCGATCGTGGTGGTGGGCAACGGCGGCAACTGCAGTGCGGCATCCTGCGCGGCCAGCCGGTCGGAGTACTCACCCCGGCTGAAGTCCGCGTCGGTGAGTCGAGCGGTGCGCGCGCGCACAGCGCCGTCGCGAACACCGGGTGCATCATGACGATCGGCCAGGGCAGCGGATGCCGCTTCGAGCGCGGGCTCGATCTTCGACTTTCCGTGATCCAGACCCTCAGCCAGCGTCGCAACCTGTGCGACCTTCTGGTCGGCGAAGGCCAGCCAGCTCTTCAAGCGCGGGTCGAGTGCGGTCTCATCCTCAACATCGTGCGGGGTGTGGAAAAGACTCGTGGATGACGACACCGCAACGTTCTCGCTCAGAGCCTTGAGCGCCTCGAGCTTCTCCCACGCACCCGCCAGGTCGCCCCGCCAGATGTTATGGCCGTCGATCACGCCGCCGACGAGGGTTTTGCTGGCGAGGCCTTCGAGCCCTTCGAGTGCCTCAGGGCCCGACGGGACCGAGCCACGCACCAGGTCAAGGCCGATCGCCTCGACCGGGGTCGACGCGAGCACAGGCAGAGCGTCATCGAGGCTGCCATAGGGCGCCGCGACAAAGATCTGCGGCCGCACGGGCACCGCGGCCAGCAGGTCATACGCCTTCTTGGTAGCCGCGAGCACGACATCCCGTGGCACCTCGATGCTCTCGCTCACGAGCGCGGGCTCGTCCAGCTGCACCCACTCGGCGCCGACGGCTGTCAGCGCCGCGATGAGCTCCGCGTAGACGGGAAGCAAGTCGTCGAGTCGATCGAGGGGCTGGTAGCCCTCCGGTGCCGCCGCGCTCGGCTTGCTGAGCAGCAGGAACGTGACCGGGCCGACGATGACGGGACGCGTGCGGTACCCGGCCGCGGTCGCCTCGGCAACCTCGCGAATCAGGCGATCGGACGCCAGGGAGAAGGCCGTCTCCGGACCGATCTCCGGCACAAGGTAGTGGTAGTTGGAGTCAAACCACTTCGTCATTTCGGCCGGTACGTTGTCACCTTCGCCGCGCGCGATCGTGAAGTAGCCGGCGAGGTCGATCGACCCGTCCTCCCCGACAAGCGACGCGAACCGGGTCGGCACAGCACCAAAGGTCACCGCAGCATCGAGCACGTGGTCGTAGTACGAAAACGCCGAGGGGATGGATGAGTCGGTCTTTCCAAGCCCGAGCGAGACGAGGCGCTCGCGGGTTGCCTGGCGTAGCCCAGCAGCCGTTGCCTCAAGTTCGTCAACCGTGATAGTTCCAGCCCAGAAAGCCTCCACGGCCTTCTTCAGCTCACGGCGGCGTCCGATCCTCGGGTAACCGAGGATCGTGCCAGTCGGAAATGCCTTGCTCATGCGTGCTCCTTGTTGGGGGTGGTCTGGACGGATGTCGCGGTCCGAAGAATCCCGACGGAATCTAGGACTTCCAGCACCGGTTCGTGTTTGTTGGAGGTATAGAGGTGAAGACTGGCAGCTCCGCCGTCGAGCAACTCACGGCAGAGCGCGCTCGCGTACTCGATTCCGACGATCGCCTGGCGCTCGGGGGTCTCAGCCGCCACGAGGCGAGCCAGAAGTTCTTCCGGCATTCGCTCCTCGGTCAACTGCACGGTTCGGTGCAATCGGGCCGGCGACAGGATGGGCATGACTCCGGGCAGGATCTGCATGGTCACCCCTGCGGCACGGGCCAGCTCGACGAAACGAAGGTACTCGTCTGCATGAAAGAACAGTTGCGTGATGCCGAGGTTCGCGCCGGCCGCCTCCTTGGCGAGCAGGGTGTCGAGATCTTGCTCGACCGAGCGGGAACGGGGATGTCCGTTCGGGAATGCCGCGACGGCGATCGTCACCTTTTCGCCGGTCGAGAGTCGTTTCGCGTTCGGAAACCCGGGAACATCCAGTTGCCGAAAGGGAGCACGCTCCTCTTGCACATGATGGATGAGTTGAACGAGTTCCCCGGCGCTCTTGATGTCACCGAGAAAGTCTTCGCCCTCGGCAGTGCCGATTGGTGGGTCGCCCCTAAGCGCGAGAAATCGGGTGAGACCGGCATCCAGAAATTCGCGGATGACGCGAGTGGCCTCCTCATAGGTCCAGCCGACACAGGTGAGGTGCGCCATGGGCGGGACGGAGGTCGCGAGCAGGTGCCGCAGCACGCCGAGGGAAGCTTCCCGGGTCGAACCGCTCGCTCCATACGTGACCGAGATGAACTCCGGGCTGGCAGCGACGAGTCGGTCGAGCGATTCGTACAGCGAGAGTTCAGCCGCGGGAGTCCGCGGCGGATACAACTCGAACGAAAACGTCGACACGCTGATGCCCTCCGGAAATGGTCACGGTGGGGCGGGTGCCGGGCTCGGCTGTCGCTCCAGACGCGCTGTACTGCCGCGTCATTGGCACAAACATAGCAAGCCCGGCACCGCTGTGCCGAGTGTGTTACGAAGCGTGAACTACCTCGAACTGCTTCAGCGACTCCACGAGTTGGGGGTGGACGAGCGCGGTGACGCGCGTGCCCGCCTCGACATAGTCGGTCGTGAGCACTCGGCCACCCGCGTGCAGTTTCGAGATGATGTCGCCCCGCTCGTATGGGACAAGCAGGTTCAACTCGACCTCGGGTTGCGGAATCAGGTCCGAGATGCGCTGCAGCAGCTCATCGATGCCCTCACCGGTTCGAGCGGAGACGAACACCGCGCGCGGCTCCAGGCCGCGTAGTAGCAGTCGCTGGTCTTCATCCACCAGGTCGCTCTTGTTGAACGCAACGATCTCGGGGATCTCTCGTGCCTCGATCTCGCCGATCACATTTCGCACCGTGGCCAGCTGGGCAGCCGGATCCGGATGCGACGCATCGACCACGTGCACGATGACGTCCGCATCGCCGATCTCCTCGAGAGTCGACCGGAACGCCTCGACGAGCTGGTGTGGCAGGTTGCTCACGAAGCCAACAGTGTCGGTGAACGTGTACGGCCTGCGATCGGCTGTCATCGACTTGCGCACAGTGGCGTCGAGGGTCGCGAACAACGCGTTCTCGACCAGGACGCCGGCACTCGTAATGCGGTTGAGCAGACTCGACTTGCCCGCGTTCGTGTAGCCGGCTATCGCAACGCTCGGCACCGAGAAGCGGTTGCGGTTCGCCCGCTTCGCCTCACGCGCGGGCGCGAATCCCTTGATCTGCTTGCGCAGCTTCGCCATCCTGGTGTGGATGCGGCGGCGATCGAGCTCGATCTTCGTCTCACCGGGACCACGGCTACCCATGCCTGCGCCCGCGCCACCGACTTGGCCACCGGCCTGCCTGGACA
>DASXNG010000129.1:0-5992 GCA_036495225.1 Galbitalea sp.
GCAACGTCCGATGCCGGTCGAAGCGTTGCGATGGTGACGCATGATCCGATCGCAGCCAGCTATGCCGACCGGATTCTCTTTCTGGTCGACGGGAAGGTAGTCGACCAGTTCGAGCGGTCGTCGCCGGAGCAAATTTCCCAGCGCATGCTGACTCTGGACCGCGTCTCATGAGTACCGCGCTCAGTAGTTTCCGCGCCAACTCCCGCGAACATGGTGCGAGCATCACTGTCGCTGCGCTGAGCGGCGGATTCGGTGTATTTCTCATTCAAATCACCGGGATGCTGTCTGTGTACATCGACCACCAGAGCGTCGCGCAACATAGCTCGGCGCAGGCGGCCCTGGCCATTCTGACGGTGGTCTTCACCGCTATCGCCATGTACGTCGGGGCGATTGTGACCACCAACACCTTCGCCACGATCATCGCCGGTCGGCGAAGGTCCATCGCACTGATGCGGCTCATCGGTGCGACGGGTTCGGGGATTCGCCGCTCAGTCGCGGTCGAGGGAATCGTCGTGGGTGTGCTCGGAGCATTGATTGGTGCCGTTTTAGGTGTCGCACTCAGTCTTGCCGTACTGGCGATTCTGCTTCGCGCGTCAGTGATTCCAGCGCTCAACTACCCGTTGATTACTCCCTACGTTTTCGCGCCGCTGGCGGTTGTGGTGCTGAGCACCTGGGCAGCGTCGTGGGTGGGGTCGCGGCGTGTCCTCACTGTCACGCCGCTCGAGGCCATTGGCACCGCCGGAGAATCCTCGGCGAGCGAGGCTCGCAGGCACTCCGGCAGAAATGTGCTGTCCGGAATCGCGTTCGTCGTTGGCGTGGCTCTCCTGATCCTCGGCATCATTGCTGGCCAAAACAGTGTCTTCGGGTTGCCGATCGCGTTCCTCGGCGGGTTGTTGTCTTTCGCGGGCCTCACCCTGGGCGCGCAACTATTTATCCCGTGGGCCCTACGAGGCGTTGGCGCGTTGTTTGGCGCCAGCGCGCCCGCGAAACTCGCGGCAGAGAACGCGGTCCGCTATCCCGAGCGAAGCACCCGCACCACCATCGGGTTGGTGATCGGCGTCACGCTGATCACGACGCTGACTGTGGCGAGTCAGACCTTCAACACGCTCATCCTGACCGCACAAGCAGGACAGCCGCAGGCGTTCGTCGGAGCGACCACAGTGCTGAATGTCATCGCGGAAGTGTTCGGCGGCCTGATCGGATTCTCCGTCATCGTCGCGGCGGTAGGCGTCGTCAATAACCTCTCGTTGAGCGTGCTCCAACGGTCCAGAGAGCTCGGACTGTTGCGGGCTCTAGGCTTGAGTGCACAACAAATCCGGTCGATGATTCTCATCGAGAGCGCGCAGATGACCTTGACGGCAACCGTGGTCGGCCTTGTGCTCGGCCTGTTTTACGGATGGGCTGGAGCTCAGGCACTCCTCGGAAGCGTTGCGCGGAAAGAGTCCGGGATAGGGTTTGTGCCGCTGTCCATCCCGTGGCTCTTCATCGTTGTGGCCTTGCTGGTCAGCTTTGTCTTCGCGGTGGCTGCCTCCATACGGCCGATTCGGCGGGCGGTTCGACTTTCGCCGGTCGACGCATTAGCGATCGAGTAGCGAAGCAACACGAGGTTCAAGTAATGAGTGACATGGGTTCGGATCCACCAACCGTTCCGAGCGGCCGAACGACACTTCTCGACCGGTTCTACTTCGTCGCCGTCGCGGTTAAGGGCATCGACGGTGCAGTCGAGTTGGTCGTGGGAACCCTGCTGTTGGTGTTTCCGACACTTCCGCATGTCGCGCTCGAGTCCATTTCGGCCCATGCTCTTACGTGGCAGACGCCTATAGGACAATTCGTGGCCAACTACACGGAAGGACTCGACGACCAGCTCGCTGCCGGCGGTTCAGCGTTTCTTGTTGTCTTTCTCATCGCCCACGGCGTCATAAAACTGGCGCTTGTCTATTGTCTGCTTCGGCGGTGGTACCGGGCCTACCCGGTCGCTCTGGTCGTACTCGCGCTGTTCTTCGTGTACCAGCTGTACTTGTGCGTCGTTCAGCCGACCGTTGCCATCATCCTGTTCGCCGTGCTGGATGCAGTGATCATCGTGCTCGTCCAACGTGAATACAAAGAACTACGTGCACGCGCGGTCAAGCCGGCAGTGGAGCGTTAGTTCCGTCGCTCACCCATTGAGAACACTCACCACCTCCACGGCAGCCCCCCAGTACTGCGTGTAGTAGTTCCCGTCCTGATTGATCTGCACGGCGTGAGCCGCCTGCGTTGGCGACAGCGTTTTCCAACCGGGCACTCGTATCAAGGCAGCGAAGAAGTTGTGCGCCGCAATGTACGGAGTCATCCGGTCCGCAAGCGTTCCCCACATCCCGTTCGCCCGCTGTTGAAACAGTCCGCGGCTGTCTGCACCCGCCGCGTCACCGTGCGGCAAATTCTGCAGCCCCGATTCGCCCATGGCCGTCATCACCCCGACCGCTTGGGTGTGAGTTCCGATTCCGAATGAGCGGGCCGCGTTGATGATGTGCGCCGCGTTGACGAGTCGATCCTGGCAGTATCCCGCGACGGGGCCGGCGGGCACCACGATGGCGCCGACCTTCACAGGGGCCACCGCAGGACAGGCGACGACCGTCGGGGAGGTTGCTGTGCGCGACGTGCCCGCGCCGGGGTTGCGAATCACAATCGCCATAACCACCACGAGAATGAGCACGACCGCAATGAGCGCAGTAAGCACCAGCGCTGGCGCTCGCCGACCCACGGTGGACCTGCCGCTCATGTCGTCGCTGGCAGTTCGCCGGTTATCGATGCCGTCATTCGCCCGACGCTATTCGTCCAACCTCCGGAGTTTCCCGGCAAACGGCCCTGATGTCTGTGAAGGTCCTCTCATAGCGCGTCGCGTGAGAACCTGCGAGTTTCTTCATCGAACTTCGCTTGATTTGACAGGTCACGTCAAAATCGGCAGCTCACTGTTGAAGTGTGACCCGTCTTGAGCTGACAACCGACTCGCTCCCGAGGACCGTTCGTGCGCCGCGATCGCCAACGGCAGAATCACTCCCATCACACCAGCTACCGGTTCGGTCGGTGGGTAGGTCACGCTGGCTTGATCCGCTGGTTCTGGGTGTGCTGGCGACTCTGATCAGTTCGATCGGTTCGTGGATTCCCTCCAAATGGAATGACGAAGCCGCCACTCAAACGGCAGCGACGCGGTCGCTTCCGCAGCTCTGGCAGATGATGCACCACATTGATGCGGTGCATGGCACCTACTACGCCTTCATGCATTTCTGGATTCTCGCCTTTGGAACATCGAACTTTGCTCTCCGACTGCCCTCGATGCTCGCGGTCGGATTCGCTTGCGCGGGCGTCGTTGTGCTGGGGAAACGGCTCGGATCCCGCCGGATTGCAATCTGTTCGGCGCTCGTCTTCATGATTTTGCCACGCGTGACGTGGATGGGTATTGAAGCCCGATCGTATGCGTTCACCGCGCTGATTGCGGTTTGGCTAACCGTTCTTCTGCTGCGCGCAGTCGATCAACAGCGCTCGAAGTGGTGGGCCGTTTACACGATTCTCGCCGCACTGGGCGTCATGGTGAATGTCTACCTAGCGCTCCTCGTGTTGGCCCACGGTGTTGCGCTTGTGATTTCCCGCCGGCGCCACCCGGTCCCTCTTCGGGTTTTGATTGGATGGTGTATCGCCGCGGTCCTGGCCGCCATCCTCGCGTCCCCCATCGTGCTCCTCGTCGTCGGCCAAACAAGCCAACTTCCCTTCGGGCCTCTGAGTTTCACGAGCGTGGCCAATACCTTGCTTTTCCAGCAATATTTCACCGGCGCAACGCCCACACTGGGCCGATCCGTTCCATTCCCCCCAACGACCGTCTGGGCCACCGCAGCCATTCTGTTGGCCTGTTGTGGATGGGCACTGATGATCGCCTCGGTTGCATCTAAGCGCATCCGCGCCACGTCGAATAAGAGCAGCATCCTCGGCCTGCTTGCCGTGACCGTGCCATGGGTAGTCGTTCCGTTCGTCCTGCTCATTGGCTATTCGCTAGCTGTCACGCCGATATATACCGCGCGCTACTTCAGCTTCACGACGCCCGCAGTCTCGCTCCTCATGGGAACTTCCGTCGCAGCCCTCTCAACCCAATGGAAGCGCCTCGTCGCGTTCGGAATACTCGCGACTCTGGCGCTTCCGATATTTCTGTCCCAGCGCGGCCCGACATCGAAAAACGACACAGACTGGCAGCAGGCCGCCGCGGTGATCCAGGCGCACGCGAAGCCAGGCCAGGACATTTACTACGGTCCGATCAGACCCGGCAGCACGCTCTCGACAAGCAAACTTCGAGACGCATACCCCGCAGTGGTCTCGACATTGAACGACATCACACTGAAGCAGACCGGCGCCCAAGCCAACGTTCTATGGGACTCGCAATATCCCCTCACGGATGCCCGACGCACGCTTCAGACCACATCAACACTGTGGGTCGTACTCGAGCACTACGGATTACCCTCTCCTGCCACAACCAAGCAGGAAAACTACATCGAGAAACAGGGGCTTCGCATCGCCAAGGTCTGGCGTGGTCCAAGCACCGACGTTGTCCTCTTTACTAGATAGGACTTGCTCTTATTAGATAGAAGTTGCTCCGTTCGTTGAGATGAACCCGGCGTTCGGACTGAACAATCTCATAACCCCCATTCACATGACTCAGAGCGTTCCTTGAGTTGATGGGGAAATCGTTGATGGGTCGGCGATTGCGCCAACTCTCAGTCAGGCGATCCATGTCAGAAATTGAAATGCCACTGCATCGAGTTCAACCACTCGACGGACTTCGCACCATCGCGATCGCATTCGTGGTGCTGTTCCATCTGCACGTGCCATTCTTCTCCGGCGGATTCATCGGGGTGAACATCTTCTTCGCGTTGTCTGGCTACCTCATCACCTCACTACTGATTCGTGAGCGGGCAAACACCGGCCAGATCTCGCTGGGGAAGTTCTGGTTGCGACGAATCATTCGCTTGTACCCGACTCTCCTCGCTGTGGTCATTGCCGTCACCTGTCTTTGGGCCACCATCGCCGTTTATAGCAAGTCCAACGTTGACGAATGGACAGACGCGCTCCTTGCCCTTAGTTACACCGGCAACATCGGGCGCTGGATCTGGCACCGTTCAATGGGCCCGCTCGCTCAGACATGGAGTCTCGCGATGGAGGAGCAGTTCTACCTCATCTGGCCGCCGGTGCTCGCCCTCTTGCTGAGACTGAGAGTTCGACGGTCAGTCCTCGTCCCGAGTCTCGGTGCCCTCATCGTCGGATCGGCTGCCGCCAGCTGGGCGATGTACCGAATGCCAGGCGGAGGCGCCACGCCGGATATCTATTTCAGTCCGGTGCTTGACGTCGGGCCATTGCTCAGCGGCGCGCTCCTGGCAGTCATCGTGCAATCGCCGAAGGTCAAGAATCATCTCGCCGGGCCGTTGGGTGTTTGGTGCACGGCGGTCGGAGTCGCGATTCTCATAGCCGTTGAGCTCGCTCTAACGTCCAATTGGACAAGGCAGGCGTTCGTTATCGGTGCCGTGTTGCCTGTGGTCGGTGTCGCGAGCACGCTGCTCATTGCGGGCGTCGCACATCGACGAACGTTCGTCGCCCGATTCCTAGCACTCCGACCGATCGCGTGGTTCGGCCGAAATGGCTCTTACGGGCTGTACCTGTGGCACGTCATGGTGATTGCGCTTATCCTGCCGTTGGTTCCCGGGCCGCTTGGGGTAATCGCCGCGATCCTAGTGTCGATCGCGGTCTCCATCGGTAGTCATTTCGCTGTCGAACGTCCCGTCTCGGCGCTTCGGAACAGAGTGCAGCGGCAGCTGCGCGACAACCCATCCACCGTGAAGGCCAAGCCAACAATTGGACGCATTGAGAGCGCACCCCGCGAGCTTGTCTCCGCGGGAGGGCCGCAAGTCCTGAATCGGTGACGGTCCAGCCATCTGTGAGCGCGTAAGAAAAGGTGCGCGAAGGACGGATTCTG
>DASXNG010000130.1:0-9169 GCA_036495225.1 Galbitalea sp.
ACATCCATCCTGGTCCGACGGGCGCTCGCATCTACGCTGGCGCGATCCAGGCCGCACTCGATCGGCTGGCAGCGTTGCCGCCGTACCCGAAGGTTGCTGAATTCTTCGCGACCACCGCGACCTCACCAACAAAGTAACTCCACCGCTGCCGCCCGCGGCCGCTCGCTGCCGCCCGCTGCCGCTCGTCGCGTGGTGGCGGGAGTTATTGCAACCGCCGGCGGGAGAAACTCGCCCGCGGAGGGGGTAACAGCTCCCGCCACCGGACACTTACTCCCGCCGCGAGAACCTCGGCTCCCCAGCCGCAACCATCCAGGCAAACAAAAAGGCCCCCGCACACGGCGGGAGCCCTCTTGAAGGAAACGTTAGTGCTACTTGGCGTCGTCCTCGGCAGGCGCGTCCTCGGCAGGCGCGTCCTCGGCCACAATGGCCTCGGCGTCGTCGGCGTCAGCAGCGTCGGCCTCGGCAGCCTCAGCGGCGGGAGTCTCGGCCTCGACGTCTGCGGTCTCCTCGACGACGGGCGCCTCGGTGTCGGCGTCATCCGCTACAACCTCGACGTCTTCGGCCGGGGCCTCGACCGGCTCGTCGGCTGCGGCCTTCTTGGCCGGAGCACCCGTAGTGGTCGACTTCTTGACCGACTTCGGCTTCGGGTTCACGGGCTCGAGTACAAGTTCGATCTGCACCATTGAAGCGTTGTCGCCCTTGCGGAAGCCCAGCTTGGTGATGCGGGTGTAGCCACCCTCACGCAGCTCGACCAGCGGAGCAATCTCGGTGAAGAGCTCGTGAACGACGTTCTTGTCGTGAATCACGGCCAGCACGCGACGACGCGCGTGCAGGTCACCGCGCTTCGCGAACGTGATCAGGCGCTCAGCAACCGGACGAAGGCGCTTCGCCTTGGTCTCGGTCGTCTTGATGCTCTTGTGCGTGAACAGGGCAGCCGCGAGGTTCGCAAGCATGAGGCGCTCGTGCGCCGGTCCACCGCCGAGGCGTGGTCCCTTAGTTGGTGCAGCCATTTGTCTAGGTTTCTTTCAATCGTTTATGGAAGTGGGTGAGGTCTCGATACGCGCTTCGCGCTACTCGACCTTGAACCTTCGGTTGATATCGCTTCGCGATGTCAACCTGCGGTTCAAGCCTCGTCGTCGTCTCCGCCGTAGAAGTGGGCACCGTCAAACCCGGGAACCGAGTCCTTCAGGCTGAGTCCCATCTCGACCAGCTTGTCCTTGACCTCATCAACCGACTTCTGCCCGAAGTTGCGGATGTTCATGAGCTGCATCTCGGAGAGAGCAACCAGCTCGCTCACCGTGTTGATGCCTTCACGCTTGAGGCAGTTGTAGCTACGCACTGACAGGTCAAGGTCCTCGATGGGCATGCTGAGCTCGCTGGAGAGAACAGCGTCGACCGGCGCTGGGCCGATCTCGATGCCCTCAGCGGCGGTGTTCAGTTCGCGTGCCAGGCCGAAGAGCTCGGTCAGCGTTCGACCGGCCGAAGCAATTGCGTCGCGCGGAGTGATCGCAGACTTGGTCTCAACGTCCACGACCAGGCGGTCGAAGTCGGTGCGCTCACCCGCGCGAGTTGCCTCGACACGGTAGGTCACCTTGAGGACGGGCGAGTAGATCGAGTCGACCGGAATCTGGCCGGCCTCAGAGAACTCGCTGCGGTTCTGCGTCGCCGACACGTAGCCACGGCCACGCTCGATGGTCAGCTCGAGTTCGAACTTCGCCTTGTCGTTGAGCGTCGCAATGACGAGCTCGGGGTTGTGGATCTCGACACCGGCAGGAGCGGAGATGTCTGCTGCGGTGACCTGGCCCGCACCCTGCTTGCGCAGGTAGGCGGTGATCGGCTCGTCGTGCTCGCTCGAGACAACAAGACCCTTGATGTTCAGGATGATCTCGGTGACATCCTCCTTCACACCGGGAACGGTACTGAACTCGTGCAGAACACCATCGATGCGGATGCTCGTAACCGCTGCACCCGGGATCGAGGAGAGCAGCGTGCGGCGAAGCGAGTTGCCGAGGGTGTAGCCGAAACCTGGCTCCAGAGGTTCGATGACGAACCGCGAACGGAACTCTGAGAGGTTTTCTTCGGCAAGTGTGGGGCGCTGTGCAATGAGCACGTGTTGTTCCTTTCGGCGAAGTGTCCGCTATATGACACTTATGGGGTGGCGGGTGGCTGGCCCACCTGAAAGCTAGCTATTGAGTTGTGAAAAACTTCGGTGATTGAGTAGCCCGCGAAGCGGGCGTATCGAAATCCCGGCCGCGATTACTCGCAGGTGAGGTCTCGATACGCGCGCTGGCGCGCGCTACTCGACCAACGACAAGAACTAAACGCGGCGCCGTTTCGGCGGGCGGCATCCGTTGTGCGCCTGCGGCGTCACGTCGGAGATGACGCCAACCTCGAGGCCGGCGGCCTGAAGCGAACGAATTGCCGTCTCGCGACCTGAACCCGGTCCCTTGACGAAGACGTCAACCTTCTTGACACCGTGCTCCTGCGCCTGGCGCGCAGCAGACTCAGCGGAAAGCTGTGCGGCGAACGGGGTCGACTTACGCGAGCCCTTGAAGCCGACCGTGCCGGACGAAGCCCAGCTCAGAACGGCACCGCTCGGGTCGGTGATGGTAACGATGGTGTTGTTGAACGTCGACTTGATGTGAGCCTGGCCCACTGCGACGTTCTTCTTTTCTTTACGACGCGGCTTACGAACGGCCGACTTTGGTGCTGCCACTGGTTTCTCCTAAAAACTTTTGTATGGCGACGCCTCTGGGGTTACCCAGTGACTATCGGGCCTTCTTCTTGCCTGCGACGGTGCGCTTCGGACCCTTGCGGGTACGAGCGTTGGTCTTGGTGCGCTGTCCGTGCACGGGCAGGCCGCGACGGTGGCGAATCCCCTGGTAGCTCCCGATCTCAACCTTGCGGCGGATGTCGGCTGCGACCTCACGACGGAGGTCACCTTCTACCTTGAAGTTGCCTTCGATGTAGTCACGAAGGGCAATGAGCTGATCGTCGGTCAGATCCTTGACGCGGATCTCCCCGCTGATCTCGGTGTCAGCGAGAGTCTTGAGTGCTCTCGTGCGGCCAACGCCGTAGATGTATGTCAGTGCGACCTCAACGCGCTTATCGCGCGGAATGTCGACGCCGGCTAGACGTGCCATGGTGGCTTCTCCTATGGAGTACGTGGAGGTATTGGACGGTACCTGTGCCGAGGCCTCCACCCCGGGTGTCCCCTGTCGCCAGGTTCTGGTACCGCTTGAGTTATTGAGTTATGAGTTGCGTTCGGTCCCTGAGGACCAGTGTTCGGTCCCTGAGTTTGTCGAAGGGGCGCTTCGACAAACTCAGCGACCGAAAGACTGTATTAACCCTGTCGTTGCTTGTGACGCGGGTTGCTCTTGCAGATGACCATGACGTTTCCGTGACGACGAATAACGCGGCACTTCTCGCAGATCGGCTTGACGCTTGGGTTGACCTTCATGATGTTTCTCTTTCGCTGTCTTCGATAAGGGGATCGATCGTGTCGAAACCCCGCTCGTTACTTTCCAGCAGCCCTACTTGTAGCGGTAGACGATGCGCCCACGGGTCAGGTCGTATGGGCTCAGCTCTACGATCACGCGGTCCTCTGGGAGGATCCGGATGTAGTGCTGGCGCATCTTCCCCGAGATGTGGGCAAGTACTCTGTGTCCATTGGTCAGCTCAACACGAAACATCGCGTTGGGCAGAGCCTCGACCACTGCGCCTTCGATCTCGATGACACCGTCTTTTTTGGGCATAGCCTCTTCGTTGCTACAGGGTGCATGACTGCTGGTCATGCGGATGGATTACGTGTCGAATGACACTGTGTTCCGATCGCGGACGGGCTGCCTTGCGGGCGCCGACCCCGGGTGGAACGGAGGTGGCGTGCGAGCCGTTGACGGGCATAACACACCAAAGATCAAGCTTAGGTTATTTTGCGGCGTTTCGCCAGTTGAGTCCGAAACTCAGGACAGGGGCGCGACCGGCCGGATGTCGCGAGCCTCGAGAGCTTCCGCGATCCGCGTCGCTACTTCCTCGACTTCGCCAAGGGCATCCACTTCGACGACAAGTCCGCGATCCTTGTACACCGCGATGAGAGGTGTCGTCTCGCGCGCGTACAACTCCTGGCGATGGCGAATCGTGTCCTCGGTGTCATCCGATCGACCCTCTTCGTGCGCGCGCTTCAGGAGGCGGCTGACGACCTCGTTTGGATCGACGACGAGCTGGATGACAGCATCCAGCGCGGTGCCTTCGGATGCGAGCATCCGGTCGAGGAATTCGAGTTGGTCGAGCGTGCGCGGGTAACCGTCAAGCAGAAAGCCGGAACGGCAGTCCTCTTCCTTCAGGCGACTCGCGACCAGTTCGTTCGTCAACGAATCCGGTACATAGTCTCCGGCTTCGATGATCGCAGAGACCTGCTTGCCGAGCTCCGTCTGGTTCTTGATGTTGGCGCGGAAAATGTCGCCCGTCGCAATCGCGGGGATCCCGAAGCGTTCCGTGAGACGTGCTGACTGCGTTCCCTTACCGGCCCCGGGGGGTCCCACGATCAACAAACGAGTGCCGCCGTGCCGAAGGCGAGATCCTTCGGGCCCGCCGTGAGGGTCGGGCTTGCCGTGAGGGTCTCGAACGGTCAACGGAGAAGGCCCTCGTAGTGACGTTGCTGCAGCTGCGAGTCAATCTGCTTGACGGTCTCGAGTCCGACACCAACGATGATCAGGATGCTCGTGCCACCGAACGGGAAGTTCTGACTCGCCCCGACCAGCCCGAGAGCTATCAGGGGCACTAGTGCGATAACGCCGAGGTAGAGCGAACCGGGAAGTGTGATGCGCGTCAGCACGTAGTCGAGGTATTCGGCGGTGGGACGACCGGCACGGATGCCTGGAATGAAGCCGCCGTACTTCTTCATGTTGTCTGCGACCTCTTCCGGGTTGAAGGTGATCGCAACGTAGAAGTAGGTGAAGCCGACGATGAGCAGGAAGTACAGCAGCATGTAAAGCCAGCTGTCGCCCTTGGTCAGGTTGTCAGTGATCCACGAAACCCACGGGGCAGGGATGGCGGCCTTACCGGTCGCCCCAGCCTTCGGCTGGTTGAACTGCGCAATGAGGGCTGGCAGGTAGAGCAACGACGACGCAAAGATGACTGGCACGACGCCGGCCATGTTGACCTTTATCGGGATGTACGTGTTGTTGCCGCCGTAAGTTCGACGGCCCACCATTCGTTTGGCGTATTGGACGGGGATGCGCCGCTGCGACTGTTCGACAAAGACCACGCCGAACATGATCACGATTCCGACCGCGACCGTGAGAGCGAAGACCGGGAAGCCCTTCGAGGCCCAGATGGCCTGAAGCGCACCCGGGAACCGAGCGGCGATCGAGGTGAAGATAAGGAGCGACATACCGTTGCCGATGCCGCGCTCGGTGACGAGCTCACCCATCCACATGATGATGCCGGTGCCGGCCGTCATGGTGATGACCATGAGCAGGATGCCGTACCAGGTCTGGCCCTGATCGGTGATGAGCTGCGAACACGCAGGCGTGCTGCTGCTCGTACCGAAGAGTGCGCCGCTGCGAGCAACCGTGATGAGGGTGGTCGACTGCAGAACGCCGAGGCCGATGGTGAGGTAACGCGTGTACTGCGTCAGCTTGGACTGGCCAGCCTGGCCCTCTTTGTACAGAGTGTCGAAGTGTGGGATGACCACGCGCAGAAGCTGCACGATGATCGACGCCGTGATGTACGGCATGATGCCGAGCGCGAAGATGGAGAGCTGCAGCAGGGCGCCGCCGCTGAAGAGGTTGACGAGCTCGTACAGCCCGGTCGTGTTCGAGTTTGCAGCGAGGCAGGTCTGAACGTTCGCGAAGTCGACGAACGGTGCAGGGATGAACGATCCCAGTCGGAACAGCGCCACGATCAGAAGCGTGAACGCGATTTTCCTTCGAAGGTCAGGCGTGCGGAAGATCCGCGCAACAGCTCTGAACACAAGGCCTCCTGCTATTTCTTTCTCATTACAGTGAGGTGGGGCCCTTTCTCAGGAACCCCACCTCGCCGCACGTTGTGGTGGTCGCTCGCGCGACCGATTCGGCCAGGTGGCCGTGACTCCGTCGTCCGGAGTCCAACGCTAGCGCGTCGAACTACTTGATGGAGCCGCCTGCCGCGACGATCTTCTGCTCAGCTGAGCCGGAGACCTTGTCGACAGCAACGTTTAGCTTAACTGCAATGTCACCGTTCCCAAGAACCTTGACCTTCTCGTTGTTGCGCACTGCGCCCTTGGCGACGAGGTCGGCAATTGTGACGTCTCCGCCCTTCGGGTAAAGCTCTGCGAGCTTCTCGAGGTTGACGACCTGGTACTCAACACGGAACGGGTTCTTGAAGCCGCGAAGCTTCGGAGCACGCATGATCGAGTTCAGGTTTCCGCCCTCGAGTCCGGTGCGCACCTGGTAGCGAGCCTTGGTGCCCTTGGTTCCGCGACCCGCGGTCTTACCCTTGGATCCTTCACCACGGCCAACGCGGGTCTTCGCCTTCTTGGCGCCAGCCGCCGGACGAAGGTGGTGCACCTTCAGCACCTGCGGACGAGCGACGACATCTGCCTTGGGAGCAGCCTTCTTCGCAGCGGTCGCTGAGCTCGTCGAGCCGGCCTTGGCCGCGGGAGCCTTGTCAGCAGGGGCGGCCTTCGGGGCTGGAGCCTTCTCGGCGGCGGGCTTTGCAGCGGCAGCCTTCGGAGCAGCCTTGGCGGCGGGCACCTTGTCGGCAGCAGCAGCCTTCGGCGCAGCAGCCTTCTTCTCGGCAGGTGCCTTCTCGGCAGGTGCCTTTGCAGCGGCGGCCTTCGGCGCAGCAGCCTTAGCGGCTGCCGGCTTCTTGGCGGCTGGAGTTGTTTCGTCGGCCATTAGTCAATCTCCTCGACTTTGACGAGGTGGGCGACCGTGCGCACGTAGCCACGGTTCTGCTTGTTGTCCTCGCGAACAGTCACGTCGCCGATGCGGTGAAGCCCGAGGCTCCGCAGCGTGTCGCGCATGTTCTGCTTCTCACTGATTTTGGACTTGATCTGGGTCACCTTCAGGCGCGCAGCCATCAGACACCTGCCTTTGCTGTTGCCAGCGCCGCCGCGTCAGCCTCAGCGCGCACCAGGCGAGCGGGGGCGACATCCTCGAAGGGGCGTCCACGGCGTGCTGCCACGGCGCGGGGCTCTTCGAGCTGCTTGAGAGCAGCAACGGTCGCGTGAACGATGTTGATCGTGTTCGACGAGCCGAGCGACTTGCTCAGGACGTCGTGGATGCCGGCGCACTCGAGTACGGCGCGAACAGGACCACCGGCGATAACACCGGTACCTGCAGCAGCCGGACGCAGCAGGACAACGCCTGCAGCGGCCTCGCCCTGGACGGGGTGCGGGATGGTGGCTCCGACGCGAGGAACACGGAAGAAGTTCTTCTTCGCCTCTTCGACGCCCTTGGAGATTGCGGTCGGAACCTCGCGTGCCTTGCCGTAGCCGACACCGACGAGTCCGTTACCGTCACCGACGATCACGAGAGCGGTGAAGCTGAAGCGACGACCACCCTTGACGACCTTCGATACGCGGTTGATGGTGACAACGCGCTCCAGGAACTGGCTCTTCTCGGTGTCGCGGGCACCGCGATCGCGGTTCGGGTTGCGCTCGCGGCCGCCACGGCGGGCCTCGCGAGGCTCGTTGGTGACGTCCGTTGCCGGCGCGTCGACGACTGCCTCTGTGGCGACCGCCTCAGCGGTAACGGCCTCAGGTGCTTCAGCCACGGTTGGCTCCTCGTTGTTAGTTGCGTCGCTCACAGGTTCAATCCGCCCTCTCGTGCACCTTCGGCGATGGCAGCGACGCGTCCCGCGTACTTGCTGCCGCCTCGGTCGAATACGACGGCTTCGATGCCGGCCTTCTTGGCACGCTCGGCGACGAGCTCGCCAACCTTGTGTGCCTTGGCCGTCTTGTCGCCGTCGAACGTGCGGAGGTCAGCCTCGAGCGTCGAAGCCGAAGCCAGGGTGTGACCCTTGGCGTCATCGACGACCTGCACGAAGACGTGACGAGCCGAACGCGTGACAACCAGGCGCGGACGCGCCTCGGTGCCGACGACCTTCTTGCGAAGGCGTGCGTGCCTGCGGCCCTTTGCGGCCGACTTGCTCTTGCCTCTTGTTCCGAGACCCATGATTACTTACCTGACTTTCCGGCCTTGCGGCGGACTACTTCGCCGGTGTAGCGCACACCCTTGCCCTTGTAGGGCTCTGGCTTGCGCAACTTGCGGATGTTTGCGGCGACCTCGCCGACGGCCTGCTTGTCGATACCGCTCACGATGACGCGGTTGTTGCCCTCGACGGTGAAGCTGATGCCTGCGGGAGGTGCGACGGTGATGGGGTGCGAGTAGCCGAGCGCGAACGTGATGTTCTGCCCGTCAGACGCAACGCGATAACCGGTTCCAACGACATCCAGACCCTTGGTGTAACCAGTGGTAACACCGATGATCTGGTTGGCGATGAGCGTGCGGGTCAGGCCGTGCAGCGAACGCGACTCGCGCTCGTCGTCCGGACGAGTGACCAGCAGCTGGCCATCCTCAAGCTTGACCTCGATCGGGGTCTTCACGGTGAGCGCAAGCTCGCCCTTCGGACCCTTGACCTTGACAGCTGAGCCGTCAATGGTGACGTCGACACCGGCTGGGATGTCGATCGGGAGTCTTCCAATACGTGACATGACTGACTACCACACGTAGGCGAGGACTTCCCCACCCACGCCCTTCTTGGTCGCCTGGCGGTCCGTGAGGAGGCCAGAGGAGGTCGACAGGATGGCGACGCCGAGTCCGCCGAAGACCTTGGGGATCTCGGTTGACTTTGCGTAGACACGAAGACCGGGCTTCGAAACGCGCTTGATGCCCACGATGGAGCGCTCACGGTTCGGGCCGTACTTCAGGTCGATGGTCAGGGTCTGGCCGACGCGTGCGTCCTCAACCTTCCACCCCGCGATGAAACCCTCGGTCTCGAGGATCTCTGCGATGTGGGTCTTGAGCTTGCTGTTCGGCAGCGACACTGTCTCGTGGTACGCCGAATTCGCGTTGCGCAGTCTGGTCAGCAGGTCTGCGACCGGATCTGTCATTGTCATGCGATTTGTTTCCTAATCTCGTCTGGTTTCGACATCCGCCAGCTCCTCAAGAGCACGATCCGGGTG
>DASXNG010000131.1:0-1601 GCA_036495225.1 Galbitalea sp.
TCGTCGGTTGTAGTGGTCGAGCCAGTGTGGCAGGGCCTGGTTGCGTTCGTGGTGTGAGCGGTAGCTGAGCCCGTAGGCCCACTCGCGCCCCATCGTCTGGTGGAAGCGCTCGACTTTGCCGTTCGTGCGGGGTCGGTACGGCTCGGTGGTCAGATGACGGATGCCGCGCTGGCCGAGCAGCTCGCGGAGCGAGCGGTTCCTGACGTAGATCATTGCGTTGTCGGTCATCAGACGCTTGACGACGATCCCGTGCTCGGCGAGGAAGACGAGGGCGCGTTCGAGGAAGCCGGTCACGGTCGCTGCGCGTTCGTCGGGGTGGAGCTCGACGTAGGCGAGCCGGGAGTGGTCGTCGACGATCGCGTGCGCGAAGTCGTAGCCGACCCTGGTCTCGGGGCGCATCCAGTTGCGTGAGCGTCGAGAGCGGTCGCCGGTCGCGGCATGGCCTGGTCGCAGGAAGCGCGCGTAGCGACTTGTGTCCATGTGCAGCAGGTCACCGGGGCAGGGCCACTCGTACCGGTTGGCCGGTTCCTTGACTGCTCGGGGCGGCCTGGAGATCCCGGCTCGCCAGAGGACCTTCCAGACCGTCGAGTGCGCGAACCCAGTCGCGCCGGCGACCAGACGAGGCCCCCAACCCGTCGCACGACGACAAGCGCAGATCGCCTCCTCGAGCTCCGGCGCGAGCTGACGCGGCGAGCGGTGCGGCCGACTCGATCGATCAAACAAGCATGACAACGTCTGTCGAGCCTCTTCGCTTGCCTCCAACCAGCGATGCCACCAGCGGTGCGCAGTCGCCGGCGAAACGTTGAAAGCAGCAGCGACCGCCCTCAACGATGCCCCCTCCTCGACCGCGCGGACCAGCGCGAACCGGCCAGCCAATCCGAGCTTGGCGTTAGCGTGCAGCAACATCCGTGCCCTCCTTTGAGCGTGAGTCCGGGAAGACCCACAGCCTCAAAGGAGGGCCGGATAGAACCTCAGCCGTTCACAACCTCTGTAGGCAGGACACCTAGTTAGAGCGCCCATCGCCGCTTAGGCCGCACCCCACGGAGATCGCGATACCGTCTGGATGCCATGCTGGAGTACTCGAAGAGAAGATCATGAGCGCGCTTCGTGAAGGCGGTTGCGCGTGCGGCGCGATTCGTTACCGGCTTGAGTCCGATCCGCTCTTCATCCACTGCTGTCATTGCCTGAACTGCCAGCGGCAGACTGGAAGCGCCTTTGTGATCAATCTGCTGATCGAGGCAGACCGAGTGGAGTTAGTCGCTCGCGCTCCGCAGCCGGTCGAAGTGCCCCGCGATGACGGCAGCACGCAGCGGATCTTCCGCTGTCCGACCTGCCAGGTGGCGGTCTTCAGTGAATACGGACGATCCGAGCTGCGGTACGTCCGTGCGGGAACGCTCGATCAACCGTCAGGGGTTACTCCGGACGTTCACATCTTCACGAAATCGAAGGTGAACTGGATCACGATCCCGGAGTCGGTGCCGGCGTTCGAGGTTTACTACGACACGAAGACGCTGTGGCCGGCCGGAAGCCTGAAGCGGCTCAACGCGATTCTCGCGCCGCCGGATTCTGCACCGACTCCAGAAGCGTGATCGACGTTCATC
>DASXNG010000132.1:0-2617 GCA_036495225.1 Galbitalea sp.
GGTTGGACTTGTCATGTCGAGTGCCTTTCGTCTCGATAGGTGATGACAGTCCGAACATACACCGGTCCGCGACCGTGTCTATTGCACGATGGTGTAGGTCGATACCTTGGTATCAGGCGTGCGCGACGAGCGGCACGTCGAGCGCTGCAGCCACTCTCACCAGCTCGGCGAGAGATTGAACTCGCATCTTGCGCATGACCTGGCCTCGGTGGGCTTTCACCGTGATCTCGCTGATACCAAGCTTTAGCGCGATCTGTTTGTTCAACAGGCCAGAGACGACCAATGCCATGGTCTCTCGTTCGCGCGGCGTGAGTGACGCGTAACAGGCTCGACGGGCACGCAAGTCGTCCTCGTGAGCAAGTGCGGCGCGGCTGCGCTCGATGGCCTGCCTGATGGCATGCAACAGCACGTCATCGCCGAATGGCTTGGTCAGGAACTCCACTGCGCCAGCCTTCATCGCCTGCACCGTGGACGGCACGTCGCCATAACCTGTGATGAAGATGATCGGCATGTCTGCCCGATCGACGATGCGCTTCTGAAGATCGAGACCATTGAGGTTCGGCAGCGTCACATCCAGAACCAGACAGCTCGGACGATCGATGCGCGAACGTTCGAGGAACTCCTCAGCCGACGCGAACGTCTCGGGCTGCCACCCGGCGGAGAGAATGAGTAACTCCAGCGATTCCCGCACTGATACATCGTCGTCAACAACAAACACGATAGGGGTGTCGTGCGAGATCACTGGCGCTCTCGATTCGCTACGTGCTTCTCCCGGTGAACTCATGTCGCGCTCGCGCGTTCAGAACAGGGCCGACGAACCGCGGCCGTGACCGCATCCAGCAGCGCTGCCTCGCTGAACGGCTTGACTAGGCACTTAACGGCCCCGCGCGCGAGCAGGCGTGGACCGACCGACCCGTCACCGTACGCGGTGATGAACACAATTGGAATCTTGCGCCGGCGCCGTGTCAGTTCCCGTTGAAGGTCAGGGCCCGACATCCCGGGCATCGCGACGTCCAGAAGCAGGCAGCTCGTTTCGCTCATAACGTCCGACGCGAGAAACGCTTCGGCAGATGAAAACGCCTCGGCGGCAAAACCGAATTGCCGCAGCAGGTCCGGCAGCGACTCACGCACGGACTCGTCGTCATCGACCACCGACACCAGCGAACCGCAGGCCGTCATGACCGCCTGATCGCATCGCGGTGTCCGCTCAGTGCACTGTCTCTGGGTCACCGGGAATGGAGAACGAGAAGGTGGCACCCGGACCATCGTTCGGCTCCGCCCACAGCCGGCCGTGATGGCTCTCGATGATGGACCGGCTCACGGAGAGTCCGATCCCCATGCCATCGGCTTTCGTTGTGTAAAAGGCGTCAAGCAGCTTGTTCATGTCCTGAGGTTCGACGCCCACGCCGGCGTCGCGCACACTCACGCGCACACGACCGCCGTCCTCGCGTTCGGTCTCGATTAGCAATTGACGAGGGCGATCGTGCACGTCGACCATCGCCTCGCAGGCGTTGCGGAGCAGGTTCAGGATCACCTGCTGGAGCTGGACCCGATCGCCGGGGACAGCCGGGAGGTCGTGGGCGAGCTTCAAGTGAAGCACCACGCGGTTGTGCTGAAGCTCGCGCAACAGCAGCGCGACCACCTCTTGCGCGGACTCGTTCAGATCTACGGATTCCCTCACCGATTCCTTGCTGGTAAACAGGCCACGCACCCGCGAAATCACAGCGGACGCACGGTCGGCATCGCGGACCGTCCGCCGCGCGGTTTCGCGCGCGCCGTGAACGTCCGGCGGGTTCGCGGCGAGCATCCGCAGAGAGGTGCTCGCGTTGGTCATGATGCCCGAAAGCGGCTGGCTCACCTCGTGTGCAATGGACGCAGTCAACGTACTAAGGGCGGTAACCCTCGCGACGCGCGCAAGCTCGGATTGCGCCTTCCCGAGCGCCTGTTCCGACAATCGCCGCGCAGTCACGTCTTGAACGGCGCCGATGTACTCCAGTCGTCCGTCCTCATCTCGCGTGGCGTGAGCGACCATGTGCACGTACCTGATCGACTCGTCGGGCATCAACAGCCGGTGTTCATACTCAAAATCGGCGCCGGCGCCTCGTGCCCGCTCGATCGTGTCGGTCAGCATCAGGACGTCTTCGGGGTGGAGGCGGGTGCCGATCAGCTCGAGCGTCACCGGGACATCAGGGTCAAAATCGAAGATGCGATAGAGCTGGTCTGACCAGGTCAGTTCGGCTGTCGCAACCCGCCACGAGAAGCTGCCGGTCAAGCTGAGGCGTTGCGCCTCCGCGAGAAACGCCTCGCTGCGCCGCAAGCCCTCGTTGCGTTCGGCGATCGCGCGCAGGTCGTTGACCAGCTCCGACTCTTTACGCGCCGTGACGTCCTCGAACGTCACCAAAACCCGGCGCTCCGGATGGCGCGGAAGAGACAGCGGACGGGCGTGAAGAATCAGCGTGCGTTGACCCTCTCCCGGAAAGACATGATCCACCTCAACGCGCTGGTAGGCACAACTCCCGGCGACTATCTCGCTGAGCTGTGTACGCAACGATGCGAGTTCAAAAAACATTGCGTAGAAGGCGCGATTGCCCGACTGGATGCGGTCGTCGGCGCTCAG
>DASXNG010000133.1:0-1837 GCA_036495225.1 Galbitalea sp.
GTCCGGGCCAGCGGTCCGCGGTAGGAGCGCAGCCGCTCGCCGCCTGAACTACCGAGCTGCTCGAGCACATCGCCGACGACGCGATTGTTGGCGGTCGCCGTCGTCCCCAGCACCGCGACCTCGGGCGCCAACGCATCGAGCATGTCCTTGACGCGCCGATAGTCCGGTCGGAAGTCGTGGCCCCAGTCAGAGATGCAGTGCGCCTCATCGATCACCAGCAGCCCCACCGACGCCGCGAACTGCGGCAGCATGCGCTCGCGGAACTGAGGGTTGTTGAGCCGCTCGGGGCTTATCAGCAACAGGTCGACCGTACCTGTCGCGAGACGATCACGTACGTCGTCCCACCCCTCGCGGTTAGTGCTGTTGATGGTGTGCGCGCGCAGCCCCAGCCGCTGCGCCGCGGCGATCTGGTTGCGCATCAGCGCCAGCAGCGGACTGATGATCAACGTCGGTCCCGCCCCGGCCTCGCGCAGCAGCGCGGTCGCGACGAAGTACACGGCCGACTTTCCCCACCCGGTGCGCTGCACGCACAACACGCGGGCACGATCCGCGACGACATCCTGAATCGCCTCGAGCTGCCCCGATCGAAACCGCGAATGATCGTCGGCCGTTAGCGTGCGCAGGCGCTCGAGCGCGGTCGCGGCGAACGCCTCCGGAGTGGTGGTACTCACCCATCGATCGTCGCAGGCGGACCGGGAGACTTCTCGCACCCGCCTTGGACGAATCCGCCAGACCAGGGGACGAGCGCCGAACGGCCGCCGAGACCCTCCGTCCACAACCCGACGATGGATCGCTGCATCGGCGACTCACACGCCTAGCGGGTTTACTGCTACCCCGTCAATCGGAGGGCCGGCGCCGACGTGTGGCTGGCCCCTCTCCGCTCCTGGCTCGTCGCGTTCGCCGCCACCTGAAGACGGCTCCTGCTTCGGCCGCCGCCGACCCGGAAGGAGGAGCCGGACCTTCGCGCCGTGGCGACGACGGCGTGGCTGGTGCTTCGTGGAAGGAGCACTGAGCGGTGCCGATCGGTTTTCGCGCATAGCGATCGTGCAGCTCATCGACATTGAACGGTGTTGCGTGGCGCAGCTTGCCTATGCACGAGGCGCTGACCGAGAGCGGCGGTGAGAGGCCCGATTCTCGCGAATAGCATGGCGATGACCCGCGGGTCGACGAAGAGACCCGCTTTGGCTCCGCAGCAGTATGGGCGGAGGCATGTTCGCGCGTGGTCTTGGTGCTACTGATGCGAGGGCCGAGTCTCGGTCCAGGCGACGTAGAGGTTGCGTTCGGCGAACAGCCACGTGTCGTCGACCTTGACGAACGTGTCGCCATACCGGAGCCATGCGACCATCAGCTTGCGGTCGCCGGCGTCGGTGAACACGTGGTGGGCGATGCAGTAGCTCTCGCCGGTCGCTCCGTCGCCGTCGATGGAGATCGTGCTCTGGCCGTTGAAATGCATCGTCGCTTGGTATCGGTTGAGGTCGTCGAATACGGGCGTCAGGGCCTCACGTCCGTCGAGCACCTGGGAGGGCTCGGAGCCCCACCCGTCCATGTAGACGACGAAATGGGTGTCCTCCGTGAACAAGGCCTTCTGTCCGTCGGCGTCGCGCGTGTCGGCGCAATGCGCATAGGCGTCAACGAGCTCGCGGATCGCGAGGCGGTCCGCCTGCTCGGTGGGTGTGATTTCTGTGAGCGTCGTCATGCGTGTCCTGTCGATGGGTGGTTGCAGGTGGATCGTCGGGGTCCGACGATTCCCGGTGCCTAGACGGAAGTTTTTGAGGGTTTGAGGCTCGATCGTCCGTGTCTACGGGGTTCGGGCTTTCTTTTTGTGGTTTGATGTAGC
>DASXNG010000134.1:0-35262 GCA_036495225.1 Galbitalea sp.
TGAGCGGCTGGGTGAGCCGTCCGATGTCTTGAGCCTCAACGAGATTTCCGTGCCGGCCATCGGACCGGATGAGGTTCTGGTGAAGGCGCGAGCCATCGCGATCAATTTCCCGGATGTTCTGCTTGCCAGGGGCGAGTACCAGGTCAAGCCGGAGTTGCCTTTCGTGCCTGGCCTCGAGCTGTGCGGAGAAGTCGTCGAAGTCGGCGCAAACGTGAGCAACCTCGTCGTCGGGCAGCGAGTGATCGGCTCCAAGATCGGGGTGCTCGCCGAATACTCCGCGCTCGAGGCGTCTCTCGTCTTTCCCGCGCCCGAGTCACTGTCCGATGTCGAGGCCGCCGCGCTCTACATCGGCCACCAGACGGGATACTTCGGTCTCCACCGTCGCGCAAGACTGCAGCCGGGAGAGACGCTGCTCGTGCATGCGGCAGCGGGTGGCGTCGGCACGGCCGCGGTCCAGCTCGGCAAGGCGGCGGGTGCCCGTGTGGTTGGTGTCGTCGGGTCCGCCGCGAAAATTGAGGTCGCCAAACAGGCCGGGGCGGATGTCGTCATCGACAGGTCACGGGAAGACTTCGTCACCGTCGTGAACGAGCTCACGAGCGGAGCGGGCGCGAACGTGATCTACGACCCGGTGGGCGGAGATGTCTTCGAGCGTTCGACGAAGTGCATCGCGTTCGAAGGCCGAATCGTGGTGGTCGGGTTTGCCAGCGGTGCCGTTGGTGTCGCGAGGGCGAACCACGCGCTGGTGAAGAACTACAGCATCGACGGCCTGCACTGGGGCCTCTACGCGACGAAGGCACCGCAGCTGATCGTGGAGGCCCACCGCGAGTTGACCGTTCTCGCCGACGCAGGAAAGGTTCGCCCGATCATCGGCGAAACCCTGCCGTTCGACCGGGCTGCGGCGGCAATCGAAGCCCTCGCGGGTGGCGAGACCGTCGGGCGCCTCGTCGTAACGCTGTAGCTACGGCCGCAGCACGAACTCGATCGCAGCGCGGGCGCGGGCAGCGCTCGGCCGCTCTCCCGTGATCAGGTCCGAGTAGGAGAACGACTCGACGATGCGCACGAGCAGCGAGGCTAGCTCGTGGGTGTCCAGCGGTAGGTCGAGTTCACCGGCATCCATTTCGGCTCCGAGGAGCGTTTCGACGACCGCCACGAAGCGACGCTGCATCTGGCTGTCCTTGGTGGTCAACAGTCGCAGCGCCCGTGCCGGCTCGCGCCGCAGGAAGGTGCGGAAGTACTCGGCGTCGATCAGCGCCTCGACGAATGTCGAGAGTACCGCCGTGATGCGCGCGGCGCCACGCGAATGCACCGACTCATCGACGTGGTTGAGCGTCGGGACCGCCAACGACCACAGCACCTCTGAGAGCAGCGCATCGCGGTTGCCCACCCACCGAAACAGTGATGTCCGGTCGACACCGAGTTCCGTAGCAAGGTCGCCCATGTCGATGCGCTCTCCTGCAATGAAGAGCTGGCGGGCGCGTAGGAACGCGCGGGTGGCATCCGGATGACCGTCGACCGCTCTCAGGCGTAGCGAGAGCGGCGTCGGCCCGGCATCGGTTCCGATGTCTCCGAGACCGCGCGTCAGTTCCACCGGCCGTTCCATAACGGAAATCTATACCGGAATTGAGACCACATCTGCAACATTCTGTGAAATGATGCAGGGAGAATTCAGAGGCGATGACTCCCCCTCTGGCGATCCATTGGAGGCCCGATGACCATCACAGACATGCCGAGAACCGAGAACCTTCTCGCGAGCGATTTCTACTTCTTCCAGGACCAGTTGAGCGACCGCGAGAACGAGTCCGTGCTTGCCGTGCGCAACTTCTTCGAGACCGAGGTTCGCCCGATCGCGAACGAGTACTGGGCACGCGCCGAGATGCCGTTCCAGCTCATCCCGGGTATCGCCGCCCTCGGAATCTTCGGCAACGAGTGGGAGGAGTCCGGCAACTTCGTGGGCAGCGCGGTGTATCGCGGCTGGACCGGCATGGAGATGGCGAGAGTCGACTCATCCCTCACTACGTTCTCAGGCGTGCAGGGCGGCCTCGCCATGGGCGCTTTTGGGGTCGGTGGGTCCGACGAGCAGAAGCAGTACTGGCTACCGAAGCTGGGCAGCGGAGAAGTCATGGGTGCCTTCGGCCTCACCGAGCCGCTTTCCGGGTCGGACACGGCCAGGGGTCTCAACACGACCGCCGAGCGCCGCGGCGACGCTTGGGTTCTGAACGGCGCCAAGCGCTGGATCGGCAACGCGACGTTCGCCGACATCGTGATCATCTGGGCGAGGGATGTCGCCGACGACAAGGTCAAGGGATTCATCGTTCGCACGGACTCCCCCGGCTTCCACGCAACGAAGATCGAGGACAAGCAGTCCCTGCGCATCGTGCAGAACGCCGACATCACCCTCGTCAACGTCGAGGTGGCGGAAGAAGACCGCCTGCAGAAAATCAACGGTTTCCGTGATCTTGCCGTCATTCTGCGACTGACCCGCGCCGGTGTCGCCTGGCAGGCCGTCGGCAACTCGATCGGCGCCTACGAGGCAGCGGTCAAGTACTCCAAGGAGCGCGTGCAGTTCGGCAAGCCGATCGGGAGCTTCCAGCTCGTGCAGGACCTCCTGGCTCGCTCGCTCGGCAACATCACAGCGAGCATCGCGATGTGCATGCAGGTCTCGCGCCTGCTCGATGAGGGGCGCCAAACAGACGCCCAGTCTGCACTGGCGAAGGCCTTCGTCACTACGCATGCCCGTGAAACGGTCGCCCTCTGCCGCGAAGCACTCGGCGGTAACGGAATTGTGCTTGAGAACGGTGTCGCCAAGCCTTTCGCAGACGCGGAGGCGATCTATACGTTCGAAGGCACACGCCAGATGAACAGCCTCATCGTCGGAAAGGCCATCACGGGCTTCAGCGCCTTCGTCTAGGAGCAGCGCCAGCTAGGCGCGAACCGCCGAGCGACCGAATACTCGATCCACGAGACTCGGGGGCACCACGGTTGCCGCGATGCGATTGCCGAGGGGGACCGCCTTGCGCAGCCCGCTCAGCACGATTGCGAGCTCGTCGGCCATCGGCTCGCCGAGGTAGCGGTACTCGGGCGGACCGAACGCCTCGTCTTCGACGAGACGGCGCAGCTCGTCGAGCGCACTGCGAGCATCGCCCGTGCGCTTCGGCGCGCGCTCCAGAACTCCGGCGAGGGCGAGCGTCAACTCGGCAGGCGTCAGCGACCCGCTTGCGGGTATTCCGAGATCCCGCGCCGAATCAAGCAACTCCTGCCAGGTCGTGCTCGCGGGATCGACGCCCTGCCTGATGCGATCGAACCTGCGTCGACGAATGCTGATCCGGATGATTGCCGGCGCGAGAATCAGCGCAATGAGGAGCAGAACGCCGAGTCCCCCCACGCTCGTGGTCGTCACGGGCGTAGGGGCGTTGAGCGCCGACACCGACTTGGTCGTATCCCCCTGGTTCGGCAGCTTGGGCGCAGCGACGGGTGTGGGCGTCGGCGCCGCGGTCGGACCGGTCGAGGCAGGGGAACCCGGAGTTGTCGTCGTTCCGATGCTCGGGGCGCTCGGGAAATTGGGCTCGAATCCCCTGCCAGGCGTCGGCTCGAATCGAACCCACCCAACACCCTTGAAGTACAACTCCGGCCACGCGTGCAGATTGCTTGACGAGACCTGGTAGACCGTGACCTTGCCGTCGCCCGGCTTCGTCGCCTTACCCGGCAGGAAGCCGACCGCGACGCGTGACGGGATGCCGAGGGTGCGGGCCATTACCGCCATCGTCGTCGCGAAGTGCACGCAGTACCCGCTCTTCGCCTTGAGGAACGGCACAATCACATCGAGACCGGAGCCGTCGAAGCCCTCCGCTGCGGGGGTTTTGGTCGAATAGGTGAACGTCCCACCGCGGAACCAGTCCTGCAGCGCGACCGCCTTTTCGAAATCCGTCTTCGCGCCGGTTGTCACCGTCGCTGCGGTCTTTGCGACAATCGGATCGAGCCCGGCTGGCACGGTCGCAAGCGACGACGACGCGGAGGACGGTGCAGACTCGAGCTGTTGAGTTGTCGGTTCCACCGACAGGCTGTCGACCGTGTAGCGCTGCCCCTCCATGGACGTGTTCGGCGATCGAATGGCGAGCGTCCCTGACTGCCAGTACCAACTCCCTTTGAGCCCGTTCACGTCGACGGGTGGGTACGGAACGGGCAGCCACGCCCCAGTCGTCGCGTCCACCTGGATCGCGGTGGAAACATTCGCAGTCTTGATTGCAGCGGTCAACCCCGGTGCTGGGGCGATCTGGGTCACTGAGTGTTTGGTGTCCAGTTTGGGCGTACTCGGCAGCCACTGCTTGCCGGAAAAGCTGTCGAGCGTTGTGAGTCGCAGGTACTCTCCGCCTGCTGCGGTTGTCGTGTAACTGAGCGCTGGTGTGGCGTCAGACTGCCGCAGGTCGGCACCCAGATTGATGATCGGGTTGATGCTCTCGGCGAGAACTCCGACTCCGGAACCGTTCGAGCCGCCGGGCGTCACCGGCGGCAGGATCGGCGGGATGACCAGCGCCGCCACAATCGCGATCGCTCCAACCGGCAGCGCAATGGCCGGTTGGATCCGCCGGCGCGGCGCGAGCACGATGAGCAGGTAGGCGACGGCGGTGAGTTCGAACGGAAGCGCGTCGCTCAGTCCCGGCTGGATGAAGCTCGGTACGAGCACGACAATCAGCAGCGGGACACCGGTCAGCGCGGGCAGCTTCCACCAATTGGCGACGCCGTCCATCACGACGGCGATGAGCGCGATGACCCAGCAGATCAGAAATTGGATGCCCGCTGTTGCCACTGCGGGAATCGACTGTTGCGCGATCGAATCACCCGCAGCCTTGGACAACTCGCCGAACCGTTCAAAGGTCGACGCCGTCGGAATGAAGCCGAGAATCGCGGTGTCGCCTGCGAAGAACACGGTGATGACGAGCATGCCGGCGACGAGACCTGCCATGGTCCCGAGCCAACTTCTGCGCAGGTAGTAGCGAGATACCGCCGCAACCAGGAAGACGACAAACATGACCCCGAACGCACTGAACCACCAGTCGGTGTCGAGCAGCACCGAATGGAGGCTGGTGACGGCGAGGGCCAGGGCGAGCAGGAGGAGCCCACTCATCCTGATGTCTGCGCCATCCGAAGCCGACCGGCCGGCCACTCCCTGGCTGGTCATCGACCCTCCAGGACGGTTTGGGCTGTGTAGCGCGAAACTGCTCCCCACACCTGTGCCGGGTCCGACGTATCCGTGACCGGTACGCAGATCCACCCAGCGTCGGCTAGCTGCCGCAGCGCGCCAGGTTCGCCCGTATCGAGGACGAACGCGATGCCCATCTCGTATGGCCTTCGCTGGGCGATGATCCAACGCAGGGTCTCCGGGGATGGCGCTGCCACGATTGCAAAGACCGGCCCTAGAGCGCCCTGTGCGCGGTCGTCGTTTGCTTCACCGATGACGGGGCTGGCGTCCTCGACGCGCACTCCGGCGAGGCTGAGCAGAAACTCGAGGTCCTGGCCCGAGCCCTGGTTGGCGTCGCCGAGGGCCGCGATCTGCTTCGGGCCGGTCTCGAGAATCTGCACCAGAAACCCCGACCGGTGCAAGTGAACGCCCAACGACGCGATCATCGTGATCGCCCATTCAAACCAGGTGAATCCACTCTCACTGAACTCGAACGAAGCGATGTTGCCGCCGTAACCGTCGGCGCGAGTGTCGAGAATGAGGCGCGCTTCCGGGTAACTGCGCTGCTCTTCCTGCCTGACCATGAGCTCGCCATGGCGCGCGGACGCTCGCCAGTGCACGCGTCGCAGCGCGTCGCCGGTGCGGTACTCGCGCGTCATGAGGTCATCGTCGTTGCCCGTGGCCATGTGCTGGATGAGGCGGGCGGAGCCCTCACCTGACACGGAGAGCGAAACGGTTTGGCTCAGGGGAACGACCAGAGGTATGACGTAGAGCGATTGGCTTCCGCCAGCCTCGAGGCGCCCTACCGCGAGCCCGAAGGGATCGGTGTAGGTAACCGTGAGCGGCCCGATGTCGTAGACGCCGCGCAAAGATGGACGCAGCGAGTAGCCGAGACGAGTGCTTCTCGTCGGACCAATGGTCGTTCCGGCTGGCAGCGGAGGCAGAACACCGGGCCCAGCCTCGTGGGGAAACCACGGGATGTGATCGCTCCACGTCGCCGGTGCGCTGGTGAACGAGGCCTCGTTGCGCACGGAAAGCTCGATGACGGTGGGGGTTCCCGCGGTGACGACCGGGGGCGAGAAGGTCCGCACGACGCTCAGGCGCAATGAGCGAATCCGCACGACGAAATAGCCGATGAGGGGCAGCACGATCAGTAGCGCGGCCGGATAGAGGAACTCGCCACGACCGACGACATAAGCGAGCACGCCGCACGCCGCTCCCGCGGCGACGAACGAGAACCCGCGTACGGTCAATCGCGCGGATCGACGACGATGAGTCTTGTCTGCCTTCGGCTGTGAGGCACGCGGCGCTCGCGTCATGGTGTCAGTTGCCTTGGCGGACGCCTAGAGGAACTGGGGTCTCGGCGACGATGCGCGTGACGATCTCGGCAATGGTCTCGCCCGAATATCCGCCCACGGTCACCCCTACCCGCCCTGACGGAATAAGCCGGTGACTCAGCACGGGGACAGCGAGCGCGTTGATGTCGTCTGGCAGAACGAATTCTCGCCCGGCGAGTGCAGCACGCGCCTTTGCGGCTCGCACGAGCTGGAGCGTCGCCCTTGGACTGGCGCCGAGTCGAAGTTCTGAGTCTCGACGAGTGGCTTGGGCGATGGCGACCGCGTACTGCTCGACCGGTGGGCTCGCAAACACACCGCGGGCCGTCGCGATCATCGCGGCGAGCTCGCTGCCCTTCACGACGGGCGCAACAGAATCGAGAGGGCTGGATGTCGCGCGCGTGCGCAGCATCTCGATCTCCGATTGCGGATCCGGGTAGCCCATCGAAATGCGGGCCATGAAGCGGTCACGCTGGGCTTCCGGCAGGGCGTAGGTGCCCTCCATTTCGATCGGGTTCTGCGTCGCGACCACGGTGAACGGGTTCGCGAGCAGGTAGGTCTTTCCGTCGACGGTGACCTGACGCTCCTCCATGCTCTCGAGCAGAGCCGATTGCGTCTTGGGAGATGCGCGGTTGATTTCGTCGCCGATGACGATGTTCGCAAAGACCGGACCCGGCTTGAATTCGAACTCGCGATCGGACTGGTTGAAAACCGAAACGCCGGTGATGTCAGCTGGCAACAGGTCCGGGGTGAACTGGATGCGCGAGACGGAGCAGTCAACGCTACGCGCGAGGGCGCGAGCCAGCATGGTCTTGCCGACGCCAGGCACATCCTCGATCAGCAGGTGGCCTTCTGCGAGCAGAACCGTCAGCGCGATGTCGATGGCCTCGCGCTTTCCGTCGATCACCGTCTCGATGGTTGCGACGATCGCACCGCTTAATTCGAGGAATTCTTCGATGGACATGGCATCAGCCACTGGCAAAGACACCTCGGCGTGCCCCGGCTCGAACTTCGCGGGGAATGAGTTCACGTCACGAGTCTGCCAGAAAGGGTCGGAAAGGTCACCTGTCAATGTTCTGGGGATGCGACGGGCTAGCGTTGCAACCGATGAAGATCACAGTGCTTTCAGGCGGCGTTGGCGGCGCGCGCTTCCTCCGTGGCCTCCGCGCACACGTGCGGGACGTCTATGCGGGCGGAGCCGGTGGCGGGGAGGCAGCCATCACGGCGGTGGTGAACACCGGCGACGACATGTGGCTGACGGGCGTTCGCATCGCCCCGGATCTCGACTCGATCATGTACACGCTCGCCGGCGAAAACGACGATGTTCGCGGATGGGGAAGGGTAGGCGAGTCAGAGCGGGTCAGCGCAGAACTTCACGCGTACGGCGTCGGGTGGCCGTGGTTCACCCTCGGCGACCTGGACCTCGGAACCCATCTCGCGCGTACGTCCATGCTGAGGGATGGCGCGACTCTCGCCGAAGCTACCGAGCGCATCACGTCGCGTTGGCCACTCGGTGTGCGCCTGCTGCCCGCGACGAATGACGAGGTTGAGACGCTGGTCGTCGTGGATGACCAACCACCCATGCACTTCCAGGAATGGTGGACGCGGCACCGCGCCGCGCTGACCGCCAGAGCCTTCGTGCAGCAGGGCGTCGAGTCGTCGTCGCCCGCCCCGGGCGTGCTCGAGGCGATCGCATCCTCTGATGTCGTCATCTTCGCGCCGTCGAACCCGGTGGTCTCGATCGGCACGATCCTCGGGATACCGGGAATCCGGGATGCTGTGGCCACAACTTCTGCCCCGGTGATCGGCATCTCTCCCATCATCGGCGGCTCGGTCGTGCGCGGCATGGCGGATGCCTGCCTCACAACGATTGGCGTCGCGACCGCCGCAGATGCAGTCGCACTGCACTACGGCGCACGTTCGGCCGGCGGGCTGCTCGACGGGTGGCTGATCGGCGAGGAGGATGCTGCTCTGGCTGGCGGCATCGAGGCTGCGGGCATCCGAACCTCCGTCGTACCACTCTGGATGCGCGACGTGCCGACCTCCGCGGCTCTCGCGAGCGCGGCACTCTCACTCGCTACTCACCCCAAGGATTGACGAGCGCGCAACCCGTCCATTCGAAGTGTCGTGTGTTGCGGGTCGCGATTGCCGCTGCGCCGAAAGCCTTCGCGATCGCGGCGACGTTCACGGAGGTGATGAACAAATCCGCTTCGACCTGGGCATCCAGCCAGGCTACGACGCGCGGGTTCGGTCGTTCGACGAGCAACTCAGATATGAGGTTGGTGTCGACAATGATCACGAGTCGAAGTTGGCGGCTCGCGGCAGGTCGTCGGCTCGGGGCGGAATCTCGAAGTCCAGGCCCGCAAATCGCTCGCGAATGCGACTGCCAAGTCCACGCGTTTCGGCTGATGGCAAGTGCTCTCGCAAAACTACCCACCGCGCGCGCACCGCACCCCGCGGCATCCACGCGCCTAGACTCGAAACGAATCTGGTTGTGCACCTGGCTTTGGGTGATGTTCATTCCCCTGTGAAAGCTGTGCCATGACTGAGACTCCCGCCGACTTCATCCCGACCGCCTCCGCCATTTCTCGGGCACTCAAGCGCGCAGAGACCGGCGTCACCATCGACCAGACCGAGGCGGAGACGCTGCTTCACGCGCGCGGCGCCGACCTCGAGCGACTGCTGGCTGCGGCTGGCAGAATGCGCGACTCTGGCCTTGCGAAGGCGGGACGCCCGGGCGTGATCACTTACTCGCGCAAGGTGTTCATTCCGGTGACTCACCTGTGCCAGGACCGTTGCCACTATTGCGCGTTCGTGAAGACACCCAAGCAACTCGAGCGAGAGGGTAAGGCGATGTTCATGTCGCCGGACGAGATCCTCGAGGTCGCGCGACAGGGCGCCGCACTCGGCTGCAAAGAGGTGCTTTTCACCCTCGGCGACCGGCCTGAGGAGCGCTGGCCGGAGGCGCGCGAGTGGCTCGACGCGAACGGTTACGACTCGACCATGACCTACCTTCGCGCGATGGCGATCCGCATCATGGAGGAGACCGGACTCCTGGTTCACATGAACCCCGGCGTCATGACCTGGGAAGAAATCCAACGGCTCAAGCCCGTCTCCCCCTCGATGGGCATGATGCTCGAGACCACCTCGACGAGGCTTTTCACCGAGAAAGGCGAAGCGCATTTCGGGTCGCCAGACAAGGACCCGGCCGTGCGCCTCCGAGTGATCGAGGATGCCGGTCGCTCAAACGTCCCCTTCACGACCGGTCTGCTTCTCGGCATCGGCGAGACCTACGCCGAGCGCGTCGAGGGCCTCTTCGCGTTGCGCGCCGCTTCCCGCCGTCATGGACACATCCAGGAGATCATCATCCAGAACTTCCGGTCGAAGATGTCGACCGCGATGATGCGCCGCGATGACCTCCCGCTCGAGGAGTACATCGCCGCGGTCGCGGTCTCCCGCCTCGTGCTCGGCCCAGGAGCACGACTGCAGGCTCCCCCGAACCTCACGGATGCCCGCGAGCTCGAGCTGCTCATCCGCGCAGGCATCGACGACTGGGGCGGTGTCTCCCCGCTCACGCCCGACCACGTGAACCCGGAGCGGCCGTGGCCGGAGATCGAGGAGCTGTCGAGGCTCACGGCGCTTGCCGGATTCACGCTGCACGAACGCCTTACCGTGCACCCGCATTACGTGCGCGCGGAGGAGCCGTGGCTCGATCCTCGGTTGCTGCCGCACGTGCGCGCACTCGCCGGCGAGGATGGCCTGGCCATCGAGGGCCGCATCCCCGTCGGTCGGCCCTGGCAAGAGCCCGATCCGGAATGGCTGGGTTCTGGCCGCGTGAACCTGCACACCGAGATCGACACCGAAGGTCGCACGACCGATCGACGAAGCGACTTCGAGGACGTCTACGGCGACTGGTCGGAGCTACGCGAAAAGGTCGGAGATACCCGCAGAACCACGAGCCACGCGGGAGATCCCGCTGTACACGCGGCATTGCTGCATGCCGAGACTGACCCGGCTGGACTGTCGGATGCCGAGTACCTCGCGCTCCTCAACGCTGAGGGCCGAGACCTCGACGCGCTCGCCGGCCTCGCCGACCGAGTGCGCCACGACACCGTTGGCGATCGCATCGGGTACGTCGTCAACCGCAACATCAACTTCACGAACGTTTGCTACACAGGGTGCCGGTTCTGCGCATTCGCGCAGCGCCGCACCGACGCCGACGCATTCACACTGTCTATGAAGCAGGTCGGCGACCGCGTCGACGAGGCGTGGAACATCGGCGCGACCGAAATCTGCATGCAGGGTGGCATCCACCCCGACCTGCCGGGCACCGCGTACTTCGACCTCGCACGCGAAGTGAAGTCGCGACAGCCAGACATCCATCTCCACGCGTTCAGCCCGATGGAGATCGTCAACGGGTCAGCGCGAACGGGCCTCTCCTACGAGGACTTCCTCACGGAGGCGCAGGCGGCCGGACTCGACACCATCCCCGGCACTGCGGCCGAAATCCTCGACGACGAAGTGCGCTGGGTACTTACGAAGGGCAAGCTTCCCGCCTCCGCCTGGATCGAGATCGTGACGACGGCGCACCGGCTCGGCATCCGTTCATCGTCGACCATGATGTACGGCCACGTCGACAATCCGTCTCACTGGGTCGGACACCTGCGCACACTGTCCAAAATTCAGGATGAGACGGGCGGCTTCACGGAGTTCGTCCTGCTGCCGTTCATCCACACGAATTCGCCCGTCTACCTCGCGGGCGTTGCTCGTCCGGGCCCGACCCCGCAGGAGAACCGGGCGGTGCACGCCGTCGCTCGCCTGATGCTGCACGGTCGCATCGACCACATCCAGACGTCGTGGGTGAAGCTCGGCACGGAAGGCACGCAGCTCATGCTGCAGGGCGGAGCGGATGACGTCGGCGGCACCCTGATGGAGGAAACCATCAGCCGCATGGCCGGGGCCGACAACGGTTCGGAGAAGACCGTGGATGAGCTGGAACTGCTCGCATCCCAGATCGGACGGGAAGCGTACCAGCGCACCACGACCTACGGTGTGCCATCCGCCGAACGGGCCGCGGTCGCGCGGGAGCATGCGTCGACCGGTTATGCGTCGACGGGCAAGTCCCTGAAACTGCTGCCACTGCACGTCGCGGCCGGACACTAATCGGCGTTACGAGGCGGCAACCGCGAAGCTGATGAAGGTGCCAAGGATGAAGGATGCCGGGGTCGCAACGATCAACGCGGTGCCGAACACGGCGACCCACGGCGGGGAGTCATAGGAATACGAACCGCCCTGGAAGGCTCGTGCCGTGTTGATGGCGCTGGACGCGAGGGCCGATCCGGCGAGTCCGAGGCATGCGACAGACATCGCCGCAAAAATTATCGTCACGATCACGAAGCCGAGCAGGCTCCACCCGACTGAGACGTTGCTCGACACGACCCAGCCGGCAATTGTTGCGACCCAGCCGATCGCCAGAGCTGCGGCCGCCCACCACACCAGTTGTCTCGGCGCACGGCCCTGAGCGAGTCGACCCATAAGGCTCACGAAGACCGCGAGCGCGCGCTGCAGGCGTGAATTCACGTCTATCGCACCTCCCGACGGCTGGCGTAGTCGAGCCTACGGGCACCTGCTGGCGATACACGGAGAATGGCGTCAAGATGTGCGGCCATACCCCGAATCCCGCCAAAGGGGTACCCCCTGTGCACGATTTCTCACCACGGGTAGCGTCCGAAGAGATGGTCGAGTGCGCAACATCCGTTCGTGATGAGTGCCACATTACGACCGATCACATCGAAGGAAGAAGGTTGTCATGAGTATGGGCACCATTATTGCCATCGTCGTCATTGCCATTGTCGTGATCGTCATCGTGGTTCTCGCGGTGATATTGGGAAGGCGGAGCAAGGCGAACGCAGACCGCCGTCGAGCGGAAGAAATGCGCAATCAGGCCGCGCAGGTCGAGCTCGGAGCGCGCGAACACGAGGCGGCAGCCGCACGCGCCGCCGCGGACGCGAAACAGGCCGAGGTAAACGCGGAAAAGCTTCGCCGCGACGCAGCAGATCGCTCCGCGGAGGCAGAAGATGCACGCGCAAAATCCGAGGAACAGCTCCAGCGCGCCAACAAGATCGACCCAGACGTTCCCTCCGGCCGTCGAGCAGCGACAGTAGCCGATGATCCCGCGGTTGCCCGACCGGGCGCGCCCGAGACCGTCAGCGATGCGCCGGTTGCAGCTGAGCCAGTCGTTGCGGAACCGGTGCGTGCACGAGACACGGATCTGACCTAGCCGATCGACCTAACCGACGAAGGGCGCCGTCTCGGTCTCATGACCGTAGACGGTGCCCACAACGTCGAGGCCGATCTCGACAAGATCGCGCATCAGAGAGACCGGGAGCACAAAGGCCGCATGGGCGCTGCCCGCCGTGCCGTACCAAGTGAGGTCGATCTCGTAACCTCGTCGAAGCTCGTTCAGCAGTGGCCCCCGCCCGAGTAGGCGGCCGGCGAGCACCTGAAGACTGGCGAAACCCTTGGCATCGTCGTCATCCACGGCCATTTTGGTTCCAGGATTCGAGTCGACCTCGAGCACCCACATCGATCGGTCGTAGACGCGCCTGCGGATCGGCTCGTTTCCGGAATCGCCGCTGCGGGGGCGCAACTGGCCCTTCTCCGCGCTCCAGTCGGGCTCGATTCCGAGGGTGGTCGTCACGAACGTCGCCGGGTATTGGACGCTCGAAATCACGAGGGTGGCCATCCCATCGATCATGCTCATTGCGACAGGTTACTTGAGACTTCCGCGAGTTTTGTGCGGGGGCCCAGCCGTCCGGCCGTAGCCAGCTCGACGAGGTGCGCTGTCGTGTCCACATCGTGACGAAGACCGCTGGTTGCCGGCACGTCGAGTTCGACGTAGCCAGCATGACGATGTGCGGCTCGCGAGTTCGCACCAAACGCGGGTGAGTGGTCAGCCGTGACGAGGGCGGCAATCAAAACAGACCCGTCACCGTCGGCGTCTGACACAAACGCGAGAGGATGCTGCTCAGCCGCGCCCAGGGCGAGCGACAGCTCCGAGGGCTGGACGGCCGGCACGTCGCCCAGCATGACGGCCACCGGTCCGGAACCCGCAGCATCGAGTCCCTGCCGAGCCGCGGCGTTGAGACCTCCACCCGCGTCGAGCACGATCCGGGCGCCGAGCGCCTCGAATTCCGGAGCGACGTCAGCGGAGGTGACCACGATGACCGGCGCCACGGAGAGGGCGACTTCAACGGTGTCCAGTGCGATCGCAAGTGCCAGTCCGGGCGCTGCTCGGAGGCGCGACTTGGCGAGCGCCGTTCCCTTCACGGGAATGACGATCGTCCAATCACGCACGGCTGCCGTCCTCGAACCCGCGCGCGTACGCCTCATCTGTGCCCAGACGGAACATGTCTGTCTCCGACGATCGAATCAGCACTCTTGCACCGGGCGCACCATCAACGACCAGGTGTCCGAGGCCGCGCACGACGGCTACCGGCAGGCCAGCGCTCTTGCGCTTGACGAGATCGGCGGCGGCGGCGATCTCGTCGCCAACCGCCGGCGCGGTGACATCGAGGACGCGGCCGTGGTTGTCCGTGGTGCCCCGCAGGTCCTCGAGGAGTATTACGCCGCTGCTTCCGATCGCGACATCCGTCTGCCCCTCGCGCCAGGCGCGACCGAGCGTGTCTGTGATGATCACACCGATTGCAATTTCGAAGCGGCTCTGCAGCGCGAGCCGAAGCGCACCAGCCGAACCGTCGGGGTCGCGCGGGAGCAACAACACGGTGCCCTCTGGCGTGTTCGAGGCATCCACTCCGGCTGCCGCGCCGACGATGCCGAGGCGGTTCTCGACGATGCGGGTCACGCCGCCGGGGAACTCGCGCGTCGCGACGACTCGCACCGTTTCGTCGGTGATCGCCTGCTCGCGATCGGCCGCCAGGACGATGCGGCCCTCAGCCTTCGAGACTATTTTCGAGCTGACCACGAGGATGTCGCCGTGGTGGAGCCCTTCGAGCCCTTCGAGAGCCTCAGGGACCGTGCGGGCGATCGCATCGCCGATGACCTCCGCCAGCTCCATGCCAGCGGTGATCTCCGGAATCCCCTCGATCGCGAAGACCGAGAACCCGGTCGACATCAGCGCGCGAGCTTCGGCAGCACGTCCCGGCCGAACACGTCGATCCATTCGCGCTGGTTGCGGCCCACGTTGTGCAGGTACACGCGGTCGAACCCGAGGTCTACGAATTTCTGGATGTATGCGCGATGCACGTCCGGGTCGGCCGAGATGACCATACGACCCTCGAAGTCCTCCGGGCGAACCAACTTCGCCATCTGCTCAAACTCAAACGGCGAACGGATGTCGCCCTTCGGAAACTTCATTCCGCCGTTGGGCCACTCCACCATGGCGTTGCGCATGGCTTCCTCATCTGTTGCGGCCCAGCTCATGTGCAGTTGCAGCACCTTTGGCATCGTCGATGGGTCCTTGCCGACCTCGCGTGCGCCCTCGTCGAACTTGGCGAACAGGCCATCGATCTTCTCTAGTGGCGCGCCGACCGTGATGAGGCCGTCGACGGTCTTGCCTGCCCGCTTCGCGGTGACGGGACCGGCCGTCGCGACGAGAATCTCCGGGGCGACTTCTGGCATCGTCCAGAGCCTCGTGGACTCGAGCTTGTAAAACGGACCAGCGTGCTTGACGTCTTTGCCTGCCAGGGAGCCCGAGAACAGCTTCTTGATGATGTCGATGGCCTCAAACATCCGGTTGATGCGCTCAGGAGCTTCCGGCCAGTACTCACCGGTGATGTGTTCGTTCAGTGCTTCGCCCGAACCAAGGCCAAGCCAGTGGCGGCCCGGGTACATGGCGGCGAGAGTCGCCGACGCCTGGGCGACCATGGCGGGGTGCCAGCGGAACGTCGGCGCCGTGACGCCGGGACCGAGGTCGCCCTTCGTTCGCTCACCGAGGGCGGCCAGCACGTTCCAGACGAACGCGCTCTGCCCCTGCTGTGGCACCCACGGCTGAAAGTGATCTGCCGCCATGACACCGGAAAAACCCTGCGTCTCTGCGTGCGCCGAGAGCTCAACGATCTCGGTCGGGTGGAACTGTTCGAGCATGGCGGCGTAGCCGACCGTAAGAGATGCCATCACTCAATGCTAACGACATTGCTGGATGGGACTATTTGACTCGCGCTTGCAGCTGCTCCTTGCTCAGCCGCGAGTAGCCGGTGATGCCCTGGGCGCGTGCCTTCGCTCGCAGCGACACAACGGTCTCCGTGGATGTCGACGCAGATGACGCGCGCGCGGTCGTCGTGCTCGGCGTGCTCGTGCGGGTTGTGGTCGTGCGAGGTGTGGTCTTGAGCGCGGGCCTCGGTGTGGACGTCGCCGCCGGCCTACCCACCGTCGAACCCGTGGTTGACGGCGCGGCCGACTTCCTGGGTGCTGCCTTCTTCACGGGGACAGCCGGCTTGCCGCTCGCGGTACGACGTGCTCGCTTGATCGCGTCAATCTTCGCGCGCTCCGCTTGCTTCTTCGCCTTCGCGAGTTCGCGCTTCGCAGCGGCCTTCAGCTTGTCTGCCTCTTTTTCGGCCTTGCGGGCGGCCTCCTTCGCACGCTTCTTCTCTTCGGCAAGCGCGCGCTGCGCCTTCTCGAGTTCGTTCGCCAGCTCCGCGTTCGCCTGCTTGAGCAGAACCTTCTTTGACGGCTTCGCGTTCTTCTTAGACGTGCGCGACTTCGACGTGTTTGACACCGTTGTGCTCCCTTCGGGACGCAATCACTGGTTTGCGCACCGTAGTTCACTGTCTACCTCTCGGCGAGGGTACGCAATACCTACCCGTGTTCGAGGAATGCCGCTACGGGGGCGGGCACGTACGGTGAGACGTCACCACCGAGCGAGGACACCTGGCGCACTAGTGAACTCGACACGTGCGCATTCTCCGGTGACGGCAGCAGGAAAACGGTCTCGACGCCGGCGAGGTTGCGATTGACGATCGCCATCGGGGTTTCGTATGCGACATCGATCTGCGAGCGGATGCCCTTGACGATCACGCTCGCACCGACGTCCACGCAGTAGTCGACAAGAAGACCAACGCTCCAGCTCGTGACCGTGATGTTTGAGGGCAGATTGGCGTAGGCGACTGACTGCTCGATGAGCGACACACGCTGAGCAATCGGAAGAAGGGCCGACTTACTCGGGTTGTGAACGACGAGCACGTGCAGTTCGTCAAAGATGTTCGCTGCCCTACCGATGACATCAATGTGCCCGAGTGTGACCGGGTCGAATGACCCAGGAACGACAGCGATCCTGTTCATGCATTTACCCTAGCGGGCGCACGTTACCGTTTTGTAACTTGAGACGCAGTGTTGCAAAAGGCTAATTCTTCGCCAGAAAAGCTGCCTCGGATTCGTCGAGCCGACTCGCAAGCGCGTCCCGGAGCGCAGGGTGCAGCCTGAGGTCGGGGTCGGCATTCAGGACCGCGGATGCCAGAGCTCGCGCATCACTGATGAGCTCGCCATCCTTCGCCACTCGCAACAGCCGCAGACTGGATCTGCCGCCGGACTGGACGCTGCCGAGCACGTCGCCCTCCTGTCGCAGCTCGAGATCCTTCTGCGCAAGCTCGAATCCGTCGAGGGTTGCGGCGACCGCATCCACTCGTTCGCGTGCGATCGTGCCCTCCTCCGCGCGCGTGACGAACAGGCAGAGTCCTGGCACCGAACCTCGACCGACACGACCACGCAGCTGATGCAACTGAGAAACCCCGAAACGGTCCGCGTCGAGGACCACCATGACCGACGCGTTCGGCACGTCGACGCCGACCTCGATGACGGTCGTTGCGACGAGCACGTCGATCTCTCCAGCCTGGAAAGACCGCATGACGGCATCCTTCGCCTCGCTCGACATGCGTCCGTGCAGGGCCGCGATGCGGCGCCCGGCGAGCACGGGGTTCGCTTTCAGCGACTCGAGCACCTCGGTGACGTTGGCGGTGCTCGGCCCGGTCGCTGAGCTTGTCGAAACGCCGCCCACGTCGTCGTCCCCTTCGAGACCCTCAGGGACAGTAGAAGCATCGATCGCCGGGCACACCACGAACGCCTGGCGGCCCTTCTCGAGCTCCTCCGAGATGCGCTCCCAGACCCTGGATACCCAACCGGGCCGCTCGGCAAGCGGCACCACAAAGCTTTCGATAGGGATGCGGCCGGCCGGCAGTTCGACGATTGTCGAGATGTCGAGGTCCCCGAACACCGTCATCGCGACCGTGCGAGGTATCGGCGTTGCTGTGAGCACGAGAACGTGCGGCGGTGTCGCGCCCTTCTGCCGAAGCGCCTCACGCTGCTCCACCCCAAAGCGATGCTGCTCGTCGACGACGATGAGGCCGAGATCGAAGAATCCGACATGCTCGCTGAAGAGAGCGTGCGTGCCTATGACAATGCTTGAGCTTCCCGAGACCGCGGCAAGTAGCGCCTTTTTACGCTCGGCCGTCGAAAGTTGACCGGTCAGCAGTGTCGGACGTAGCCTCGCCGCGAGGTCGGGGCCGAGCGCGCTCACGATCGAGCGGAGATGCTGCGATGCGAGCACCTCCGTCGGTGCGAGCAGCGCAGACTGACCGCCAGAGTCGGCCACAGCCAACATCGCACGCAGGGCGACGAGCGTCTTGCCGGAGCCCACCTCCCCCTGCACGAGTCGGTTCATCGGTGCGTCGCTGGCCATATCCATGGCGATCTCGTCGCCGACGACGCGCTGGTCGATGGTGAGCTCGAAGGGGAGCTTCGCATCGAACTCCGCGGACAGTTTGCCCGGCAGTCGCTTGGCGGCGGCGGTCGCCCGCAGCGCAGCGCGTTGCTGCAGGAGCGCGGACTGCAACACGAACGCCTCCTGGAACCGCAGCGCCTTACGGGCGGCGCGCCAGTCCGTGTCTTTCTCCGGCCGGTGGATCAGTTCGACGGCGCGCGAATAGGACATCAGGTTGTAGTCGCTGCGCACCTCCGGGGGCACCGGGTCATCGAGCAGGGGCAACGTATCGAGCACAACGGCAATCGCCTTGCCGATCTGCCAACTCGCGACGGTCGAAGTCGCCGGATAGATCGGGATCGGATGCTGCACCCAGTCGATCGCCTTGTCCGAAGCCTCTGTGCCCGGGTCGTCGACGAAGAGCTCGTAGTCGGGGTGCGCGAGCTGGCGCAGCCCCTTGTACGCGCCGACCTTGCCCGCGAAGATTCCGCGAACGCCGGGCTTCAGGTCGTTCTGCCGCCAGGCCTGGTTGAAGAAGGTGAGCGTAAGGATGCCCCGGCCATCCGTGATCTTCGCCTCGAAGATGCTGCCGCGCTTGGCTTTCATGGAGCGCTCGGAGGTCGACAGAACCTCCGCCACGATGGTCACGTTGCTGTCGATCTCGAGCTCGTCGAGGGCCGTGAGCTCGCCGCGCTTCGCGTAGCGGCGGGGGTAGTGGCTGATGAGGTCGCCGACCGTGACCAGCCCAAGCCCCTTCTGGAAGGCAGCAGCAGTGCGCCCGGCCAGCGGCACGCTGAGCTTCTGGTCGAGGGGCGACGTCACCCTTCGAGGGTAGCGGCGACATGCGACCCGTCGCTGCGTGTCATCCCCGCTTGTCGACTGGCTGTCATAGTTAAGGGATGACGGACGAAGCGCTCGGCGGCAAGCCGGGTCTCGGTTCACCTCAGCGTCTCGAAGCGCTCACCGACGGCGTGTTCGCGATCGTCATGACGCTGATTGTTCTGCAGATCGCGATCCCCGTCGGACCCGCTGGCGAGCTCCCCCAGCAGCTCATGTCGCTCATCCCGACGCTCCTGACGTACGCGCTCACCTTCATTACCCTGGGAACGCTCTGGTTCGGCAACCGAACGCAGTCGGAGCTAATTCGTCGGGCGGATCATCCACTTGTCTGGTTGACACTGCTGATGCTGTTGTTCGTTGCGCTCGTGCCCTTCTCGGCCGCGCTTCTCGGGCGTTACCCGACTGTTCGCATCGCGGTGGTCATTTACGGGCTGCATCTGACGCTTGTATTCGCGCTTCACGGATGCCTGTGGCTCTACGATTCGCTACATCCCGAGCTGCTGCGCGAAGGGATCACTGACCGCTACCGCAAGAGGAGCAGACTTCCCGCCTTCGCCGCCGCCATCGGCTACGCAATCGCCACCGGCCTCGGCGCGCTGGCACCGCTCGCCGGGCTCATCGGATTCCTGGTCGTTCCAATCCCCTTCGTTGTGGGCCTCTACTACCGACGCCTCGCGAGAATCGACCGCAAGTCATGACGCGCATCATCGGAGGGTTCGCGGGCTCGCTGACGCTTACCGTTCCGGGCGCGGGCACCCGACCGACGAGCGACAGGGTGCGTGAGGCGATCTTCTCCGCACTCGATTCGCGCGACCTGGTGGACGGCGCGCGCGTGCTCGACCTGTACGCGGGCTCGGGTGCCCTCGGGCTTGAGGCCGCCTCCCGCGGCGCAGCATCCGTGACGCTGGTCGACTTCAGCGTCTCAGCGGCGAACGCCTGCCGGAAGAATGCCGTGCATGTGCTGAAGGCCTCACCGAAGGGCCACCACGTGTCGGTGGATGTCAGCAGCTCCCCCGTGCAGGCGTACGTCTCCGGGGCGCGACAGTTCTGGGACATCGTGTTTCTGGACCCGCCATACGACCTGGGGGTCGCTGAGGTCGAGCACAACCTCGAGGCGCTCGTTCCACGACTCGACCCGGATGCCGTCGTCGTTCTCGAGCGTGGATCGCGCGACCCCGCTCCGGCGCTGCCCGAGGGGCTGAAGCTCGATCGCCGCAAAGACTACGGGGACACGTCGCTGTATTGGCTCTCCGTCGCGTAGTAGCTGGTTGAGTAGCGACGCGTAGCGCAACCTGGCTTGAGCGTTCCGAGATCCAAAAAGCGGCATGGATGTGCCCGTCGGGATGGTTCGGGAGGATATTCGGTCGTTTTCGGGACGATATCTCCTCCTGAACGCACCGTCTGCAGGATGAGGCCCTCAAAAAGGCCGAAAATCTCCTGTTGAACGTGCGAAGCACCGAAATCATCCTGTTGACCGGCGCGCACCAACTGGGGGTCGAGCAGCGCTCGATCCCCAGTAGCGGCTCGATCCCCAGTCGCTACTGGCGCAGGCCCTCCACCCACGCCGTAACCTCCGCGAGCGCCTCACGCTCCAGCGAGTAGATCGAACTGGTGCCGCGCTTCTCCACCGACACGAGGCCGGCCTCTCGCAGGACGGCAAGGTGTTGAGTCACAGACGGTTGCGCGATCCCGAGCAGCGTTGTGAGTTCCCCGACCGAACGCTCGTGCTCTGCCAACAGCTCAAGGATGCGACGTCGCCGAGCATCACCGATCGCCGAGAAGACTGCGGCTGCCGTCATCCCTGTCCGCCGGTCCAGTCTTCGAAGGGATCCCAGCCGCCGCGCGCCTCATACGCGATCCCGTCTACGAGCACCCCGTCGCCCGCCAGCACGCGACCGATGGCGCGGAACCCGCCCGGCAGCGCAACGCCGTCCGGGAAAGTGGCCAGCAGCGAGTGATCCTCCCCGTCGTCGAGCGCCGCGCGCGATCCCACTGCAATGGATGACAGGTCGAACGAGACCCCACTCGCCGTCGCCACTCGACGCGCGTCAAGCGCGAGCCCGTCGCTCAGATCGATCATGGATGTCGCGCCCGCGATCGCCGCGAGCCTCCCGTCCATGATGGGCGGAGTCGGCGCGAGTTGGACGACCACCTCGGGGTGTGCCTCCCGGAGTTTGGTCGCGGCCGATGCATCAGGCTCGCCGTCCACCATGCCGTCTCTGAATAGGAGCCGCAGCCCCGCGGCCGCGAGCCCGAGTGGGCCGGAGACCGTGACGACGTCACCGACTCGCGCTCCGGAACGAAGCACTGGCTTGCGGCCCTCCAAATCGCCGAACGCGGTCACCGCGACGGTCAGCGTCGAGGACACCGACAGGTCGCCGCCAACGACTCCGCAGCCTGGTGCCATCGCTGCGCAACCATCCCGCAGGCCATCCGCGAACTCCTCGAGAAAGCCGACCGGCGTCGTCGCGGGGGCGGCGAGGGCGACCACCAGGCCAGTCGGGGCGGCGCCCATGGCGGCAACATCGGCAAGATTGGATGCTGCGGCCTTCCAACCGAGATCGTGTGCGGTCGACCAGGCGAGCCGAAAGTCGGGGCCGTGGATCATCATGTCTGTCGTGACCACGAATCGACCGTCCGGTGCGGCGAGCACGGCGGCGTCATCCCCCGGTCCGACGAGTGCGGCGGACGCCGCGGGAAGTCGCGGAAAGATGCGTGCGAGCGCCGCGGCCTCGCCAATCCCGCCGAGGGTGTCAGCCGCAATCATGCTTCCCAAGGTATCGCGCCTGCGGTCGGGCGGCTCGCTGTCCATACTTGTTGCATGGACACCGTCGACGACCTGATCGCGAACCACGAAGCCATCCTGCGCGTGCGGTTTTACACCAAGAAGGAGCGCGGGCTCAAGGAGGCCATCGCCCCAGCGCATGGCTGGTGGACCGTGACGCTGTTCGCCGGCGACGACACCGTCGGCTATGACGCTCGCCTGCTCATGGCAGATCTCCGCATCGAACTCGGCGAGACCTACGAGTTGCCGGCGATGTTCCTGAGCCCAGAGCTCGTGCGCGAACGTTTCGAACCCGGCACCAGATTTCGCATCTGGCTCGGTCGCGACATCGGTCGGGGCACGTTCGTGCGCTATCGAGACGACGATCCCGCTTCACCGCAGCCCCCTCTCGGCTGACGCTCACTCGCGTCGCGATAGCCTGAACGCGATGAAAGCCAAGCTTGGTCTGGTCGCCGCCGCGGCGGTGTTCGTCGGCATTCTCACCGGATGCGCACCAACGGTTCACGTCGCGATGGCCAGCCATGCGACGAACGCGAAATGCGCCGACGTGATCGTGCGGTTGCCCGCGACCGTCTCAACTCTCGCGATACGGGAGACCGACGGACAGGGAACCGGCGCATGGGGAAACCCGCCGGACATCCTGCTCCAGTGCGGCGTCGCCGTGCCCGACCCGACATCCACGCTTGAGTGTGTGACGGTGGACGGCATCGACTGGCTCGTCAACGACAAATACGCGCCCGTGTACGTGTTTACGACCTACGGTCGCAACCCGGCGGTCACCGTCAAGGTCAACTCGAAAAACGTGAAGGCCGATGGCAACCAGGCGCTGACCGACCTGTCGGAGGCCGTCGGTGCGATTCCCACCGGGCACCGATGCATTGCGCCATCAGAAACACTGCAGAACGGCGAGCCCGTCAGTACTCCTACTCCTGGTCCTACTCCTACGCCGTAGCTAGTGGAACGCGTTGATCCCCGTGATGTAGTTGCCGAGCACGAGCGTATGTACCTCGTCCGTGCCCTCGTATGTGCGAACGCTCTCCAGATTGCTTGCGTGTCGCAGCGGTGAGTAGTCGAGGGTGATGCCATTGCCCCCGAGAATGGCTCGGGCATCGCGGCAGATTTGAATTGCTTCGCGGCAGTTGTTGAGCTTGCCAAACGAGATCTGATGCGGCTGGAGCGATCCAGCATCCTTGAGCCGGCCCAGCTGCAGGGCAAGGAGCATTCCCTTGTTGATCTCGAGCGCCATGTTCACGAGCTTCTCTTGTGTGATCTGGAATCCGGCGATCGGGCGATCGAACTGGGTACGTTCCTGAGCGTAAGCGAGCGCGACCTCGTAGCTGTCTCGAGCCGCGCCCATCGCGCCCCAGATGATGCCGTACCTGGCCTCGTTCAGGCATTCGAACGGAGCTTTGAGACCGCGCGCATCGGGCAGGATCGCATCCGCGGGAAGACGCACGTCATCGAGGTCGATCTCACATTGGATCGACGCGCGCATGGAGAGTTTGTGATCGATGACTCGTGCGGTGAATCCCGGCGTCGAAGTGGGGACGATGAATCCGCGCACCCCATCGTCGGTGGCCGCCCAGATGATGGCGACGTCGGCGATGGACGCCAAACCGATCCACCGCTTGTGGCCACTGATGATCCAGTCGTCGCCTTCCCTGCGCGCGAAGGTCTTCATGCTCGACGGATCCGACCCAGCGGTGGGCTCGGTCAGTCCAAAACATCCGATCACTTCGCCACTCGCCATCCGCGGCAGCCACAGTTGTTTCTGTTCCTCCGAGCCATGCTTGTGGATGGCGCTCATAGCGAGTGAGCCCTGCACGCTGACGAACGTGCGGATTCCCGAGTCGCCGGCCTCGAGTTCAAGTGCGGAGAGCCCGTATTCAACGGCGCTGCGCCCCGGGCAGCCATAGCCGCTGAGGTGCATTCCGAGTAGGCCGGCCTCTGCCAGCTTGGGCACGAGAGCGCGCGGAAACTCGGCGTTCTCGTACCACTCCGAGATGTACGGCCTGATTTCGGCGTCGACGAAGGTGCTGACCTTCGTGCGCTGCGCGAGTTCCTCGGCGCTGAGGAGGGAGTCGATGCCAATGAGATCAACTGGGTTGGGCACGTTGTTCCTTGTTCGATCGATCGGGTGTTTTCGGCAACTCGAGTCTTCCATTCATTTCTCTGGGGATGTCGCGGACTGACAGCACTCGAGATGACGCCAATCGCCGGCCTCACCGCGACGGCCACGTGGGCATAGCCAGTTGTGATAGGACTTGCTCATGAGATTTCGTGGTCGCTCGCGGTGTCTCCAATGACCGCGGAGGGCGCGGCAGCACCATTGGCCGGCGTTCTGGTGGCGGACTTCAGCCGCGTGCTCGCGGGGCCACTCGCATCCATGTTCCTCGCCGATCTCGGGGCGACAGTCATCAAAGTCGAACGACCGAATGTCGGCGATGACACGCGGCAATGGGGACCGCCGTACGTCGACGAGTCAGAGGGCATGTCGACCTACTTTGCCAGCGTCAACCGCAACAAGCGGAGCGTAACGCTCGACCTGGCCTCGGATGCCGACCTTCGGCTCGCTAAGGCGCTCGCGGGACGAGCGGACGTGTTGATCGAGAACTTCCTGCCGGGCAAGCTCGCCGCGGTTGGCCTCGACTCCGCGCACTTGAGAGCGGCCCATCCGTCGCTGATCTACTGTTCCATCTCCGGCTACGGGAGCGGCGAAGGAGCAACACTGCCCGGTTACGACTTCGTCGTGCAAGCCGTGGGCGACCTCATGAGCATCACCGGCGAAAGTGGCGGCGAGCCGGTCAAGGCTGGAGTCGCGCTTGTGGACGTTCTCACCGGACTCCATGCCACCATCGCAGTCCTCGCGGCGCTTCGCGATCGTGACAACTCCGGGCAAGGTCAACACATCGAGGTCAACCTTCTTTCGAGCCTGCTTTCGTCGCTCGTCAACCAGGGTTCCGCGTACCTCAATGCCGGAACACTCCCGGGACGGATGGGCAATCAGCATCCGAGTATTGCGCCATACGAAACGCTCGCGACCGGGAACGGTCAGGTCGCCCTCGCCGTCGGAAACGACCGACAATTCAGGGCACTCGCCATCGAGCTGGGGCAGCAAGGACTCGCCGACGACGCGCGATTTCAGACCAATCGCGCGCGCGTCCTGAATCGTGCTGAGCTGATCGTCCGGCTCGAGGAGGCGCTGGCGACCGACACAGCGATCAATTGGTGCACGCGCTTGCAGGCGGTCGGCGTTCCCTGCGGACAAGTCAACGACCTTGCGGGAGCATTCCGTCTGGCCGATGCGCTTGGGCTGCACCCGGTCGCGCGGTTCGATGCACGAGACGGCGAGCCGGACGTCGCGACGCTGTCCAGTCCCCTGGGCCTGCGCGACGGCGCCATCGAGTATCGCCGCCGTCCACCTGCCCTCGGGGCCGATGACGCAGCCGTGCGCGCCTGGCTTCTTGACGATGGGAACGTCCCGCTGGCGGACGATTAGAGGACCTCAGTTGCCTTTTGAGCTGTAGTTGTCGAGAACGTAATCCGCGATGGCCATCGACGACGTTGCCGCAGGCGAAGGTGCGTTGCGAACCAGCGTGATCGGACCGACCTGGTCCACCACGAAGTCGTCCACAAGCTCACCGTCAGCGGCCCACGCCTGTGCCCTGACACCCGCGCCCGACTTCGTGACCAGGTCACCGATCTCGAGCTCAGGGACGAATCTCCGGGCCTCCCGAAAGTAGGCGGACTTGATCAGCGAACCAGCGATCTCTTTCGCGCCCATCCGCCAGTGCTGCCTGGCGAGTGCAAAAGCGCCCGGCCAGGTCAGTGAGCCCCAGGTGTCTTTCACCGAGATGGTCGACCAGTTGTAGCCCTCGCGCGCGAGGGCCGGGACCGCGTTCGGCCCCACGTGTACGTGGTCGTAAACACTCCTGGTGAAGTGCACGCCAAGGAAGGGAAAGCGGGGATCGGGCACGGGGTAGATCATCCCCTTGACCAGGTCCACTTTGGACTCTGCGAGTGCCCAGTACTCCCCCCTGAAGGGCAGGATCCTCGGTGACCTGGGCGCGCCGACAAATCCGGCAACCACGTCGGACTGAAGGCCGGTGCACGAGATGACCCGATCGAAGCCGCGATGGATGTCCCCCGCGACCACCCGCACACCTGATGCTTCCCGCACCAGTGCGGTGACCTCGTGGGAGAGCAGGATGACCCCGCCGCCCTCACGAACGTCTTCCGCCATTGCTTCGGTGATGGCCGTGTAGTCCACGACAGCGGTGTGGGGTGAGTGCAGCGCGGCAATGCCGGCCGAGTGTGGCTCTACGTCGCGCAGTGTCGCCGCATCCAGGCGGATGAGATCCGGCACCCGGTTCGCGATGGATCTTCCTTCGATCTTGGCGAGCGCCGCGAGCTCCGACTCGTCTACGGCGACGACCAGCTTGCCTACCTCGCGGAACGGAAGTTCCTTCTGGATGCAGAACTCTTGCAATGCCACTCGCCCGAGAGCACAGAGCTCGGCCTTGAGCGTTCCGGGAGCGTAATACAGCCCAGCGTGAACGACGCCAGAGTTGTGGCCGGTTTGGTGAGCAGCGAGATGGTCTTCCTTTTCGAACACAACGACTTCCGCCCCGTGCCGGAGAACCAGCGCTCGCGCCATCGCGATGCCGACGATTCCACCTCCGAGGATGGCCACCCGTTCCGTAGTCACGTCAGCTACCGGCGAACGGGCTCAAACCGCCTCGTTCGGCAGCGGAAGTCTTTCGTTCACGCGACCGTATCGGGGAGTGGTGACTGCCCTGCGCCAGGTGGCGTCCGGCGCAATCAGCTCCCGCCACGGTGCAACCTCGACGTAGAGAACTCGCAGTGCGTCGAGCCCGTTGAAATGAAGGTGCTTGCCGTCGGTCGACACCGCGTCGTCGGGAACCGCAACTTCGAAGTTCTTCATCAGGGCGGTGCGCGCCGTCGTGTCGACACACACATTCGTCTGCAGCCCGGCGATGATGAGCCGGTTCACGTCCAGATTACGCAGGATGCTGTCGAGCTCGGTTCCGTAGAACGCGTCCCAGCGCAGCTTCTCGAGCACGATGTCGCCGGGCGCAGGAGCGACCGCGTCCATGATCTCTGATGACCACGTGGTGTCGTCGTCCAGCGGATTGGAGTCGGCTCCGACTGCCTCGCGCAAAGCGCGCGTGCTTGGCATCGCGTCCGCGCCATCCGCCCGCGCAACGGCGCGGGTGTAAATAACGGGAATGCCCTGCTTACGTGCCTCCGCGATGAGCGCGGCGCATTCCGCGACGGTCTCGTCCATCCGGTAGATCGCCGGCCAGCCGAAGCGATCACGGGACTCCTGCTGCAGGTACATGTTTTGCACGTCAACCATGATCAGAGCGGTGCGAGCAGGCATAACTGGTCCTTCTTAATATGTGCTGAATTGGGCGCTTGGCGACTGCTTCGCCCGCGACATTGCAGCGGGCTTTGTCGACAGAGTTAAGCGGTAGCATGCTAATACTAGCCATTAGCATGCTAGCTCGCGCGTCGGTCGATGCGCACCAAGATGAGAACCAAGGAGCAACTGTGACTGTATCCGATTTCGTCGCCGACGATCTCAAACTTTTCGTGCGCAAGTGGGTCGTGCAGATCGAAGAGGTGAACGCCGACGGCGAGCGACCGACAGAACGACCGATCAAGCGCGTGGTAGTAGCGGCAATCCTCACCAACCCGTATGCGGGCAAATGGTCGCAGGATCTCACCGAGCTGACGGATGCCGGCAGCGTGTTCGGCCGTGTCTTCACGTCAAAGGCCCAGGAGCTTCTCGACGGCGACCTTCAGGCGTACGGCAAGGGCGGTATCGTCGGCGAGAACGGCGAGATCGAGCACATCGCGGCACTCCTCCACCCCACCTTCGGCGCTCCGACGCGCGAAATCGCCAACGGCGTCTCGATCCTGCCGAGCGTCAAAAAGCACGGCGGACAGGGTGCGACACTCGACATCCCCGTTCATCACAAAGATGCGATGATGATCCGCTCCCACTTCGACGCCATCGAGTTCCGTGTCGGTGACGCGCCGCGTGCCAATGAGATCCTGATTGCCCTCGGCGCGACAAACGGACCGCGACCGCACCACCGTGTCGGCGGACTGACCGAAGCGGAAGCACTCGGCGTCGACGGCTTGCGGTAGTCGACCCGTCACCAGCTCTCCTCGAACGGCGAATCAACATGATCACACTCATTCACGGCGCCTCGTCCATCATCAGCGGCCGGCTTGAGGCACCCATCATTCCGGGCGATGCGATCCTCATCGACGACGGCATCATCACGCGGGTCGGTTTCTACTCCGACCTCAGGACGGAGACGTTCGATCGCAGTATCGAGGTCCCGAACTGCGTCATCGCACCAGGACTCATCGATCCGCACACGCATCCGGTGCTCGGTGACTTCACGCCGCGGCAGAACACGCTCGGCTGGGTCTCGTCTCACCTGAACGGCGGGGTGACGACGCTCATCTCCGCGGGCGAGACGCATTGGCCCGGACGACAGCGCACTCCGATCGGTGCTAAGTCCATCGCGATGGCAGCGGCACAGAGCTCCCTCGATCTGCGGCCAGGGGGCGCAAAGCTGCACGGGGGTGCGCTGCTCATTGAACCGGCTCTCACCAGCGCCGATTTCGACGAAATGGCGGCGGCCGGGGTGCACCTGGTGGGCGAAGTCGGTCTCGGGTCCAGTATCGATCCCGAGGAGATTCGAGGGCCCATCGAGGAGGCAAAGACGCGCGGATGGATTGTGCCGATGCACGTAGGAGGAGCATCCGTTCCCGGGTCACATGTGGTCGGAAGCGACCTCGCGCTCGCGCTCCGTCCCGACGTCATCTGCCACGCCAACGGTGGACCAACGGCCCGGCCCTTTGCCGAGATCCGCGCGATCATCGAGGAGACGCCTGCTGCAATCGAAGTCGTGCAGGCCGGGAACACCCTGGCGCTTGTGAAGATCGTCGAGCACCTCGCCGGCGCCGGCCTACTCTCACGACTCCAGTTCGGAACCGACAGCCCGTCGGGAACCGGCATCCTTCCGCTGGGTATCCTGCGCACCATCGCCTATTCGGTGGCCTTCGCCGGCATCGATCCCGCAGCTGCGCTGTGCTGTGCGACCGGCGAGGTCGCGGCACGCTACAGCCTGGATGTCGGAGTCATCGCGCCGGGACGCCCGGCCGACCTGGTGATCCTGGACGTACCCCGCGGCGGACAGGGCACCACGGCGCTCGATTCGTTCACCACGGGAGACATTCCCTCGGTGGCCATGGTGCTCGTCGATGGCGAGGTACTCGTTCACCCGAGCAGGGTTACGCCCCCACCCACGCACGCGCCCATCATCGGCTGAACGTTCGCTACCACCGCGAAACCGCGGACCGCAGACAAACTGTGGTCCGCGGTTTCGTTTAGCGTGCCCCCGCGAGCAACTCCGCAAGGTGAATACCTCGTACGTCAGCCAGCTGATCGGCCTGCGTTCGGCACGAGAAGCCGTCCGCGAGGAACACCGCGTCAGGACCTGCCTGACGCAGAGCGGGCAGAAGTGAGTTTTCTGCTACGGCGACGGATGTCTCGTAGTGCCCCTTCTCCATGCCGAAGTTGCCCGCGAGACCGCAGCAGCCCGAGAGTTCGGTGAGCTCGGCGCCGAGGGACTTCAGCAGCGCAATGTCGGCCGAGAAGCCCATGACCGCGTGCTGGTGGCAGTGCGGCTGCACCACAATCTCGACGCCGTCGAGACGGGCGGGCTGCCAGTCGGTGGCGTTCTCTGAGTCTGCACGAGCGCTCAGGAATTCGGCCAGCGTGAAGACATTCGCCGAGATCGGCCGGACGCGCGGGTCCTCAGGGAGGAGGTCCTTTACATCGGAGCGCAGCACGGCGGTGCACGACGGCTCGAGTCCGACGATGGGGATTCCCGCCTCGGTGAATGGCGCGAACTCGTCGAGCAACCGGTTCAGGGCCGCCCGCGCACCGGACAGCTGACCTGTGGTGATCCAGGTCAAGCCGCAGCACACGGTTCGGTCGGGAATGACCACCGCGTATCCAGCGGACTCAAGAACCGTGATCGCGGCCCGTGCGATGCTCGGACTGAAGTTGTCGGAGAACGAGTCGACCCACAGCATGACCTTGGGGCGCGAAGAAGTGCTCACCGGTTCTGGCCGTCGCGGCCGTGATCGCGAGAACGACTTCTTGGCAAAGGCAGGTATCGAGCGCCGGCTGTCCATGCCGCCCGCAGCCAACACCAGCTTGGCGATGGGACGAATCGCGAGCGTGGCGTTCGCGAGACCGGAGATCGGCGCAACCAGTCGCGCCCACCGCGGCAGCCAGCCGAGAATGTAGTGCGAGCGTGGCCGGATTCGTCCCTTGTAGCTCTGGTAGAGAACCTCGGTCTTGTACGCCGCCATGTCAACGCCCGCGGGGCAATCGGACGCGCAGGCCTTGCACGACAGGCATAGATCGAGCGCATCATGTACCTCGGGAGCGCGCCAGTCGCGATCGATGAGCGACCCGTTTGCCATCTCCTGCAAGACCCTGGCCCTGCCCCTGGTCGAGTCCTTCTCGTCGGAGGTCGCGAGGAACGATGGACACATGAATCCACCGTCTCCGGATGAGTCCGAGCGGCACTTGCCGACACCAACGCATCGATGGATGGCGCGCGTGAAATCACCATCATCGTGGCCGAACGCAAGACCGCCGCCCCCAATGAGCGGAAGCGCGGCTGGTCTGCGCAGGTCCGCATCGCGAGCGGACGGGCGTACGACGACGCCCGGGTTCATGAGGTCGTTCGGGTCGAACAGCTTCTTGAAGCCCGCGAACGCCGCAATCGCGGCGTCGGGGTACATGAGCGGAAGGAGATCGCTGCGCGCGCGACCGTCTCCATGTTCTCCTGACAGCGAACCGCCGTGGCGCACGGTGAGCTTTGCGGCCTCCTCGGTGAATGCACCGAGCGTCGCTCCGTCGCTTTCCAGTGGGATGTCGAGCCTCACGTGGAGGCAGCCATCGCCGAAGTGACCGTACGGCAAGCCCTCGATTCCAAATTCGAGCAGCAGCTCATCGAACTCGCGCAGGTACTTGCCCAGGTTCTCTGGTGGGACTGCGGCATCCTCAAAGCCGGGCCACGCCTGGTTGCCGCTCGCGGTTCGGCCGGCAATCCCGGCGCCGTCCTCGCGCATCCGCCAGATGGCCCTGGTCTCCGCTCCTCGTGGAACTACGCGGTACGCTACCGCCTGTGCGTCAGCGGCCATTTGCGCGGCTAGGCCCACGAAGTCCGCTTCTTCGAAGTCCGCAAGCTCGACGAGCAGCCATCCTGCCCCGGGGGGCATTTGCACGGTTGCCGCTTCTCCTCGTGATCTGCGGACAGCATCGACGAGTCGTGCATCGAGCCCCTCGATCGCCGCTGGGCCGGCGCGAAGCACGGCCGGGACGGCATCCGCGGCCGCGTACATGCTGTCGAACCCGAGGACGATGAGAATCGGGTCTCGCGGAATGTCGACGAGATTGACCGTTGCCTCAAGCACAAGCCCGAGCGAGCCCTCCGTGCCGACAAGCGCTTTGGCGAGGTTTCGACCACGCTCGGGCAGGAGGTGCTCAAGTGAGTATCCGGATACCTGCCGACCGAAGCGACCGAGACTCGTCCGCATCACGGCGAGGTTGTCCGCCGCAAAACGAGCAAGCCCCGGTACGACATCAAGGTTCTGCCCGGCGGTGAAGCGACGACCGAGACCGTCGAGAAAGTCGAGCTCAACGACGTTGTCTGATGTCTTCCCGAACAGGAGGGAGTGAGACCCGCAGGCATTGTTGCCGATCATTCCGCCGATGGTCGCTCGTGACCAGGTCGATGGATCCGGCCCGAATCGCAGGCCGTACTGCGCGGCTTCCGCCTGCAGCGACCCAAGAACAACGCCCGGTTGAACGCGCGCGGTCCTGGCGTCGGGGTCGATCCCGATGATCCCGTTCATATAGCGAGACATATCGATAACAATGCCGGGCCCGATCGAGTTGCCAGCGACGGATGTCCCGCCGCCTCGCGCCGTGATCGGGGTCCCGCTCTCGCGGGCGACTTCGGCCACCGCGACCACCTCATCGGCGTCGTGCGGAAAAACGACGATCTCGGGTACGACACGGTAGTTCGAGGCGTCGCTGGAGTACTCAGCCAACCGGCGTTTGTCGGCCTCGACGGTGGAAATTCCGGCGCGATGGAGCGATTCGACCAGCGGTGCTTCCACGCTGGCAAGCCTGTTCGACATCAGCCCTCGAGCGGGGAGTTCGCCCAGCTTTGGAGGGTCTGGCCTCCGTCGATGAGATAGGTGGACCCCGTCACGTGCGCGGCGTCGCTCGAGGCAAGGAAGGCGATGACGGCGGCAACATCCTCGGGCTGGCCGATTCGACCGAGCGGAATTCTGGCGGCGCGCTGCTCTGCAGTCAGCATCACCATGCCGGGAACCTTCGGCGGAATACCAAGAGAGGTTTCGATGACCCCCGGAGCGACCGCGTTGACGCGAATGCCGTGACGGCCCATGTCGAACGCGGCCACACGAGTCAGTGAGAGGACACCGCCCTTACTCGTGGCGTACGCAGCCCCGCCGTCGTGGACATCCCACAGCGCGTGTGACGACGACATCGTCACGACCGAGCCCTTCACGTTGTTCTCGACCATGTTCGCGAGGGTGGCCCGCAGCGACAGAAACATCGAGCGCAGGTTCGTGTTCAGTACGCGATCCCAGTCCGCGATCGGCATTTCGTGGATGAAGCGTCGAGGGGCCGCCATTCCGGCGATGAGCGCCGCGACCTCGATCGGGCCGTAGATCTCCGTTGCGCGAGCGACGGCGGACTCTGCCCCGGTGTCACTGGTCAGATCTTCAGCAATCGCGGTGGCGTCTGCGCCGAGGGCCCGCAGGCGAGCGGCCTGCTCCTCGGCTGTGTCTTGGTTCACGTCGACGAGCACAACGCGAGCGCCTTCGAGCGCGAGTCGCTCGGCAGTGGCCGAACCGATGGCCCCGCCCGCGCCCGTCACGAACGCGGTCTTGCCTTGGAATCTCTCGACCCCGCTCACGACCGGTTGCCCTCTGGCTGGTACGAACGCCAGGAATACTTTGGAGTGAACGAGAGGTACTCGGTCGCGGCAGAACTCGACATCAGCGAGGCGAACCCGGGCAGCTCGCGCGTGAGAGGTACCCCCGGGAAGTATTCGGCCAACAACTCTGCTGTCGGCCTTCCGCTGAAGCTGTCCGCGGCCGCGAGGAAGAACTTCTCGTGGCCGACGTTCGTCCTCGCAAAGACGGCGTTCACGGCTTCCGCCGCGTCACGCGTGTCGATGTAGTTCCACATCAGCCGTACGTCCTTGCCGGTGGCGATCGTCTCCGGCATCTCGCTCGCGAAGGATCTCGGCGAGTGCAAGGCAGGGAACCGCAGGCTCACCGCGGCGAGCGAGCCCCCTGAGCGGAGAACCGCTGCGGTGATGATCTCTTCGCCGACGCGCTTCGACAGGCCGTAGGCGTCCTGCGGGAAGCTGTCAATCTCCTCGTCCACCGGGAGATGATCCGGCACGATGCGCTCCGTATAGAAGGGATACCCGATGACACTGACCGACGACACAAAGGCAATGACCGACACACCGTTAGCAACCGCCGCTTCGACCACGCTGAACGTGATGCTCGTGTTCGTGGTGAACGTGTCGAACGGCGAGTGCGATCCGGCCCGCGGATAGCCTGCGAGATGGACGACACCCTCGAGCCCGACCATCGCCGCCTGGGTAGCAACTGGATCACGCAGGTCCACAACGGTTCCGCTGCCGTCCGCGGCAGCCAGTGCATCGAACCCACGCACGTCGTGACCTGCCGCACGCAGACTTGCAGCGACCTGCGAACCCAGGAAACCGGATGCTCCTGTTACTCCGATAATCACGGTCATGCGTCCTTCGTTTGAGCCTGCGCCAGTGGCGGCAGAGCACGGATGAGGTCGGTGGCGAGGACAAGGTCTTGAAGCCCGCCCTCGATGGTCGATTTGACCGCTGTCCCGTTGCGGATCGCATCCGCGAAGTGCGCCAGTTCCCGTCGGAAGGGATCATCCGAACTCGCGGTCAGGACCGCGCGGGATTCCATCTCATACCGGGATTCGCGAACGCTCACCCGAGTCGGCGCGTAGCGAATATACGGATGCGAGAACTCGATTCGCGTTTCGACGGTGTCCGTTGAAACGCCGACCCATTCGTCCCACCAGTCGTAACGCGACCCGGTGCCGATCTCGAAAACCACAGGGGCGGCGTCGTCGTACTCGAGCACTGCGAGTAGGTGCTTCTGCCCATCGTTTGACGCATAGGCGACGCGCGCGGGAGCACCGAACGCTACACGGACTACCGAGAGGTCGTGGGCGCCGAGCATCAGCAGCGTCGTGTAGAGCTCGCGGTATCCGGCGTGATCGCCGAGGTGCTCGTCGATGCGAGCATTCACCTCGGCCAGAGAATCCTCAAGCACGCCTGCCGGGATGTCGCTGAAGCGCAGTTGGTCGTACATCGTCTTCGCGATGTCGAAGCGCCCGGCGAGGTTGTGCACGGTGCGAACGTGCGGAACCCCGCTATCAGCGATGATTGCGAGACCCTGCTCAAAACCGGGGTCGAAGAGCTTCATATACCCGACCATGGCGACGGTGTTCGCAGCGGATGCAGCAGCAGCGACCGCGCGTCCCTCCTCGGGGGTGAAAGCGAGCGGTTTCTCCACGAGAAGGTGCTTGCCAGCACGAATGGCGTCGAGCGCGACCCCGGCGTGATCGAATGAACAGACGATGATGGCATCGACGTTGGGATCGGCCATCAGGTCATCGCTCGAGGTATACACGGATGGCACGCCGTAGCGCTCTGCCATCGCGGTCACTGTGGCAAGCGACAGGTCGCACAGAGCAGTGATCTCGAAGTCCGGCGATTCGCTCAGAAACGGTAGGTGCATGATCTGGGCGATCTGGCCGCAACCCAGCACCCCAACGCGCACCTTCTCGCCGGTCAATTGGTTATTCATTGAGTCCTGTAATTCGATAGCGGTTGACGCCTAGAGCGCCGGAATGAGCTCGAGTCCGAGCTCGCGGATGTATGCCACCGAGCTCTGCAGCGCGGCCTCAGCCTCCTGGTCGGAGCTGTCCAGTTCGATAATCACGATTCCCGCATAGTTATCAGCGAGCAGCTGCGCTGTGACTGCCGGGAGGTCAACAATTCCCTCGCCGAGTGGTCGGAAAGAATCGAAGCGAGCCGGACCCTCGATACCTGTCTGGTCCGCGACATCCTTGTAGTGCACGTACTTCAGCACTGAGCTGTAGTCCCTAATCGCGGCTACCGGATCACTTCCCGCCATCCGCAGGTGGGCAACGTCAATGCAGAGTCCCGCGGGACCATCGCCGAGTTCGTTC
>DASXNG010000135.1:0-6789 GCA_036495225.1 Galbitalea sp.
GCGCACATCCGCTCTCCGGTCATGCCTGTGGCAGGGGCGGATGACTTTTCGACTCAGCCAGTCGGTTGATACTAGAAGAGCCCCACCTTAAGTGAGGCTCTCTCATTTTGTGGATCCAAGGGGATTCGACTCCCCACGGCACGGACGCCACGTTGCTGCGCAACGCGTCGTAACCGGCGCGTGTGGGCCCACGAGGGTTCTCATCGACCATAGATGTACCAAAGTAAGAAGCCCCACCGGGGTGGGGCTTCTTACTTTGGTGGATCCAAGGGGATTCGAACCCCTGACCCCCTGCATGCCATGCAGGTGCGCTACCGGGCTGCGCCATGGACCCCGGATGTCGCGGTAAAGCAACTACGACAGACTACTACAGAACCGAGACCCCATTCGGCGGACCATGGGCGCCCGATCACTCTGCCGGCTTTGCGGCCTGGAGTTCGGCGATCTGGGCTCGAGCAGCAGTGACCAGCTCCTCGTTGGTGTTCGCGTGGCCCTTCAGGCCCCAACCTCCCGCCACAGCCTCGGTCAGCAACACCCAGGTGCGGTCAACGATGCTGGGGTCGCCCGAGGCAGACGCGATCAACGCCGTGAGCTGCTCGACGACCGCGAGCTGCTTGTCGCGGTCCAGCGCGCCTGCGTTAGTCAACACCTGAACGCGCACGTAGGTGGTGTCGCCATCCACGTTTGAAAGATCCCCGGCAGGAAGCTCGTGAACGAATCCCGCGGTGTTCTTCCGGAACATCGGGATGTTGGGCACCTGCTCGATGGTCATGACCGTCGTGGCCAGATCGATTGCGAGCTGATGCTTGTCGCCGAACGTTCCGGCCGTGGCGTAGACGTCGATCATGGGCATGACGGTTCTCCTTCAGACATCCGCTGGTCAATCCAGCGACAGACCCAGTCTGACTATGACGCCTGTCATAGTCAAGCTATGATTTTCGTCATAGTCGAAACTGCAAGGAGGGTGCATGCCGAGCGACACTAGAGAACGCATGGTCGCGGGGGCTGCGCGTCTTCTGGCCCAACGCGGTCTGCAGGAGACATCGTTCTCGGAGGTGCTCCACCTGACCGGGGCGCCGCGCGGATCGATCTACCACCACTTCCCGAACGGCAAGGACCAACTCGTTGCCGATGCGGTCGACCTCGCCGGCGCCAGTGCCATCCGCGCCATTGAGCTATCGGCGGGGCGGTCGGCAGAGGAAGTGACAACCCACTTTCTTGGTCTCTGGCGCGAGGTGCTTGTTCGATCCAACTACACGGCCGGATGCTCCGTGCTGGCAGTCACGGTCGCCACGGATTCGAGCGAGCTGCTCGACCACGCGGCGACCGTATTTCGCACCTGGCGCATCCGCCTCACCGAGGTGCTGCAGGATGGCGGGCTCCGCGACGAAGACGCTGTGCGCTTCGCCGCGCTGCTCATTGCCGCAACTGAGGGAGCTGTGGTGCTGAGCCGGGCCGAACAGTCGATGCAGCCGTTCGAGCTCGTCGCCGAGCAGCTCACCGCGCAGGTGGTGGCGCTCGGCCCTTAGTCGCGCGTCAGCAGTTCCAGGGTGTCAACAACGCGGTTGGAGAAACCCCACTCGTTGTCGTACCAGGCGACGACCTTGACGTGCTTGCCGTCGACACGAGTGAGTGCAGCGTCAAAGATCGCGGACGCCGCCTGACCAGTGATGTCGCTCGAGACCAATGGCTCATCGGAGTAGTCGAGGATTCCGGCGAGCTTGCCGTCCGCCGCCTCGCGGTAGGCGGACAACACCTCCTCCCGGCTGACCTCCCGTGTGACGGTGGTGTTGAGTTCGACGATCGACCCAACCGGCACCGGCACTCGTATTGAGTCGCCCGACAGCTTTCCGGCGAGGTTCGGCAGGACGAGCCCGATCGCCTTAGCGGCACCCGTGGTGGTCGGCACGATGTTCACGCCGGCGGCACGAGCGCGCCGCAGATCTCTGTGTGGGCCGTCCTGCAGGTTTTGCTCCTGAGTGTAAGCGTGCACGGTGGTCATGAAGCCGTGTTCGATTCCCGCCAGATCGTCGAGGACGGATGCGAGTGGCGCGAGTGCGTTCGTGGTGCACGAGGCGTTGGAAATGATGGAGTGAATGGCGGGATCGTAAGCGTCGGTGTTGACGCCGTAGGCCAGTGTGACATCCGCGCCATCCGCCGGAGCACTGACCAGCACTCGCTTCGCGCCGGCATCGAGGTGGGCTCGCGCGGCCTCCGCGGAAGCGAAGCGCCCGGTCGATTCGAGAACGACTTCGACGCCGAGCTCCGCCCACGGGAGGTTGGCGGGCTCGCGCTCGGCGAGAACCGCGATGCGATGTCCGTCAACGACGAGTTCAGCGCCATCCACTTCGACCGAGCGTCCTAGTCGGCCGAGCGAGCTGTCGTATTTGAGCAGGTGTGCGAGCGTCTCCGGCGCAGTGAGGTCGTTCACTGCGACGACCTCAAGGTCGCTGTCGCGCTCAAGAAGGGCGCGGAGGGTGTTGCGTCCGATTCGGCCGAATCCGTTGATGGCAATGCGGGTCATGGAGGTTCCTTTCGTTCCGCCATCCATGCTCGGTGAGAATCTCGCACGCCGACAGTGGCTTGAACGACATGGTACGAAAGGATCCCGCCAACTAGGTCAGATCGAGAAGGTGTGCCGGTATTCGGTCGGCGAGGTCCCAAGGATTCGCTGGAAATGGAGGCGAAGATTCGCCGCTGTACCGAGACCGACCTGAGCGGCGATCTGCTCGACGCCGAGGCCCGAGCGCTCGAGCAATTCGCGCGCGAGATCGACGCGGGCACGCAGCACCCACTGCATGGGAGTGTGACCGGTGTCCTCCGCGAAGCGGCGCGAGAAGGTGCGTTCAGAAACTCGTGCGTTACGGGCGAGCAGCTCGAGCGTCAGAGGTTCGGCAAGGTGCGCAAGTGCCCACTCGCGTGTGCCAGCGAACAGGTCGCCGAGCGGCTCAGGCACGCTGCGCGGAACGAACTGCGCCTGTCCCCCGCTGCGATAGGGCGCCGCGACCAGCCGCCTCGCAACATGGTTGGAGAGCGCGACGCCGTGATCGCGCCGCACGAGGTGCAGGCAGAGGTCGATACCGGATGCTGCGCCAGCAGACGTGAACACGTCGCCCTCGTCGACGAACAGCACGTTCTCGTCGACCTGCACGCGCGGGTACTGATCGGCCAGCGCCTTCGTATAGTGCCAGTGTGTCGTCGCCCGTTTGCCGTCGAGAAGCCCAGTCGTGGCCAACGCGAAGGCGCCCGTCGAAATCGCGGCCAGTCGGGCGCCACGCTCGTGAGCAGCCAGAAGCGCGTCGACGACGGCCGTGAGGGGTCGGGTGCTCGCCGGCTCGCGGTAGCCGGGGATGAAAATGGTGTCGGCCTTTTCGAGCGCATCCAGCCCCTCCGCAACGTGATAGGCGAGACCATCCCCTCCCGTGACCAGCCCTGGCGCCGCGCCGCAGACGCGCACCTCGTACGGCATGCTCGGCCTGTGCGCGAAAACCTGCGCGGGAATGCCGACGTCAAGCGGCTTTGCGCCCTCGAGCACCAACACGACAACGGAGTGGTTCTTACCGGTCATCCGTGCCTCCTAATCGCGCCGCCAGTCGACGCCGTCCGGAAAATCACTCAGCACGAGATCCATGAGCAGTCCGTCCTCGTGACTACCGTCCGGGCGCAGCTGGTACTCGCGAAGCAACCCGACACGCTTGAAGCCGAGGCGCTCGTAGCTCCTGATCGCCGGGAGGTTGTTGACGTTCGGGTCGAGCGTGAATCGATGATGTCCGAGACTCGCGAGATGGGCGATCACGATCGAGAGCGCCTCGGCTCCGTAACGATGCCCATACCAGCGAGCGCCGAGAAACAGGTGGATGACGACGTGAAGATACTCTGGGTCCGCATTCGGGTAGAGGAAGATCGCGCCCGCGCACTCCCCATCGATGTCCAGAATGAGGGCGTTGCCAGAGTCGAGGATTTCCTCACGAATGCGTTCGGCGGTGTAGCCGACCCACCACTTCGAGACTTCGGGCTCAGACAGGATCGCCAGCAGAGGCATTGCGTCGTCCGCCGTGGGCGGGCGGAGCGACATCCGCTCGCCTTCGAGCACCGGCCACGCCATCGAGTCTGTTATTCGACGGAACGGGCGACGGCGAGTTGGATCGGAATGACTGGGCAGTCCTTCCAGAGCCGCTCGAGCGAGTAGTACATGCGGTCTTCCTCATGGAAGACGTGAACGACGATGTCCCCGAAGTCAAGCAGCACCCAGCGGCCCTCCTGACGTCCCTCGCGACGAAGGGCCTTCGCGCCGAACTCGATCAGCTTGTCTTCGACCTCTCCAGCGATAGCAAGCACGTTGCGCTCGTTTCTGCCGGTCACGAGAACGAAGGCGTCCGTCAGCGGTAGCGGGCCGGAGACATCCAACGCGACGATGTCCTCACCCTGCTTTGAGTCGGCTGCGGCTACCGCAACCTTCACGAGATCGAGGGCGTGGTCAGATGCAGTCACAGGTTCCTTGGGGTGTTGGGGAGTCGAGATTCGCAGCGCATGAAGGGCAGATCACAGCTGGTGCGTGGCGAAAGCGAAGACGAGGAAGCCGACAACACCGACCGCCAAGACGGATGCGGCGATAATGACCGCCGTCAGCAGCCTGTTGTTATTCTGCGGTCCCTTGTTCTCGATCACACCACGTGTCGACGTGTGAGTACTCACGGCACGGATGGCGCGAATGGGGGCCGAGTCGGGCGACGATACCTCGCTGTCGAGCGGGTCATCCTCGAAGTCCGAATTGTCGACGCGGTGCGGATGGGCACCCGTCGTTCCGAGGCTGCGCGGCAGGTCGATTGAGCCTGTGACAAGGATCTCGCCCGTCGACGTGACGGCGTTGATCATGCCATTCGGCTGTGGAACCGACGGGAGCACCAGGGCGCTGGTCGTGATGGCCGACGTGTTCGAACCCACCGTGCGGCTCAGTGTGTTCTCGAATGGAAGTTCGTCGTCATCCATGGCCGCCTGAACCGACCAGTGCCCGGTTGGACGGGTCGTTGGCGCGGACTGGGGCTCGATGAACACCGGCGCAGCCGCTGCCTGGGGCTCGGGGGGTGCCTGAACCGAAGGAACGTTGGCACTTGCCACCGGAAGGCTCGGAACGGGCTCTGGCGGAACTTGGACGGATGGAACCTGCAGGCTTGGAACCGGCTCAGGTGGAGCCTGAACAGACGAAACGGGGACGAACGGAACCGACACGACCGTGGGTGCAGCAGCAGCGAACGCCGCCGGTGGTGGCGGTGGCGCGAACGATGGATTCACGACCGGGCCCGTAGGAGCCGGAGCACTCGGCACGGGAACGCTCCCGGTATACGCGGAAGGCTCATATTCCGGAGGCGTAGCTTGAACCATCGGCGCGGGCGGTGCGACCTGTGGAGCCTGGGTGGTCTGGAGACTCGCAACCTGGGCGTCGCGAGCGCGGGCGTCCGCTTCCCTTCGCGATCGAGTCAGAAGATCGAATTCGGCCATCGCCTCTGCGAGCGCCTGGGACTGGCCCGGCGGAGGAGCGAGCGTGGGAATCTCAATCGGCCCGGAGTTCAGGAGGGTGTCGATCGGCTCAGGCAACTGCAGAGCCGGAGCCTGCGTTTCTGCCGCCGCACGGAGCTCCCGCAGTTCACGGCGGGACAGCGTGTGATTCTGAGGATCCTCGTCGAACGGCTGAGGCGTTGACGTCCCGCGGGCACGCAACGGTCCTGCGGCCTGGGTGTGGTAGTCGAGATCAACGGATTCGGCTTGAGCTGGGAAGGATGCCATCGGCGGCGGGGCATCCGCGACCGACTGGAATTGCTCCCGATTAATCGCGGCGCGTCGGCCCTCCGGGCTGAAGTCGCGAACCTTGTACGCCTGCTGGTCCGACTGCGCGGGCATGCCGGGCGGCGGCTGGTTGGCGAGAATCGAGTCACCACTGGGTGGCTGCGACGGGTACGAGCCCGCCGGTGGGGCCGGTATGCGCTCTTCGGCGGTCGGCACTTGCGCGCGACGTCCGGTCTGCGGAGCTGCCGGTGGCTCCTGCGGTGTACCAGCCGATGGGTCGAACGTATAGGGAACCGACTCCGTCTGCGAATCTCCGCGCTCACCCTGTCGAACCGCACGGCGCGATTGCGGCGGCGGATCTTGGAATGTGGTCATGCAATACTCCGATACAGGTGGTGCTTGGAGATGTACTGAACGACACCATCAGGAACCAAATACCACACCGGAAAACCCCGGCTCACCCTGCTCCGGCAATCCGTCGATGATATCGCCAAAGCGGGAACTTCAAGCGAGCTTACCTCCTGCGTGGGCAATGCGCTAACGGTGAGCTCGTGTCCTGGCCGTGAAACTGCTACGAAATGGGCGAGAGACCACAGCTCCTCGACGTCTTTCCAGTCGAGAATTTGGGCGATTGCATCAGCCCCAGAGATGAAGAAAAGGTCGGCGTCAGGATGGAGCCGACGGATGTCGCGAAGCGTGTCGATCGTGAACGTGGGGCCATCGCGGTCGATGTCGACACGACTGACCGTGAACCGGGGGTTGGCCGCAGTCGCAATGACCGTCATGAGGTACCGGTGCTCACTGTCCGTGACAGCTGGCTTCATCCAGGGCTGGCCGGTCGGGACGAACAGAACCTCGTCGAGGCCGAAGTGCTGCTGCACTTCGCTGGCTGCTACCAAGTGCCCATTGTGGATGGGGTCGAAGGTGCCACCCATGATGCCGATCTTGCGACGCCTGGGCTCGCGCGCAGCGGAAGCTTCGTCCACAACACCGTCGCCCACAACT
>DASXNG010000136.1:0-2687 GCA_036495225.1 Galbitalea sp.
CTGCAGGTGGACCCGACGATCATTCCCGGCGCCGGGCGCGCCCCCGTGCGGGTCATCGTCGACGCCGCGACGCTGGACGCGGGGACGGGTGTCGGGCTGCTGGAAGAGAACCTCTCCCCGATCAGCTTCGCCAAACTGGAGGAATACCTGTGCGCTGGCGGCACCGTCGAGGTGCTGGTCGGCGACTCTGGCGACATCCTGAACTTCGGCCGCGAACAACGCCTCTACACCCCCAAACAGCGCCAGGCCCTCGCCGTCCGCGATGCCGGCTGCCGATACCCCGGCTGCGCCAAACCCGCCTCCTGGTGTGAAGCGCACCATATTCTGCAATGGAAACGCGACCACGGACCCACCACCCTCGACAACGGCATCCTCTTGTGCCGGTACCACCACATGCTCATCCACAACAATGGTTGGGAAATTCACCTCGCCGACGGCACGTACTGGTTGACCAAGCCGACAAGCCTCGACCCGCACCAGGTTCCGATCGAAATGCCCTCCAACAACCCCATCATCACCCGCATCCAACACCGCAACCTCGCCAGAACCGGGTAGAACTCCGCCCTGACGCCAGAACGCAAGACCAGGCAGTCCACGCGACGACCACCCGACCGGCAGGCCCAGCCGCACGCATCCATCTCCGCCCTTGTTCTCGGAACGAGCAACGGTTTCGCTACGCGCCGCTGCGCGACGCAACTCAACCAACTACAAAAAGCTACTCGCCGAGCTGCTCCAGTTGCCACACGAGCCACGGGCTGAAAGCGTAGGGCGCAGCGCTCGCGGCAGCGGTTAGCGACGCGGGAACGACCCACTCCCACTCCGAGACCTCATCGGGATTCGCGCTCACCGCATCGGAGGTCACCGCTCGGTACACCGGACAGATCTCGTTCTCAACGATGCCTGATGCGTCCACGGCCCGATAGCGAAAGTCCGGCAACACGAGTGTCACCTTGTTCACCGTGATGCCGAGCTCGGCGAGTGCACGCCGGGCGATTGCCTCTTCCTGGGTCTCGCCGGGCTGCGGATGTCCGCAAAACGAGTTGGTCCACACACCGGGCCAGGTCGCCTTGGTCAAAGCACGACGAGTCACGAGAACGCGTCCGTGCGAGTCGAATACATGGCAAGAAAATGCGAGATGCAGCGGGGTCGCTCGGGTGTGAACCGTGGCTTTGTCCGTGGATCCGACGACTTGCCCTTCGTCGTCCACGAGTACAACCAACTCGGTGTCTTCAGCCATGCTCGCGATAGTCTGCCTTAATGGACGGTTTCGACCTGCTCGCAAAGAATGAACCAGGGCGGGTGCAGGTCGACGTGATGCTCGATCGCTTCTTCAGCCTAGCCAAGAACCCTGACTTCGCTGTGGGCTCCCACCGGATACTGCTGGTTCGCTGATGCCTGCTTCCCCTCGGCGCACGAACACCTACGACAGGGTGGCCGAGGAAGCGGCGAGCGTTGTTCTGAGTCGCTACTCAAACTCCTTCGCGTTAGCCGCGCGACTTCTGGGCCCGCGCGTGCGGCAACACGCGCACAATATCTACGGATGGGCACGGCTGACGCGAGAAACAGTTCACGGTGAAGCGAGTGCCGCCGGACTGACCACGGGCGAGGCCTTGCAGTTGCTTGGCGAACTTGAGGACGAGACCAATTTCGCTGTTGACCGCGGCTACAGCGGCAACCTAATCGTGCACGCTTTCGCGCTCACCGCGCGCGAAACGGGGTTCGGGCGAAGTCTCACCTCGCCGGTTTTCGACGCACTCCGTGCCGATCTCAACGAGAACGTGCATGACGAGGCCAGCTTCGTCGTCTACGTTCACGGTTCTGCCGAGGTGCTCGCGCTGATGTGTCTCAGGGCGATTCTCGAGGGAACGGAACGAACGGACTCGGAGGTCGCAGAACTTGAGGGCGGCGCGCGAGCGCTTGGAGCGGCGTTCTTGAAGATCGACCTTCTGAGCAGTCTCGGTGAAGACTTCCAGGAGTTTGGTCGGTCCCGGTTTACCGGTGTTAGCCCTGCGACCTTCGACGAATCCCAAAAGTTCCGGCTCCTTGAAGACATTGACGACGAACTGCGTACCTCGAGTGCGGTCATCCCGAACGTGCCACCTGATTCCCGCCGCGCGGTGGTTCTCGTACAAGCGCTCTGCATGGAGCTGGCCACACGCCTTCGAGCGACGCCATTCGATCAGTTCTCGATGAGCCCCATCCGCTTGCCGAACGCGGTAAAGCTGCGATTAGCAGCTGCCGCGGCCACCGGTTGGATGCCCAAACTGTGAGCCGTGTGGTCATCATCGGCGGCGGCATAAGCGGCCTGGCATCCGCCGCCCTGCTTGCGAGGGAAGGGCACGAGGTCATCCTGCTCGAAGCGCACACCCGTCTTGGTGGTCGTGCGGACAGCTGGGCCCGAGCCGGCTTTCGCTTTGACACAGGGCCGTCGTGGTATCTGATGCCAGAGGTGTTCGACCACTTCTACCGCCTGCTCGGGACCAGCGCGGCTGAACAACTGAATCTGGTAACCCTCGATCCTGGTTACCGTGTGTTCTTCGAGGGGGAACGACGACACATCGACATCTCCGCGAGTCGAGACGAGAACATCGAACTCTTCGAACGGGTACGGCGTGGCTCCGGGCGTCATCTCGCTCGGTACCTGAAATCGTCGGCGAAGACCTACGAGCTCGCCAAACGTCGCCTGC
>DASXNG010000137.1:0-8281 GCA_036495225.1 Galbitalea sp.
TTTGCCACCAGCGAGCCACCAGAGCAGCGGCGAATCGCCGAGGGCTTTCTCGGTGGCCCGATCGGGACGAGCGGCAAGACATCGTTCATGCTGTCCGCGAACTTTGACCAGCAGGACCTGCAGGCGTTCATCTACGCTAACGGGCCGTCTGGAATCATCCAGGACTCAGTGCCGCAGCCGAGTACGCGGGCGTTGGTATCGGGCAGCATTACGCATCAGGTCAGTGATCGGAACACCTGGTCGATTCGGCCGAACTATCAATACGAACTCGACGAAAACCGCGGCGCCGGCGGCACGACACTGGCTAGCGCCGCGACTACCTTCACACACCAGGAACAACAGCTCACCTACACGCAGCAGACGATGATTCGCCCGACGCTGTTCAACCAGTTCCAGATCCTGATTGGACACGAGCGCGAGCCCACCGTCAGCGCCACACCGGTCCCTGGCATCGTCGTCGCGGGCGCGTTCACCGGAGGCGGTGCGCAGGGAGATCTGGTGCGAACCGAGACGCACATGCAGCTCAATGAGAGCCTCGCCTGGACCAAAGGCCATCATCTGGTGCAGGCCGGTTTTCAGCTACCTGACTGGAGTGAACGCGGTTTCTACGACCGGACGAACATCCTCGGCACGTTCTATTTCTCCGGCATTGATACGTACTCGAGCGGTACTCCCTACTCGTTCATTCAACAGCGGGGAAATGGTGATCTCTCGTTTCTCGAGAAGCAGCTCGGCACGTATGTAAAGGACGACTGGCAGATTCGGCCGGACCTGTCGCTGGGTCTCGGCCTGCGTTACGACTGGCAGAACTACTTCCACGACACCAACAACTTTGCGCCGCGGCTCTCGCTCGCGTACGCGCCGGGCAATCAGAAAGCGAACGTGGTCAGAGTCGGCGCCGGCGTGTTTAACGACCGGAGCGGTCCCGTCGTGATTGCTGACGTCCTGCACTCGCAGCCGGGCGGCCTGACCCGAATCGTGGTGACCGACCCCGGCTATCCGATTCCGTTCTCGTCGATCTCCGAGGCGGCGTCAACGCCACCGAGCATCGTGACGCTGGCGCCAGACGTCCAGATCCCACAAACGCTCCAATACAGCGCCGGCCTCGATCATCGGGTCGCGAAGTCCACGACGCTGTCGGTCACGTATACGGGCGCTCGCGGCTATCACCTTTTTCGATCCCGCGATGTCAACGCGCCTCCGCCACCTGCGTACCTCAGTCGGCCGGACGCGGATTACGGCGTGGTGCGACAGGTCGAATCCACTGGACGTCAGGACAGCGACTCGTTGCAACTGACGCTGCGCGGCCGCGTCACGCGGTGGTTCAACGGTCAAATGCAATACTCGATCAGCCGTGTCTACAACGACACGAGCGGCATCACCGCGTTCCCCGCGAACGACTACGACCTCACCGGCGAGTGGGCCCGCGCCGACTTCGACCGCCGTCACCGTTTCGTGCTGCTCGGCCGGCTGACCGCGATCAAATGGTTCGATCTCGGCGTCGGCTGGACGGCGAACACCGGCGCCCCATACAACGAAACGCTCGGCGACGACATCTACAACAACGGGCGAGGGCGTGCGCGCCCGAGCGGCGTACCGCGTAACAGCCTGGAGACGGCGGGCTACTCGTCTCTCGACGTTCGTGCGTCGCGTGAGTTCGCTCTCGACGGCACACCAAAATCCGGTCGCTCGCTGACCTTCGCGCTCGACGCCTTCAACGTGCTGAACCAGGTCAACTACGCTTCGTACGTGGGCACTGTCGGCTCACCGCTCTTCGGACAGCCAGTCTCGGCGCGAACGCCTCGTCAGCTGCAGATCTCGTTGCGGGTGAAATTCTAGAAGATCGACGCTCGCGTCCTTCGCCGACTGGAACTATTCGCCAGCAAGGAAGTGTTCAAGGAAGCGATTTCAGGTGGCATCGGCGCGCCCGCTTTGCCACCACGGTCGCCTGCGCCGACACCGTGTCCTCGGTCGATGACCGCATGTCCGCGGTTCACGTGCGGTTAACCTTCGTGATCCTCGGCTTGTGCCGAAGAGTGCGTCGTAGCCAGAGGATGAACCAGCGATCAAGTTTCGCCAAGATCGAAAGGGGGCACGCCCGTTGCACCGATGCCAGAAAACCATCGAACCCGGGTGACGATAGAGGTTGACATGATGTGTGAGGCGAAAGACATCACATGTGAAGGACGAACGCGTCGGGCATTTTGCGCTCAGGCAGCGACGCTGGCGATCTTTGGCGGCGGTCTCGGCGCGATTCTTGACGGTTGCGGCAGCCCCACCTCGCCGAGCAATGCCCAGCCGCTGCCAACGGTGAACGGAACCAGAGTGACCGGCGGAATCACTCTCGCGATCGATGCGAGCTCGCCGCTGTCGGCTGTCGGAAGTGCGGCGCTCATGCAGACCGCCATCGGTCCGTTCCTGGTGGCGCACACCGGGCAGAATGCCTTCGTTGCACTCGACGCGATCTGCACGCATCAGACGTGCACGATTAGCGGGTTCAGCAACCAGACCTACGTCTGTCCGTGCCACGGCTCAACGTTCGATACCAGTGGGCACGTGACCGGTGGCCCGGCGCCCACGTCCCTTCGGCAGTACCCGACACAATTCACCAATGGTGTGTTGACCATCACCGCCTGAGATCGCAGGACGAGATCGCCCCCGGACGTCGTTGCAGATCCAAGACCGCCGTGCCCATCTCGTTCGAGTGGACGGTGCCACGCTCGAGATCCCGGCGGAGCTGTCGCACCTGCTCGACGAGCTGAACCGAACCGGAATTCCAATTGCCCGACCCGACGTGAGGACGCGAGCCGTGCTTCGCAATGAATCGCAACTCTACAGTTCGTACGCCGATCAGCGTCACGAATCGTTTGCTTACATGGCGTAGGAATTTGCTTATAGACAGATAGACGCGAATTTACTTCGTTGAGCCGATGACGACATATCCGTGTCGTACGGTGTGCGCGAGTCCCCCGCAGGGGACAACGAAGGAGGATAACGAATGCGCGTCAGTTTCAAATCCGCGATGGTCGTGGCCGGGAGCCTCATCGCGATCGCCACCGCTGGTCCGCTCGCCGCCGGTCGTCACGCAGATAGTCACGCAAATAGCAGACCTGATGATCGGGATGACGATGGGCATATCCGCCACGTGCTGCTGATCAGCATCGATGGCATGCACGCCCTGGACTACGAGAACTGCGCCAAGGCCGGGACGTGTCCTCATCTGGCGGAGCTAGGTGAGACGGGTGTGACGTACACGCGGACGTCGACCGCAAGGCCGTCCGATTCCTTCCCTGGCCTGATGGCATTGGTGACCGGCGGCACGCCGAAGACGGTCGGGGCGTTCTACGACGTGGCCTACGATCGCGTCTTGGCAGGGCCGACGATCGACACCGGCAACGGCCTCCCCGGCACGGGCCCCGGGGGGTGCACAGTCGGCCACGCGATCGGCTATCAAACTGAATACGAGGAAGGGGTCGAACTCAACCAGCACAACGTGAATGGCGGAGGCCCCTACGCCATGTTTGACGGGGGCGTCCTCTCCATCGATCCCCGCAAGCTTCCTCGCGATCCCTTCCATGGCTGCCAGCCTGTGTATCCCTGGAACTTCATCCGTACGAACACGATCTACGGCGTGATCCACGCCGCGGGCGGCTACACGGCCTGGTCGGACAAACACCCCGTGTACGCCACCGTCTCCGGACCCACCGGAACCACGACGCCCAGCAACATCGACGATTACTACGCGCCCGAAGTGAATTCCGACATCGTGCCGATTCCGAACTTCCACACGGTGGTCGGCGACGATTGCTCGAACATTCCGCACGCTGCAGGTGATGACTGGACCACGGGCTTCGCTGCAATCAGGTGCTATGACCAGTTGAAGGTCAACGCGGTCGTGAATGAGATCCACGGCAAGACCCACCTCGGCACCAGCAAGGCTCCCGTGCCCATGATCCTGGGGATGAACTTCCAGGCCGTCAGCGTCGGGCAGAAGCTGATCAAAAATGGCGTCAAGGGCGGGTACACCGACGCAGCGGGCACGCCGACGCCCGCCATGCTGGGGGAGATCCAATTCGCGGATCAGGCGATCGGACAGATGGTCGACGCGCTCGAGCAGCGGGGTCTGCTCGGTTCGACGGCCGTCATCATCACCGCCAAGCACGGCCAATCGCCCATCGACCCCAACCGCTTCTTCCCCATTCCCGGCAATGCGGGAACCAACGGCACGCCACCCTCTGGGGTCATCGGCCCGTATCTCCCGGCTGTCTACGCGAACCCGAACAACGGCCTGGGGCTCGCGGAAGACGACATTTCGCAGATCTGGTTGACGAATCCAGCCGACACAGCCGCGGTGGTCCACCTGCTTGAGACCACCGGCACTGCGGCGGGATCCGACGCGACTGCCATCGGGCTTGGGCAACTGTTTTATGGCCCATCCATCACCACGATGTTCAATAGCCCCGGGGTTCCGACAGACCTCGACCCCTGCTGCTCCGTGCCCAAACGGGGTGACCTCGACCCGCGCACGCCGGACATCGTCGTGATCCCCAATGTGGGCGTGGTCTACACCGGAAGCCTCAAGAAGCAATCCGAGCATGGTGGCTTCGCGCACGACGATACGACCGTGATGCTGCTGGTGTCGAATCCATCCTTCCACGCCAAAACGGTCACCAGCTTCGTGGAAACGATGCAGGTCGCGCCGACGATTCTCAAGCTCCTCGGACTCGATCCGAACAGCCTCGATGCGGTTCGGATGGAAGGGACGCCGGTTCTTCCCGGCCTGAACTTCGAGCGGTAGTCACGCTTCAAGTCCTGGTGGGCCGATGCCGGTCCGCCAGGACCTCGCCTCGAATCCAACCACAAGAAGTAGGGTGGTCCTAGAAAGCGGAGGCTTGTCCTATTCGACGTGAGCGCACCAGCGCGGCTCCCACCGCAAGACACGAAAGGAGGACCAGCAATGCTGACGCCTCACCGAGGAAGGGTATTCCTCTTTCTTCGAGGTTTCCAACCAGCCCAGGCAACTCGCAAAGAAATATCACGATCCAAATCGCCTCTTTCTTGATTGCCGTGGACGAGGCGATGAATTCCACTTCGAAAGTGGTGGCCGCGATGACAGCCGGAAATCCAAGAATGACCACGCGCTCGGTATCCCAAGCCACGAAGATCTGCGCAGTGGCCAGTACGATCAAAGTCAGAAGACCGAGATTGCTCCAAATCCTCGGCGGGTGGACGAGTTGCAGCGCTGAAAAAGGCAACAGGATTCCCCATGTCAGCCCTGTCGCTCCCAAGGCGATTCGGGTGAGATCTCGCAAACTTGGGTGAGAGAGATAAATCGCAGAAAATTCGTGGAAAAGGCTGTAGTGCTCTGTCGCTGGCACGGTCAGCCTGATGAACTCGAGCAAAACGAGCGCAACAACTCCACCGGACAAAACCCATCGCTTCGTGCCGGCGTCTTGTCCCCGAACGGCAAGGGCACAGGACGAGGCGAACGCAATCACCACCGTCTCTTTTGTCGCTGCGAGCGCGATGAGGCAGACAGCGGCAAGCAGGCCCTTGCGGTGCGCGACGGCGCCCAGCGTGAGAGTCAGGAAGAAAAATGCGAGCGGATCGATCAGATGGTAGTGCTTGAGGTTAAACGCGGCGCCAGGTCCAAGCAAAACGAAGCACACCGCGCCCGCGCCCGCCGAAAATCTCGAGCTTCCGAGTCCAAGTAATAGCCACCCGACCGCCAAAGTGGTGCCGAACAGCGAGACGCTTGCCAATAAGAAGAAACCAGTTGGCAGATCGTAGGGCCAGAAATGGAGCAGCGTCGGGCCCAGGAGCCGCCAGCAGTACGGTGCCTCGTACGGCGCAGAGTCCGACCAGAACGGAGCGTGCGCCATCGCGACGTATGTGAATGAACCGGTTGGCGGCACGCTCGTGATGTCCCACCGCGGCCCGACGTCGAGATGAGAAAAAGCAATGCCTACGAGGATTGCTAGTGCAAGGGTCGACGCGGCATAGGTCGCAGTCAGCGATTTCATTCGTCTCGCTTAACTGGAAAGCGGAGGAACATTCTGTCACACGGTTGAACGAGATGGTTCCTGGAACTGCGCGTGGAGGTGGGAACCGGGAATAGGCGACGCTATTTGAAGGTGAAGGAGTCGAAGTTGCCAACGGCGTTCGGTCCAGATGTGTCCATGACCAGCCGGAGCACCTGCACGCCAGCGTTGAGCGACGCCGTGGATGTCACGGTCTGCCAGGCCTGCCAGCCTCCGGTATTCGGAATCGCGATCGTGCCGGTGACGTTGATGCCGTTCGCTTCCAGGTGAAACGTGCCGCCTGGGCCGACGCAGGCGACCCGGAACGTAACGGCATAACGCGCCGTTGATGCCACGTTCACCGTGTAATTCAGCCACTCGCCGGCGCTGACCCATCCGACGTCGTAGCCGCCCGCCGCCGAAGGTTCGATATCGACGTCGGTCGATCGGAACGCGCCGCCGGCGTTACCCGAGGTCGTGTCGTGATACGCCACACCTTCGCCGCCGTTGTCGAATTGTTCCACCTCGATGGTGCCGGGAACCGCCAATGGCGAGCCGGTGAATGGCGTGGACGCCGCTGCGTGCGTTGACGTGAACTGCATCGTGTTGAAGTTGGCGATTCCGCCCCATGCCCCAGCGTTGTCGAAGACGAGGCGCGCGACCTGGGGTCCCGCCGGCAGTACAACCGCCTGGCTCACGTTCTACCATGTCTGCCAACCGCCGGTCGCCGGGACCGAGATTGCGCCGGTGACGTTCACGCCGTTCATCTCGAGGTGAAACGTGCCGCCGCTGCCCGGAGCGGCAACGCGGAACGAAACTGTGTACGCCCCGGCGGCCGCGACATTGACGGTGAATTTCAGCCACTCCCCCGGAGCGATCCATCCGATATTGAAGCCGCCGTCGGAGCTTGCCTGCAAATCCACATCGGTCGCACGATACACGCCGCCGGCGTTGCCCGCAGTCGTGTCGTGGTACGCCACGCCCTCGCCGCCCTCGTCGAAGTCAGAGCCGGCGATCGTACCCGGGATGGTGCGCGCGGTCCCGCCGAAAGGCGTTGACGTTCCCGACGGTGCCGGCGGGACGCCCGGCTTTGGAACGATGGTCGTGTCGTTCGTGACGGCGCCAGGAGCCGCGGTCACATACCGCGAGGGACTGATGACGATTTGATCGATTGCCGAGCCATCCTCGCGTGTCTGGATGCGAATCCGATGGGTTCCCGTTGCTGCGAACCACACGTCCCCGGTATCCGCCAGCCAGTACGCGTTGCGTTGCCAGCCCCAACCGATACTCTGGCACGTTGCACACGGCCACAGGTTGACGATGATGCCATTCGAGGTTCCGGTGCGGTACACGGCGTGGCCCTGCGCATCGACGGCTCCAGTGAACTGCTCGAAGACAGAGTCGTTCCATTTCGAGTCAAGCTGTGCCCGCATGCGCAGCCACACACGGTAGCGGACGCCGGCCACGGCGTTGAATGACGCCTCGACGTAACTCGGGGGAGCGGCAAGCGGCGCCGAAAGTGCGTCGGCGCCACGATCGGGATTCGCAACCTCGAGTCCGCCAGCGGCGGTTGGATCGGCAACCTTCATCCATGCGCCGCCGGCAATCGTCATATCGGACGAATACAGCACCTGCTCAGACGGTTGCGTGGCCGCGGCGCGCGGAAAGAAGTCGCTCATGGCGCTCGCACTCGCGCTCTGGCCCAGGGCGGGTAGCGACCACGCGTCCTCGATGGTCCGCAGGACGTTGTAGTGGGTGACGGTGGCCGCCGATTTGAAGCCGGGTGGCGTCAAGGGTGAGGCGACGATCAGCGGAACCTGGCCCCCACCGTTGAGGTTCGAGGTGCCTTCATCAAACAAGATCAGCAGGACGCTGTTGGCGAACGCCGGCGACTGCAGGATCTGTGGCGCAATACCGGCCAGCCACGCGTCGCCGGTGCCGACCGAGCAGTCGTGCATGTCATCGCACAGGTTCGGCGTGATCCAAATGTAGTCCGCCAGAGTGTTCGCGGTGAGGTCGTGTGTAAACTGCGAGAACGGCGCCATGTGTGCCGCGCAGCGCGCCGGTGCCGACGTGATGCTGGTGTAATGCGCGAACGGATTATGCTTCGCCGCGTAAGCGCCGCTGTCTGAGGTTCCGCAGCCACCAGGAAAATCTTCGAGGTACGCGGTCCACGTTCGACCTGCGGCCTCCAGGCTGTCCGCGATGTTCGGTGCCGTGGTCACGCAGCCGACACAGTCGGTCGTGAACGCCGTTGTGCC
>DASXNG010000138.1:0-37485 GCA_036495225.1 Galbitalea sp.
GGCGATGTGATGCGGGTGCCAGTTGGTCTTACCTGTGCGCTCGGCCCAACCCGGCACCGAGACATCCGCCGTGGCGAGGATGAGGAACGGCAGGTAGACGGTCCACAGTTGGTTGGACCCGTTCACAAGCAGCAGCGGCCAGGAGATCCAACCCAGCTGCACAACTGTGATGCCGACGGCGTAACGGATGGCGGTCGTACGGCCTTCCGGATTCTCGATAGCCGCTCGAATCCACTGGCCCACGAGGCCCACCCGCATGATGAAGTAGCCGAGAATGATGCCGAAAAAGTTGGCATGCTCGAACGCGGCCGGAACTCCAACGGCGAGAACCAGCACCCCGCCCATTTGCAAGAGTGTCATCAGGCGATACGGCACATCGTCGGTGTCGTACGCGGAGGCGAACCACGAGAAGTTGACCCACGCCCACCAGATTGCAAAGAACACCATCAGGAACGGGGGAATCTCGTCCGCGCCGTGACCAGCCTCGATGCGCTCGGCGAAGGCCAGCGCGAGCTGAGCCACCGCGACCACGAAGGTCAGGTCGAACAGCAGCTCGAGCGGCGACGAAACGCGATGGGTCTCTTCGGTGTCGCGCGCGGTCATGCGCGTTCGGAGCTGAAAGCGCGACGGCTGCTGCGTCATCCCGCCAGCCTACTGATCGACCTGCGACCCCTATGAGGTGCGCAGCACGCGCACTTCCCACGGGCGAAGCGCGTCGAGCGCTGCGCGATGCGGGTAGTTGCCGAGCACCGCGCGCGATGACGACCACGCTCCGAGTTCGTCGTGCGAACCAAGGTCGAGCGCGCTGGTGCCAAAGTTCGCCATCACCAGGATCGATGAACCTTCGAGCGACCGCGTGAAAGCAACGAGGAATGGATGGTCCTCCGCAAGCATCCGAAAGTCGCCGTGCGCCACAACGGGGTCTTCGTGTCTCAGCCGCACCAACGCACGGTAGAACTCGAACACGGATCCGTCAACGCCGACCTGGGCCGCAGCATTGATTTCGCGTGCGTTCGGGTTCACCGCGATCCACGGCTCACCCGCGCTGAATCCACCACTCTCTTCGCTTGTCCACTGCATGGGCGTGCGAGCGTTGTCCCGCGTTCCGCGCCGAATGCCGGGAAGCACAGCGTCGCTCGACCGTCCAGAGGAGAGCGCATGGGCGAAATAGTTGAGCGACTCGATGTCTCTCAGCTCGCCGATGGTGTCGAACGGCGCGTTCGTCATGCCGAGCTCTTCGCCCTGGTAGATGTAAGGCGTTCCGCGTTGCAGATGCAGCACCGCGCCAAGCGCTCGGGCGGACTGCGACCAGTACTCACCGTCGTCACCGAATCGGGTGACCGCCCGGGGTTGGTCGTGGTTGTTCCAGTACAGGCTGTTCCAGCCGGTCTCGGCCAGACCGTCCTGCCAACGCTGAAATGATCGCTTGAGTTCGCGGATGTCGAGGTCGCGCGGGTCGAACTTTCCACCGTCACCGTGGTCCAGTCCGACGTGTTCGAACTGGAACACCATGTCGAGCTCAGAACGGCTCGGATCGGTGAAGAGTCTCGCCTGCTCGAGGGTCACACCGGGCATCTCGCCAACCGTTACGAATTCCCCCGTCCGGCCGGCGAACACCTCTTCGTGCATCTCCTGGAGAAATTCGTGGATGCGAGGGCCATAGCCATAGTGCGGGAAGCCATCCCCCCACGTCTTGCCCGCAGGTACGGTGCCGTCGGGCAACGCGGGATCCTTCGAGATGAGGTTGATGACATCCATCCGGAAGCCATCGGCCCCGCGATCCAGCCACCAGCGCATCATGGAGTAAATCGCCTCGCGCACCGCGCGGTTTTCCCAGTTCAAGTCCGGCTGTTTGCGCGAGAACAGATGCAAGTAGTACTCGCCGGATGCCTCGTCCAACTGCCAGGCGGAGCCGGAGAAGAACGACTCCCAGTTGTTGGGCTCCGCGCCCGGGTCGCCGGCCGCGCGTCCTGGCCGCGCCTGCCGCCACCAATACCAGTCGCGTTTCTCGGAGTCCGGCGACGAGGCCGATTCGATGAACCACGGATGCTCATCGGAGGTGTGATTGACCACGAGATCCATGACGAGTTTCATGCCGCGAGCGTGGGTTTCGGCTACCAGGCGATCAAAGTCCTCGAGCGTTCCAAACATCGGATCGACGGATTGGTAGTCGCTAATGTCATATCCGTTGTCGTCTCCCGGTGACGAGTAGATCGGTGAGAGCCAGATGGCATCCACTCCGAGACGCTGCAGGTAGTCGAGTTTGTCGACAACGCCCGGCAGATCGCCGATGCCATCACCGTTCGAGTCGGCGAAGCTTCGTGGATAGACCTGGTAGATGACGGCGCTCTTCCACCAATCGTTTGCTACTGCCGAACCGGTGTTGGTGCGGAGCGCGATGATGTCGCTCACTCGGCGTCACCATTCACCAGATCGATGACCACTATCTGCCACGTGCCGAAATCGGGGATCGTCGCGGTCGCGTGATTTCCCTCGAGCGTGACTGGCACGTCGATGAGTCGGCCGAGTCCGTCGGGATCCGCGACCCGAACCCGTGGTGTTGTTCCTGCGACTCGTCGGATGCGGAGGGTCCCCTCCCCGGTTCTCATCTGTTCATTTCGCGGAGCGTCCCATAGGGCGTCGTCCTGCCCGATGAGGTTGATCAGGTGGACCACCAGCCGGGAGTCGATGCTCGTGACTCTGCGCCAGACCGTGCCGGGAACAGCCGTCGAGCCGATCGTCACGCCGGGAAAGGCGACATCGCAGTCGTCGTTGTAGCCGCCAGCGTACGAACCGGTGACGTCAACGATGCCCGGGTCGAGTAGCAGCGCGTCATGTTCGACGAGAAAGTCGTACCAGCGCTTCAGGAGGTCGGCGGTCGATGCCTCGACCACGTGGTTGCGCACGTAATAGGGGTCGACCAGGATTCGATCGGTCTCACCCGCCAGCAACTGCGTTGCGCCATGTGAGTACAGTGTGGCCATGGTCAGCGCAGTTGCCGTGTCGGCGCTGGCGGCAGGCGCGGAGTCGTAGACGTGCTGGTAGGCCGCGAGCGCGATGGGCTTCTTGCCTGCCAGCCCACGAGTTCGCGCGACGAGCGCTCCGAGGGATCCAAGCGTGAGGTGTGGCTCCCACGGTTCTATGTACACCGCGTCCTGCTCGAGTCTCGCGGTGACCCAGGTCGGAAAGTCATTGACGTTGTTGAATATGAGATGCGCGGCTGGAAGTGCCGCGCGTACTGAATCAATCAGTGTGGCGAAGGAATTCGACACATCGACAACGACTCCGTCGGCGCGAACGGCAACCTTCGGGTAACCGTATTGGTCGAGGTGGAAACCGTCGAAACCAACCTCAGCCACCGCTCGACTCAACTGACCCGTAAAGCTCTGCAGCCAATCGGGTGCCGCGGGGTCCAGCACGAAAAGAAAGTCACCGAGGCCGTACGGGTCGCCCGCCGCGGTAATGAGCGCGCGGTGCTTCCAGGTTGGCCATTCACTTGGTCCGACGGCATAGACCGCCGCGTAACCAAGGGCTCGCGCGCCTGCGTGCCGAACCGCACCCACCAGATCGCGAACGCTCTGAAGGGAGATCGGCTGGTCAAGCGCGTCGCGGTATTCCTCGCCACCGCCCAGAAGGTCAGCGTGCCGATACGCCCAGTCATAGAACTGCACGTCGGTGAGGTGCAGACGACGAACCGTGTCTGAGATACCGCGAAGATCGCGGTCGGGCGAATAGTCGACGACAAATCCGTAGCGGAGGCGAGCGCGCGCATCCATCGTCACTTCGACAGCAGTGCGAGCCGACTGCTCGGCAAGAACCAGCTCCACCCCGAATGTACCGACGGGAAGCCAGCCCAACACGAGCGACGGCTCTCCCGAATAAGGAACCCGCAGAACTTCGTCGCCCAACTGGCGAACCACCAGGTCGCCGGGGCCCGCGGCACCGCGAACCTCTATCTCGACGGATTCACCGGCCGAGTACGTGGAGCGTGTCGGCAGAATCTCGAGCCCACTCATCCCTTTACCGCCCCAGTGGTCAGGCCCTGCACGAAGTAACGCTGGAAGACGATGAAGACGATGATCACCGGGATCACCGCGATCATGGATGCCGCAAACACGAGCCCCCACTGCGTTGAGTGTTGCCCCTGGAAGGTGGCGATGGCCAGCGGCAGGGTCGAATTCTGCTGGCTATTGATCAGCGTCAGCGCGATCGGATACTCGTCCCAGCTGTTCAGGAACGTGAAGATCGTCGCGACCGATAGGGCCGGGGCCGCTAGCGGGATGGCCAGACGCCAGTAGCGCGTCCAGGCGTTCGCGCCATCCACTTGCATTGCGTTGTCCAACTCGCCCGGGATGGTTGCGAAGAAGCTTCGCAGCAGGAAGGTGTTGAGGGACAACGAGCCGGCGATGTAGAAGAAGATCAACCCGGGCAGTGAGTCGAGCAAGTGAAGGTTCTTGGCCAGGATGAACTGCGGAATGAGCAGCATGACCGCAGGAATGGTGAGCCCGACCAACAGCAGCCTGAAGATCGTTTCTTTGAACGGAAACGAGAAGCGCGCGAACGCGTAGGCCATCATCGAGCTCAGCAAGACGGAGCAAGCGGTAGAGATGACAGCGACGATGAGCGAGTTGACGAAGTACAGGATGAAGTTTTCGCTTGTGACCGCGTCCGTGTAGTTCGATGTCGTGGCGGGGTTCGGGATGAACTGGGGCGGAATCGTGAGCACGTATGCCTGCGACTGGAAGCTTGCCGAGATCATGTAGATGAACGGCGCCACCATGATGAAGGCGCCCGCTATCAGCAGCACATACCTCACACTCGTGCCGAACGCTCGCCCACTGTGCCCGCGACGCGATCTTCCCGTCACGAGACCGGAAGCGCTCATGCTGGCTCCTCCGCATCGTCGGTGCGCATTATTCGCAGTTGCAGGAGGGCGAGCACGAACACAATGACCGCGAGAATCACGGCCAACGTCGACGCATAGCCGAAGTCGGTGAAATTGAAGGCCTGGATATACATGTAGGTGAGAACGACATCCGTCTGGCCCACTGGGCCTCCGTCGGTGATGAGCTGGACTGAGGTGAAAACGTTGAGACCGCCGATGACCAACATGACGGAGATGAAGACTGTTGCTGGCCGGATGGCCGGAAGCGTTACCGCTTGAAAACGCTGCCACCGGTTCGCGCCATCCATCGATGCTGCCTCTTCGAGGCTTTCCGGAACACCCTGGAGGGCCGCGAGGTAGATCAGCATTGACCAGCCGATGCCCTTCCAGATCCCAAGCAGGCAGATGACGAACAATGCAGTCCACCGATTGGCCAGCCAGGAAACATCGCTGTTCATGAGGTGGAGAAAGTCGTGAAGCGTGAAGTTGATGACGCCACTGTCATCGAAGAGAAACTTGAACAGCAGGGAGACGACGACCCAGCTCGTGACGACGGGTAGGTAGAAGAGAACTCGGAAGAGCGGCTGGGTCGGGCTCTTCTTCTTCAGCAGCAAGGCGATGAACAAGCCGATCGCCATCTGGGGAATGACAGTCGCAGCCATGTAGATTCCGCTGTTGGCGAGGCTTTGCCAAAAGTGTGGATCCTGGAATGCGGTGATGTAGTTCTGAAAGCCGATCCACTGGCTGAGCTGCGCGTTGAAGACATTCCAGTGATAGAGGCTCATCTGGAATGCGGAGACCGCCGGCCAGATGATGGCCACCACGAAGATGACGACCCCCGGCAGCAGGAAGAGATAGGGCGTTGCCGAGAATCTGCGCCGGCGACGAGGCGATATTGCCCGGCCGGGCCGCGCGACGGAAGTGGTATCCGTCGCACGACCCGCCGTGGTGGTGAATGCCAAGCGCCTAGTTTCCGGCTAGCAAGGCGTCGATCTGCGACGCGGCATCATCGAGGGCGGCCTGCACGGTCGTCTTGCCGAGGAACGCAGGCGTCAGCGTGGAGGTGAGCACGGCGTCAATCTTGCTCTGGTTCGGGCTCGCGATGCGCGATTTCGCCGTCTTGAGCTGGTCGGAGAACGTCTGGTAGTACGGCGCAATCGTGGCCTGCTGGCCAGCGAGACTCGGCTCAACCGTCATCTGTCCGGTCTTGACCATGGCGATCTGGAACGCAGGCGTCTGGGTGAAACGAATGAACTTCTCCGCCGCAGCCTGGTGTGTCGAGTTCGCGGTGAGCACGATGTCTTCGCCACCGACGACACTCACCGACCCACCGGCACCGGCCGGAATCTGCGAATAGGTCGGCTGGAACTTGGGGTACTGCCCAGTCCAGATGCCCGCCATCCACGGTCCATCGAAGATCGTCGCGTACTTGGTTTTCGGAAGACCATCGGATGTCCCGGTCGCACCCTTGTTGCCTGTGATCAGGTTCGGGATCAACCCGGCCTTGTACCAATCGACGAGCATCTGGATAGTCTGAACGTTCGTAGCGCTGTTCAGGTAGCCGGTCGCCTTGGTCTCGGCCTTGTTGGTGAGATCACCGCCACCCGACCAGATCCACGGAGAGATATTCCACGCACCAAGGCCACTGTCCGCGAAGAGTGAAACGCCGGTGCCCTTCAACTTTGCTGCCATGGTCTGCAAGTCCGCGACCGTTGCGGGGGGCGTTGTCACGCCCGCCTTGGCGAGCGCGGCCTGGTCGGTGATCAGCACACGAGTGTTGGTGTCGAGTGGCAGACCGTAGTACTTGCCCTTGTAGAGGTTGGTGGAGACGTTGCCCGGGTAGTCCTTGGCTGCGAGCGCCTTGTAGTCCTTCATGGAATCGGACAGTGGAACCAGTACGCCGTTCTGCGCGAACTGGGGAACCCAGCCGAGGTCCGCGCGCACGAGGTCTGGCAGTTCGCCACCAGCCGCGCTCGTGGTGAGCTTCTGGAGCAGCGAGTCATATGCGATGTCGGTGTACTTGACCTTGATGCCGGGATTCGCCTTTTCGAACGCTGGGATCAGGGTCTTGTTGAGGGCATCCTGCTGCGTCGAGTTTCCGCCGTTGCCGTACGAGCCCCAGAAGGTGATCGTTACCGGATTGGACTTGGTGCCTGCCGTTGAGCCTGTCGAGCCCGCGGAGCAGCCGGCAGCGAGCAGCGAGACCGTTGCTGCAGTCACCACCGCCAGCCCCAGTTTGCTTGAACGCTTCATTGCGATTCTCCTGTCGAGTTAGGGACACTTCGTGTGTGCGCTGCGCGACGCTGCCGTGCAGTGGGATTAGTTTTACGGCAAAAGTAATTCGGTGTCAATACATCGGTTTATCGCCATCCGCGAGCCGGGTTATGTTCATTGTCAAAACTAATACACTTGTGCGACGCTATAGCTTCACCGGCAATGAAAGGGCACGGATGCGCATCTCAACCCAGCCGTGGACTCCGGACACCGGCGCATCCAGAGCGGTTGCTCTCGAGGTGCTGATCAACGGGCCGATCTCCAGAAGCGATATCGCGAGAAAGCTGGATCTGTCCGCGGGCTCGCTGACCCGCCTGAGCACACCGCTCATCGAGAGTGGACTCCTCGTCGAGGTAGAAGAGCAGAACGACGGAAAGGCGGGTCGACCGTCGAAGCCTCTCGACATCGTGCCAGCCTCCCAGCACTTCATTGGGATGAAGCTTACGGCCGACGATGTGCAGGGCGTGCTTACGGACCTGCGCGCCAATGTTCTCGCCTCGCGGTCGATGGAGCTGAGCAGCCGCGACCCCGAATCCGTCATCACTGCACTGGCCGAGGTCGTTAAACAACTTGCTTCGACGGTCCCCTCCGTCACCGGCATTGGTGTCGGCATGGGCGCACTCATCGCCGACCACTCCACAGTGAAGACCGCCCCGTTCCTCGGCTGGTCCGAGGTTGAACTCGGGGCAATGCTCGAGTCTGCGACCGGCATCCCCACCGTCATCGAAAACGACGTCGTTGCGTTCACGGAATCGGAACACTGGTTCGGTGCGGGCAGAGGTCTCGACCGATTTGCGGTACTGACCCTCGGCGCCGGCATTGGATACGGCGTGGTGATCCACGACGACATCGTCGTCGACCAGGACTCTGGCATCGGACTTGTTGGACACTGGCCGCTGGATCCGTTTGGCCCGATGTGCCCTGCCGGTCACCGCGGTTGTGCGCGGAGCGTGCTCACCAACCAGGCCGTGAGCTCCGCGGTCTCACTCGCCCTCGACCGCACTGTGACGTTCGACGAAGCTCTCGATCTCGCCGCGGCAGGAGAACCCGCCGCGCGCCGCGTTGTCGACGACGCCGGACGCGGACTCGGGCGGCTCATTGCTGCGGTCGCCAACCTGACGGTTCCAGAGCTGATCGTCCTCGGCGGTGAGGGGGTGCGCCTCGCTGTCGTGGCGTCCACTGCGATCGCCGAAGGCATCTCGGCCGACCGTGACCCACGGGCTCGAACCATTCGTCTCGTGAGGACCTCCGGCGATAACACCGAATGGTGTCGTGGAGGCGCCGTCATTGCGATCCAGCAGTTCGTGTTGCGGCAAGGCTCATAGGAAAGCCGCCATGTGACGACGAATGACCCACCCGCGTTCTACGCTCGTTCCGGGAGGGTCGATGACGATCACGCACGAGGTGTTCAACCAGGTTCCGCCGCGGGTGGATGTCGATGAGTTCGCAAGCAACATCCCGTTGGTCGAGGCGGTCGAGCGGTATGACGCGCACTGGGCTCTCGACGACCTCGGCGAGGTTGGCAGGTATGTCGGCACCCAATCGTTCCAGCACGACGCGGAGCGCGCGAATCGGATCGAGCCCGAGTTGCACAGCCACGACAGGTACGGCAACCGTATCGACGAGGTCGAGTACGACTCGAGCTATCACCGCATCATCTCGGCGGCGGTGGCCGCTGGAGCCCACACTTCCGCGTGGGCCTCGCCACGGCCCGGCGCTAACGTCGCTCGCGCGGCGACCTTCATGCTCTTCGCGCAGGTCGAGCCAGGGCACGCGTGCCCGATCTCGATGACGCACTCGGCGGTACCCGCTATCGCGACGACGCCGGGACTCGCCGATCAGTGGATGCCGCGGCTCCTCAGCCGCTCGTACAGCGAGTCGCTCGATGCACCGAAGTCGTCGGCGCTGTTCGGCATGGCGATGACAGAGAAGCAGGGCGGTTCGGATGTCCGCGCCAACACCACTCGCGCCGTAACCTCCGAGGACGGTTACCTGCTGACCGGCCACAAGTGGTTCTGCAGTGCGCCCATGTCCGATGCGTTTCTGGTGCTCGCCCAGGCCGAGCAAGGACTCAGCTGCTTTCTCGTGCCGCGGGTTCTCGAGGATGGAACGCGCAACGTGTTCCGCATCCAGCGCCTTAAGGACAAGCTCGGCAATCGATCAAATGCGTCGAGTGAAATCGAGTTCGACAACACGATCGGGCACCTCGTCGGCGAGGAGGGACGCGGGGTGCGCACCATCATCGAGATGGTCGCACGCACGAGACTCGACTGCGTGTACGGAACGACGGCGGGGATGCGTCAGGCCGTCGCCGAGGCGGTGTGGCACGTGAAACGTCGGGCCGCGTTCGGTCGTCTGCTATCGGACCAACCGGCGATGAGCGCGGTCGTCGCTGACCTCGCACTCGAGAGTGAGGCGGCGACGGCGACATCCCTTCGCCTGGCGAGGGCGCACGACGAGGATGCTTCAGATGCCGAGATCGCCTTTCGCCGCCTCGCGATCGCGGTCTCGAAGTATTGGATCTGCAAGCGTGGGCCGGAGCACGCTTACGAAGCCCTCGAGTGCCTGGGTGGCAACGGCTACACGGAGACCTTCCCGCTGGCGCGGCGTTATCGCGAGCAGCCGGTCATGGCGGTCTGGGAGGGTTCTGGCAACGTGATCGCGCTTGACGTGCTGCGCGCCCTCAGCCGCGAGCCCGAAAGCTACGACGCGTTCGATGCGGAGGTCGCACTCGCCTCAGGAGCATCGGCGATCTTCGACGCGCACCTTAAGGCCACCCGCGCACTCGTGAAATCGGTCGCCGCCTCGGAACCGGACGCCGCGTCGCGAGACGCCCGCCGATTGGTGGCGGCCCTGGCGCTCAGCCTCCAGGCATCCCTACTACTTCGCCACGCGCCAGCCGCCGTTTCCGACGCTTTCGTCACCTCCCGGTTGGGGCCGGTTCGTGGTCACCTCTACGGCGAACTTCCTGAGACGGCGAATCTCGCCGCGATCCTTGAACGCGTCTGACCGCTAGCCGCGGAGGTCGGCTAGCACGGCCTCGAGTTGGTCGACTGCCCAGTCGAGGTCGTCGGCTTCGACGACGAGGGGCGGCGCGAGACGGATGGTGCTGCCGTGCGTGTCCTTCGCGAGAACGCCACGTTCCATCAGTAGTTCGCACACGCGTCGCCCGGTCGCAAGAGTCGGGTCGATATCGATGCCGGCCCAGAGACCGGCGCCGCGGACGGCGACGACACCGCTGCCGATGAGCCGTCGGAGGTGCGCCTGCAGTCGCTCGCCGAGAACACGTGCGCGTTCCTGGTATTCGCCCGTGGAGAGCAACCCGACCACCGCAAGACCGACGGCGGCGGCCAGGGGGTTTCCGCCAAAGGTCGATCCGTGCTGGCCGGGCTTCAGAACCCCAAGAATGTCGGCGTTGCCGACCACGGCGCTCACCGGGACAATGCCGCCGCCAAGGGCCTTACCCAGCAGGTACAGATCCGGGACCACGCCGACGTTGTCGCACTGGAACGTCGCGCCCGTACGGCCGAGGCCGGACTGGATTTCGTCAGCGATGAAGAGCACGTTGCTAGCAGTGGTGAGTGCGCGCACCGCCGGCAGGTAATCCGCGGGCGGGACGATGATGCCGGCCTCACCCTGGATCGGCTCGATCAGCACAGCGACGGTGTTCTCGTCGATCGCAGCCTCGAGGGCCGCGACATCCCCGTACGGGACACTGACGAAGCCCGGCGTGAACGGCTCGAAATCGTCCCGAGACTCTGCGTCGTTCGAGAAGCTGATGATGGTCGTCGTTCGTCCGTGGAAGTTACCATCCGCGACGATGATCTTCGCCTGTCCTGCGGGCACACCCTTCACGCGATAACCCCAGGCGCGCGCGACCTTGATCGCAGACTCGACGGCCTCGGCACCGGAATTCATTGGCAACACCATGTCTTTGCCAGCCAGCGCGGCGAGTGCCGTAACGAACGGCCCGAGTTGGTCGTTGTGGAACGCGCGGCTGGTCAAGGTGATGCGGTCGAGCTGGGCTTTCGCGGCTGCGACGAGCAGCGGATGTCCGTGGCCGAAGTTCACTGCGGAGTACGCCGCAAGGCAATCGAGGTACCGACGGCCCGTGATGTCTGTGACCCAGGCGCCGTCGCCGTGGCTGACCACTACTTCCAGGGGATGGTAGTTATGGGCCGCGTGCTCGTCCTCAAGGGCGATCGCGGCGGTGACCCGAGGGTCGGTCGCCGTGATGTTCATCGCCGCAACTCCAGCGTGCAGCACTTCACGCCACCACCACCGAGCAGCAGCTCGGACAGATCGACACCGATCGGGTTGTAACCGCGCTCGCGCAACTGGCGCTCGAAGTCCTTCGCTCGGGATGAGATAACCACGTTGTAGCCGTCGCTGTAGGAGTTGAGTCCGAGCACGGCGGCGTCCTCTTCGGTCACGATGACGGCGTCCGGGAATCGGTCGCGAAGGATCGCCAGGCTCGGCTCGTTGAATGCGCTTGGCAGGTAGGCAATGTTCGCCGGCCCGGTCACCGAGCCGGTCGAGGCGTCGCTCGTCGGGGACGGATCGAGCACGGCCACCGCGGTGTCGAGGTGGTAGAAATTCGGGTTGATGAGGTTCAGGCTGACCACCTCGCGGCCGAAGATCGCCGCGAGTTCCTCGTGGGAGTTCGACGCACTGCGAAATCCGCTGCCCGCGAGAATCACGTCGCCGACGAGTAGAAAATCGCCTTCGCCCTCGTTGATGTTCTTCGGCACGCGTACGTCAAATCCATTGGCGGCGAACCAGTCCATGTACGCCGGACCTTCCGGCTGGCGCTGCTCATACGTGAAGCTGGCGCCGTAGGCAATGTTGTCCAGCACAAAGCCGCCGTTAGCCGCATAGACCATGTCGGGCAAGCCCGCGATGGGGTCAACAAGCTGAACGTCGAAACCGAGGTCGAGGTAGGTCTGGTACAACAGCTCCCACTGCTGCACTGCCACGCTCGTGTCGGTCGGAGCCTCCGGATGCATCCACGGATTGATGCGATAGGAGACGGTGAAATAGTCGGGTCGGCACATCAGGACGCTGCGCTTGGACGCGGTGCGTTGTGGCGAGACGGTGGCAGTTTGGGGAACAGTAGCGGCGTCAGTCATCGTCATGAGCACAGTTTTTCACGCACTTTCGTCAAGTTGCGACCATTGTGCGCACGAAATCGCCGTCTTTGGTTGGGTCGACACACGTTTTCGCCATATAGTGTGCGGATGGACAGCCTCGACTACGGCATCATCGACCTGCTCCGCCAAAACGCGCGTGCGGGCTACGGTGACATCGGCGAAGTCATTGGCCTGTCCGCCTCCGCAGTAAAGCGTCGCGTTGACCGTCTCGTCGCCGACGGCGTCATCCGCGGTTTCACGATCCAGGTCGACCCCGCGGTCGACGGGATGGCCACAGAGGCCTACGTCGAACTGTTCTGCCGCGGCACCGTCGCCCCTGAGGAACTCAAACGCATCCTCTCCGGCGTGCCAGAGGTCGTCGATGCCGGGACCGTGACAGGTTCCGCGGATGCCATCGTGCACATGCGTTCGCGCGACATCCCGTCCCTCGAGGTCGCTCTTGAGAAGGTGCGCATCGCGCCGAACGTCGACCACACGCGCAGTGCCATCGTGCTCTCCAGGTTGATTCACCGCACGCACGACTAGCGAGCGCTCGTGATCACCATCAATAACCACTCCGCTACCCCACCCTTCGAGCAGCTGCGCGTTCAGCTCATCGGCCAGATGCAGTCGGGCGAGCTGGCTGCCGGCACACGGTTGCCAACCGTGCGCAAGCTCGCCGAAGACCTCGGCCTCGCGCCCAATACTGTCGCCCGCGCATACCGCGAACTCGAGGCCGACCACTTCATCGAAACCCGTGGGCGCAATGGCTCGTTCGTCAGCGCGCAGGGCGACGCCGCACAGAAGCAGGCCCAGGAAGCTGCCCGTGCGTATGCGGATCGCATCCGCAAGCTCGGTATCTCGAGATCCGAGGCCCTGACCTATGTCACGGGCGCCCTCGACACCTAAAAGCCCGTCCACTTTCCCAAGATCGACCCAAATCCGCGCAGGAAGGTCGATTTGGGGAAAGTCGACGCGTGCAGTGCTTCGCGCCAGCAGCCAGCCTAGACGTGGAGGTCGGCCAGGTCGCGGTCGGGGTTGCCGAAGCGATGCGCAGTGATCGACACAGCCTGCTCGTGGAGGAACGGCAGGAGCTCGATGCGCCCGGCCGTCGTGACGGGGCCGCCGTAGATCGCGACGTCCGGGTTGCCTCTGAGCACCGCCGCGAGCGCGGACGCGTCCCCGCCAATGAGACGGATGCGACCAGTCCGCAGTTCGCCGGCCACCAGCCGCGCGTGCCAGCGAGCGTCCGATTCGACGACGACGGAATGCATGAGTGTCGGGGAGTCTGGCGCCCGGAACAGCTCCACCAGCGGTTCCGGCAGCGGAAGCGCGCTGCTGACATAAAGTACCGAGCCGGCCCGGGTGCCCGCAGCGAGCAGGCGCACGAGGTCACCAAGGGGCGCGCCATCCGCCAGCCGCAGAGTCACCGGCAGCGGCCGATACCGGAACACGTTCCGTTCGACTCCCAGGGCGCTCACATCGCGGGAGACTCCGAACTCCGACTGCCACGCCTTCTCGTCTCGGACCGCGGCGAGGCGCACTCGATCGAACTCGAGAAAGTCCAGACCGACCTGCGCGAACTGGATGATGCGGGCGACCGGATCGCTGACCCCCTCAAGCGTCAGATCCTCGCCCGGGTCGGACTCGATCGGTTCCCATGAACCCATCGACAAGACATAGTTCGGGCCGCCCGCCTTAGCCGATGCGCCGACGGTCGAGCGCTTCCAACCACCGAACGGCTGCCGTCGAACGATGGCGCCTGTGATACCGCGATTCACGTAGACGTTGCCCGCGTCCACCGAGTCGATCCACCGGGCGACCTCCTCGGCGTCCAGAGAATGGATGCCCGCCGTCAACCCGTAGTCGGTCGCGTTCTGCAGTTCGATCGCTTCCTCGAGGGTTGCGGCGTTCATGATGCCAAGGACCGGTCCGAAGTACTCGGTGCGATGGAATTCACTCCCCGCGGCGACCCCCGCGCGAACGCCCGGCGACCAGAGGCGGCCGCTTGCATCGAGTTGTCGAGGCTTGACGAGCCAGTGCTCACCTTCGCCGAGCTTGGTGAGGCCGTCGAGCAGTTTGCCGTGGGCGGGTTCGATGATGGGTCCCATGACCGTTGTCGGATCATCTGGATATCCGACCCGCAGCGTTTTCACGGAGTCGATCAGTTGCCGCTGGAAACGTGCTGAGGTTGCAACCGACCCGACGAGAATGGCAAGCGATGCGGCCGAGCATTTCTGCCCCGCGTGGCCGAAGGCACTCTTGACGATGTCGGCAACCGCGAGGTCGAGGTCCGCTGCGGGGGTGACGATGATCGCGTTCTTGCCACTCGTCTCAGCGAGGAGCGGCAGATCGGTGCGCCAGCTGCGGAACAGCGCGGCCGTCTCCCAGCCACCGGTAAGGATGACCCGATCGACCGCCGGATGGGCGACGAGCTGCTGCCCGAGCTCACCCTCCTCGATATCGGCGAGCACGAGTACTGCCTGCGGAACGCCCGCCTCCCAGAACGCCTCGGCGAGAACTGCCGCACACCGCCTGGCTTGCGGAGCCGGTTTCAGGATGACCCCGCTGCCGGCTGCGAGCGCGGCGAGCACCGATCCCGCGGGGATCGCGACCGGAAAGTTCCACGGCGGCGTGACGACCGTCAGCCGAGGTGGAACGAAACGAGCGCCAGGCACACGATCGAGGTCGAGGGCACGGCCTGCGTAATAGTGCGCAAAGTCGACCGCCTCGCTGACCTCAACGTCGCCTTCCGCGATGGTCTTGCCCGTCTCGTGCGCCATGATCTCGATGAGCCGCCCGCGGTACGCGGACAGCACATCGCCAACGTCGTGGAGCACGCGAGCGCGATCGGTAGGCGCCACGCGCCCCCAGATTTCACCTGCCTGCACGGTGGATTGCGTGATGGCTTCCAGTTGCGCCGCATCCGGAACCGCTGCGGCAGTGATCGTCGAGGTGCCCAGTTCCGTGTAGGTGCTGCGCTGGAGAACAGTGCGGCCCCATTCACGATTGTCGGCGAGTGCCGGGTCGGTGTCGGGTTCGTTGGCGAAGAAACCTGGCGCCTCCGGGGGTGCGGCGGGATGAAGTCGGCTCTGGGTTCTATTTGACGGCGGCACGTCTTCGTCAAGGCCGGAGAGCGATGCGAGAAAACGCCCGGACTCGCGCGCGAAGATCGCCTCGCTGTTCGCAAGCTCGAACAATCCGCTCATGAAGTTCTCGGGGCTCGCGTTCTCCTCGAGGCGGCGCACGAGATAACTGATCGCCGAGTCGAACTCCGTCGGATAGACGACAGGTGTGTAGAGCAGCAGCCCGCCGACATCCTGCTTGACGACCTCGGCTTGCCCCGCGGCCATGCCGAGCAGCATCTCGAAGTCGACCCGAGTGTCGACCCGACGCTGTTTTGCCAGCAGCCACGCGTACGCAATGTCGAAGAGGTTCTGCCCGGCCACACCGATGCGCACGGCGTCGGTGTGCTCGGGGGTGAACGCCCAGCCGAGCACTCTCTTGTAGTTGGTGTCCGTCTCCACCTTGTGCGGGTAGGTCGCGAGTGGCCACCCGTGCAGTTTCGCGTCGACCTGCTCCATCGCGAGATTTGCCCCCTTCACGATGCGCACCTTGATACCGGCACCTCCGCGAGCGCGACGGTCGATCGCCCACGCGGTCAACTCCTCGAGCGCCCCGAGCGCATCAGGTAGGTACGTCTGAAGCACGATGCCGGCCTCGAGACGCGCGAGCTGCGGTTGGTCGAGCAACTTGGTGAACACCGCGATCGTGAGGTCGAGGTCTCGAAACTCTTCCATGTCGAGATTGATGAACTTGGGACGCGGGCTGACGGCAGCCAACTCGTAGAGGGGGGTCAGGCGTTCGACCACGCGTGTGACCGTCTCGTCGAAGGCCCACATGGAAAGCTGAGCCGAAACCGACGAGACCTTGATCGACACGTAGTCGACATCGTTCCGCTCGAGCAGTTCGCGAGTGCCCTCGAGGCGACGGTCGGACTCGTCGTTACCGAGAACGGCCTCGCCGAGCAGGTTGATATTCAAACGGATGCGCGGTCGCCTCAGTTTGCGCAGCGTCTTGTCCAGCCGCTTCGGAGTCGCGTCAATGACCAGATGCCCGACCATTCGACGAAGAACCGCTCGAGCAATCGGCACGATCGGCCACGGCAGTATTCCCGCGAACCCTCCCCCGAAGATGATCGCGAATCGCAGGTACCAGGGCAGGAAGGTCGGGGTCGCCCGGCTCAGTCTTTCGAGGTTGCGACCGGCAACGCGAAGGTCTTCCGGCCGCACCACTCGGTCGACGAACCCGAGCGTGAAGTCGAGCCCCACGGGATCCCGGAGAACGCCAGCAAGTCGCTGCGCGCTCTTGTCTGGAGGAACGGATGCCGACTCGGCAAGCCAGCGTCGCACAGTGGCGATCGCGTCAGCCGCCAACTCCGAAGAGGGCACAGTGAGGCCGGGTTCAGCACTGGACATGCTCTCGACACTAGGCCACGAGCGGGCCGAAATGCTGGCCTTGACGGCACTCCTAGACTTGGCCCATGACCACGAGGTACGACGTTGTCGTCGTTGGCGGCGGACACAATGGGCTCGCAGCCGCCGCCTACCTGGCGCAGGCAGGCAAGCGCGTCCTCGTTCTCGAACGGCTCGACCGGGTGGGTGGGGCGGCGGTTTCCGCTCAATCCTTCCGCGGGGTGGATGCTCGGGTCTCGCGATACTCCTACCTCGTGTCGTTGCTTCCGGCCCGCATCATCCGGGACCTCGGACTCAACATCGAGCTGAGGCGCCGGCGCTTCTCCTCATATACGCCTCGCCCGAACAGCGACACCGGCGTGCTCATCGACGGAAGCGATCCGGTCGCGACCGCGGTCGCACTCGGGGCGGATGCCTCGGCATGGAGCTCCTTCTACGAGGGCACCGCGAAGCTGGCCCGCACGCTGTTCCCGACAGTTACGGAGCCGCTGCTTACGCGCTCAGAAGCCCGGTCGGCGCTCGGTGACGACGAGCTGTGGGATTCGCTGATCGAACGACCCATCGGTTCAACGATCGAGTCGACCTTCCAGGACGACCTCGTGCGCGGCGTGGTGCTGACCGACGCGCTGATCGGCACGTTTGCGCCGAACGTCGACGACAGCCTGGCGGCGAACCGCTGTTTCCTTTATCACGTGATCGGCAACGAGACCGGAAACTGGGATGTCCCCGTGGGCGGCATGGGCGCCGTCTCAGTCGAACTGCTGGATGCTGCCCGCCGAGCGGGCGCAGAAATCCTGACGGGTGCTGACGTCATCGGCGTCACGCCGGACGGCGAGGTCACCTACCTGTTCAGCGACTCAGAGGTCGTTGTCGCGGGCGACTTCGTGTTGGCGAACGTTGCGCCGTATGTGTTGGAGGGGTTGGTTGGGGGCCCTTCGACAGGCTCAGGGACCGAGGCGCCGGGGACCGAGGCGACAAGGGTCCCTGAGGCACTCGAAGGGTCCGGACCTGAGGGACTGGGCTCGATTCGCCCCGAGGGCGCCCAGGTGAAGGTCAATCTGCTGCTTTCGCGACTCCCGCGCCTGCGCGACAACTCCGTCGCCCCCGAGGCTGCTTTCGGCGGCACCTTCCACATCAACGAGCTCTGGTCGCAGCTCGACCAGGCATTCGGCCAGGCGGTGTCGGGGATGATACCGAGCCCCCTGCCCTGCGAAATCTACTGTCACTCCCTCACCGACCCGAGCATCCTCTCACCCGAACTTCGCGCCTCCGGAGCGCAAACCCTCACGGTGTTCGGGCTGCACACTCCCGACAGGTTGGTTTCGAGCTCCAACAATGACCTGATGCGCACCGAACTGCAGGCGGCAGTTGTCGCGTCCCTGAACTCCGTGCTCGACGAGCCGATCGAACCGCTGCTGCTCGTCGACGCGGACGGTCACCCAACGATCGAGACGAAGACGACTCTCGACATCGAGCTTGCCCTCGGGATGCCCGGGGGCAACATCTTTCACGGACCGCTGTCGTGGCCCTTCGCCGAGGATGACGCGCCCATGGCCACACCCGCCGAGCGTTGGGGTGTCGCGACGAGACATCCGCGAATCCTGATCTGTGGCTCCGGCGCGCAACGCGGTGGCGCCGTCAGCGGCATCGGCGGCCACAATGCGGCGATGGCGGTTCTCGAACTGACCGACTGAATTCGCCCCAATGTCGTCTGACCCCGCTAGGTTCGAACGATGATCGAGGTTGCAGAGTTACGCTCGCGAGTCGCTGGCCCGGTTCTCACGCGGGGCGATGAAGGTTTCGACGACGAAGTTCTCGCCTGGATACGAAATTTCACCCACACTCCAGATATCGCGGTCGGCGCGACCTCAGCGGCCGACGTCGTCGAAGCGGTCAAGTTTGCGAAGGCCAACGGGCTCGCCGTGCGCGTTCAGGGCACCGGTCACGGCTCGGAGTCTGCAGTGACCGACGGCGTGCTCATCCTGACCCGCAGGCTGAATCAGATCTCAATCGACCCGGCAACGCGCATCGCGACGCTCGGCGCAGGGGTCTACTGGGATCCGGTGATCGCCGCGGCGGCCGAACACGGGCTCGCGCCGATCACGGGTTCGTCCGGCACGGTTGGCGCGATCGGGTTCCTGCTCGGCGGCGGTCTCGGTCCACTCGCTCGCAGTCACGGATTCGCAAGCGACCACGTGCGCTCGTTCGAGGTCGTGACCGCCGATGGCGAGTTGGTGCGCGCTTCCGTCGCCGAGCATCCCGACCTGTTTTGGGCGCTCCGCGGCGGCAAGGGCGGCCTTGCTGTCGTCACTGAGGTGCAGCTCGAGTTGGTCGAACTGCCAACGCTCTACGGGGGCTCGCTCATGTACGACGCCGAAAACATCGAGCCGGCGTTCCGCGCCTGGGTTGACTACACCGCGAAAGCGGATCCACGTGTGACGACCAGTGCCGTGATCCTTCGCATGCCCGATCTGCCGTTCATCCCTGAGCCTCTCCGAGGGCACACGCTGCTGTCGGTGCGTTTCGCGTTTCCGGGGGACCCCTCAGAAGGCGAGGCGCTCGCCGCCCCACTGCGTGCCGCGGCCCCGGTGTACATCGACGCCCTTGGCGAGATGCCCGCCTCCGCGATCGGCGCGATTCACAACGACCCGCCCGACCCCACCGTCGGATGGACCAGAGGGCACCTCCTGGCGCACGCCGATCAGGATTTCACGACGGCGCTGCTCGGCTTCTCGGGATTCGGCCAGAACTTCCCGTTCGTTGCTACCGAGGTGCGACACATCGGCTCAGCAACGGCGACAGATGTTCCCTCCGGATCGGCTGTCGGCGGCCGCTGCGCGAACTACACCTTCAACCTGGTCGGTGTGCCGAACCCGGCCCTGTTCGACACCGTGCTTCCCGCCGCGAGCGACGCCGTGATCACAGCAATCTCTCCCTGGGCGTCCGCGGAAAACAACGTCAATTTCGGCGGCAAGATCGAATCTCGCGATGCTTACGCGGCGATGTGGTCGCCGGCGATCTTTTCGCGGCTCGCGGAGGTGCGTGAGGCGTACGACCCCGAGGGACTGTTCGCGTACGGCCCTTCGTGAGCCTCAGGGCCCGAACTCGACGTCCGAGGCGCTAGGCCCAGTCGCTCGGGAAGCTCGCCTTCGCCGGCGGCATCTTCACGTCTGCCGCCCAATCGGTCATCCACTCGGGAGCCGGCATGGTTGCCGGATCGATGCCGGCCAGTTCGCCGAGTTCGGCGACGCTCACGGTGCCGCCCGCCTTCTTGACGAACCGCGCACGCATGTAGCCCTGCACGTAGACCTCGCCACCGCGAATGAAGCGCTGCTCGGTATACATGGCCTTGTCATCGAAACCGACGACCTTGGTCTCGATGATGTATCGCTGCCAGAGCTTCAGCGAGCGTCGGTAGCTGACAGTGACGTTCTGCGCGACCGGCGCCCAGCCCAGCTTGCTCAGTGCGTCCCAGTTGCCGCTGCGGATCATCATGTCCATTCGACCGAGATCCATCAGCGACAGGTAGATGCCGTTGTTGACGTGCCCGAGCAGGTCGAGGTCGGTTGGTAGCACGCGCAGCGAGATGCGCCCGACATCCCGAAAACTCAGCGGCGACTTCCGCCGGCTGGTCAGCATCATGAGAAGGGTGCGCAGCAAGAGGTTCACCCAGCAACGGTAACGTCCGACGCTCGACGGGGGCGCTCGACTGTGCAGCCCCCACAGGTCGAGCGCCGGTTTAGGCCTTCCGTTTGAATAATGGCGCTACTGGGATTTCCCTTTTCTCGCTACACCGACGCCACCGGCTAGTGGGCCCGGTGGTCCTGGATCGTCATGCGCGGGCCACGCCGCGGCTCGCGCACGCCACTCAACTCGATCAGTCGCATGACCCGTTGTCGATGGCCGGCGTACGGGGCCAGGAGTTCGAGCATCCCGTCGTCGTCAACAGCCTGGCCGATCAGTGCGTAACCGACGATCGCTGGCAGGTGGTAGTCGCCGACGCTCGGCGAGTCCGGGTCGCCGTGAGCTCGCTGGGTCGTCTCTGCCGCCGTCCACACTCCGATGCCGGGGAGGGAGCGGAGCTTGCTCGCGACATCCGGTCCGCCGCGTCCGAGCGAAAGCGTGCGTTCGAGCGACGAGGCGACGGATGCTGCGCGCACGGCCGTCTCCGACCGCTGCGGTCCGACCCCAGCGCGGTGCCACTCCCACGACGGGATTCGACGCCAGACCTCAGCACTGGGAAAGACGCGCATTCCTTGGGGTGCCGGCCCCGGCGGTTCAGCACCATACTTCGAGACGAGGTAACGCCACGAACGACGCGCCTCTATCGTGGTGACCTTCTGCTCGAGGATCGCGGCCAGGAGCGCTTCGAAGACGAGGTTGGTTCGTAGCAGCCTGAGCCCCGGCGACGTTCGCAGCACTTCGGTCAGCCAAGGGTTTGGGGTGAGGTCCAGGTCTGACCAGTCGTCGCCATCGCCGCAGAGTTCTGGTACTCCGGCGATGACCGTCTCGGCCCCCGGACCCCATGCGGTCGCGTGCACCTCGTCGCCACGCTGCACGAGATGCAGTGTCGCCGCACCGGCCGAGGTGTTGACGGTGCGCCAGAGCGCCGCGCCCTCCCAGCGGTGGGTCGGGTCCGCCGCGCCCCGGATGAGCGGCGAGAGGGTCTGCCGCAGGTTGAGCTCACCCCGCGGCCGATACACGGTGCTGACTAACCCCGCGCTCACAACATCCACACCGGAACCCTAACCCGCGCTCCTGTCTCTTCCTTTTTCGCCCCCAGCACCTCCTGAAAAAGGAAAGTTAGGGTGGTGGGGTGAGCGTGCCCAAGATCCTGCTGTATTACGTGTTCACGCCACTGGCCGATCCCGACGCCATTCGGCTGTGGCAGCGCGACCTCTGCGAGTCGCTCGGCCTGAAGGGTCGCATCCTCATTTCGAAGGATGGCATCAACGGCACAATCGGCGGCGAGCTCAAAGACGTCAAGAAGTACGTGCGCAAAACCCGGCAGTATCCGGCGTTCAAGGACATCGACTTCAAGTGGAGCGAGGGCAAGGGCGACGACTTCCCGCGGCTGAGCGTGCGCGTACGCGATGAGATCGTCAGCTTCGGCGCACCAGGCGAGTTGCGCGTCGACGAGCACGGTGTCGTCGGCGGTGGCACCAAGCTGTCACCCAAGGAACTCAACGATCTGGTCGCCCAGAAGGACGTTACGTTCTTCGATGGACGCAATGGCTTCGAGGCCGAGATCGGGCACTTTCGGAACGCCGTGGTTCCGGATGTCGCCAACACCCGTGACTTCGTCGCGGAGCTTGACCGCGGCGTGTTTGACCATCTCAAGAACACGCCGGTCGTCACGTATTGCACCGGAGGGATCCGCTGCGAGGTGCTCTCGAGCCTCATGCTGAGCCGTGGGTTCTCGGAGGTCTACCAGCTCGACGGTGGCATCGTGAAGTACGGCGAAGAGTTCGGAGACAAGGGTCTCTGGGAGGGCTCGCTGTACGTGTTCGACGATCGCAAGGCCATCGAGTTCAGCGATGCTGCGGCTGTGGTTGGCCACTGCTACTTGTGCGGGCTCGCGACATCCCGAATTGAAAACTGCGGCGACCCGGCATGCCGCATACAGCTGGTGGTCTGCGATGAGCATGCCGCCGGCACTCGCTGCGACCGGCATGCCCTCGAATCTCGGGCAAGATAAACGTATGAGAATCGGAATCCTCACTAGCGGTGGCGATGCCCCGGGTCTGAATGCCGTCATCCGTGGAGCGGTTCTCACCGGCATGGTGGTGCATGACCTCGAGTTCGTCGGCTTCAAGAACGGTTGGCGCGGTGTCGTCGAAAATGACGTGATTCCGCTGGGCCGCCACGAGGTCAAGGGCATCAGCAAGCAGGGTGGCACGATTCTTGGCACCTCGCGCACGAACCCGTTCGAAGGTCGCGGCGGTGTTGATCGTGTCAACGAGGTCATGGCCGAGAATGGCATCGACGCGCTCATCGCCATTGGCGGAGAAGGCACGCTGGCCGCGGCGAAGAGGCTGACGGATGCGGGAATCAAGATCGTCGGCGTTCCGAAGACCGTCGACAACGATTTGGATGCAACCGACTACTCCTTCGGATTCGACACGGCGGTGCAGATCGCGACCGAGGCGATGGACCGTCTCCGCACCACCGGCGACGCGCACGACCGCTGCATGGTCGCGGAGGTCATGGGCCGCCACGTCGGCTGGATCGCGCTGCACTCGGGCATGGCGGCAGGAGCTCACGTCATCCTGATTCCGGAGCAGAAGACATCCATCGACCAGATTTGCGAGTGGGTGACCGAGGCGCACAACCGTGGCCGCGCTCCGCTCGTCGTCGTCGCGGAAGGCTTCGCCCTCGACACCATGGATGACGCGCACTCCGAGCGCGGGCTGGACGCCTTTGGCCGCCCCCGTCTCGGCGGCATCGGCGAACTGATCGCGCCCATCATCGAGGAGCGCACCGGCATCGAGACCCGCGCGACGACCCTCGGCCACATCCAGCGCGGTGGAACGCCGTCCGCCTTCGACCGGGTGCTCGCGACCAGGCTCGGGATGGCCGCAATGCGCTCCGTGGTCGAAGGCCACTGGGGTCGCATGGTCGCGCTGCGCGGCACCGAAATTGTGCACGTTCCGTTCAGCGAGGCGCTTGGCACGTTGAAGACTGTCCCCGAGGACCGCTACGAAGAAGCAAAGGTGCTGTTCGGCTGATGACGCGAGCGCTGCAGGTGACGAAATCCGATGAGGGAGTGACCGTTGCGCTGCGCGACGATGTCACGGACGCCGAACTCGGTGACGGGGACGTGGTGGTCGATGTCGAATGGTCAGGCATCAACTACAAGGATGGCCTCGCGCTGAGCGGCGGCCAGGGCGTGATGCGGGTTAACCCGCTCATCCCGGGCATCGATCTGGTTGGCACGGTGGCGTCGTCATCCTCGGAGCGCTGGAACGTCGGCGATGCCGTCGTGCTCAACGGCTGGGGGATAGGCGAGACCCGCAATGGCGGCCTGAGTGAGCGTGCGATCGTGGATGGCTCGTGGCTGGTCGGTCTGCCGTCCGGCATCTCCGCGAAACGAGCGGCCGCTATCGGGACCGCCGGATTTACCGCTGCGCTCTCGGTGCTCGCGTTGGGCTCCGTCGAGGGCGACGTGCTCGTGACCGGCGCATCCGGCGGGGTCGGATCGATCGCTATCGCGCTCCTTGCGGCCGCTGGCAAGCGTGTCATCGCTTCAACCGGTAGTCCCGAGCATCTCGACTACCTGCTCTCGCTCGGTGCGGCCGACACGATTTCGCGTTCGGAGCTCGAGGAGCCCGGTCGCCCGCTGCAGAAACAGCGCTGGGCTGGCGTCATCGACTCGGTCGGAGGGCACACCCTGGCCAATGCGATCTCCCAGACGGTGTACGGCGGAACGGCCACGGCCTGCGGGCTGGTCGGCAGCTCGGATCTGCCACTCACAGTGATGCCCTTCATCCTGCGCGGCGTTACGCTCGCGGGGATCAACTCGGTCGAGTGCCCGATGCCGAAGCGCGAGGCGGCGTGGTCACTGCTCGCCCGCGATCTCGACCTCGACCTGCTCGACTCGCTGACAACATCCGTAAACCTGGCCGGGGCAGTGGATGCTGGCGCCGCGATCTTGCGGGGAGAACTTCGCGGCCGTACCGTCGTCGACGTGCGGGCGTAGCCCATCCTTGATTTGGGTTGACTTAGAGTGCACTCCAAGTTCTAGCCTCGGAGTATGACAAAGAACTGGTTCATCACAGGCACCTCCCGCGGGTTCGGACGGGAGTGGGCCATCGCCGCACTCGAGCGCGGGGATCGCGTCGCCGCCACCGCCCGCAACCTCGAAAGCCTCTCCGACCTCGCCGACAAGTACGGCGATGCGCTGCTCCCCCTCGAACTCGACGTCACCGACCGCGAGGCCGACTTCGCGGCAGTGGCTCGCGCCCACGACGTCTTCGGCAGCCTCGACATCGTCATCAATAACGCCGGCTACGGCCAGTTCGGTTTCACCGAAGAGATCAGTGAGAAGGAACTTCGCGACCAGCTAGAAACCAACCTGTTCGGCGCCTATTGGATCACCCAGGCAGCCCTCCCCTTCATGCGCGAGCAGGGCAGCGGCCACATCATCCAGGTGTCGTCGATCGGCGGCATCAGCGCTTTCCCGAATATCGGCGCGTACCACGCCTCCAAGTGGGCGCTCGAGGGATTCAGCCAGGCGCTCTCCCAGGAGGTCGCGGGGTTCGGCATCAAGGTCACGCTCATCGAACCGGGCGGTTTCTCGACCGACTGGGGTGGCGCATCCGCGAAGCATGCCGACCCCCTGCCCGCTTACGCCGACCTGCACAAGCGCGTCGACGAGTTTCGCGCGGCGGCATCGCCGAGCCGTGGCAACCCTGCAGCCACTGGAGCTGCCGTTCTCAAGATCGTGGATGCCGAGGTGCCACCGCTGCGCGTCTTCTTCGGCAGGACTCCGCTGGCGACGGCGAAGGCCGACTACGCCTCGCGCATCGAGACCTGGGAGAAGTGGAACGACGTGTCGCTGGAGGCGCAGGGCGACTAGGCGGGTTCTCGTGGCGAGAGTACCGCTGGGCGGATCCGCTCCGGCCGGAATCCACGCCCGATGAGTCGCGCGGTGAAGAATCGCGCCGGCGGAATGACTACCCGCAGCAACCTGCGGGTCGCGGCGGGCACAGGCGAAGGTAACAGGCGACCCCCACCTGGTCTCCCGACGACAGAGTGCAATCGAAGCTGGATGTCCTGCATGCGTTTCGCGGGTCCCGCCCGTCTGCTCTGCACCCGTTCCAGATCGGTTGCGGACAGCGAACCGCGTCGCAGCGGACCAACCAACAGGTTCGCTGCGGCGACGGCATCCTGAATCGCGTAGTTGATCCCGACCCCAAAAGCGGGCGACATCGCGTGCGCCGCGTCACCGATGCAGAGGAACCCGGGGAACGACCACTGCTCGAGCCGGTTGACCTGCACGGTGAGGAGCTTGACGTCGTTCCAGCTCGCGATCGCCGCGGCGGACGGTCGCAGAAAAGGCACCGACGCGCTCAACGCCTCACGAAACTCGTCGAGGCCCGCCGCTCGAATCGCATCGAAGCCCCCCTTGGGGATGAGCCGAGCCGTCTGGTAGTAGTCGGTGCGCGGGATCGTGATGAACATCGTGGTCGGCGTGATGTACGCGAGAGTGTCGGGTGGATTCGCCGAGGGTCTGGGCAAGCGAAACCACAGCACGTCCACGGGTACTCCGAACTCAATGAGCCTGAGCCCCGAGTCATCCCTCAATGTGGAGTCCCTTCCGTCCGCCGCGACCGTGAGGTCTGCCGTGATCTCGACGCGGCCGTCTGCGGTTTCGGCGACAACGCCGGTGGCACGTTCTCCGTCGCGAACCAACTCCACGGCTTCAGCGTTCATCAGCAGCGTGAAAGTCGGCAGCTGATGAGCGGCCGCGCTCAACATGGACAGGAAATCCCACTGTGGCATGATCACGAGACGATCGTTTCCGCGCAGCAGTCCGAAGTTGAGCGGCGTCAGTCGCAGCCCGTTGATCACCATGTCGAGCGTCTTCAGCGAGCTGAGCGGCACTGCGTCGAACTGCTCCCTGAGGCCCAACTGGTCGATCAGGTCAAGGGTCGACGGATGGATGGTGTCGCCCCGAAAATCGCGGAAGAAGTCGGCGTGCTTCTCGAGAACGATGACGTTGATGCCCGCCCGTGCCAGCAAGAGCCCAAGCATCATGCCTGCCGGACCACCGCCAGCGATACAGCACTGTGTCGATAGCCTGCTGGCGCTCATCCGTGCCACACTAACCCTCATGTCCGCCATCCTCCTGATCATCGGCGCGATCTTCGTCGTCATCGCATCCGTGATTCACGTCGGGATCTTCTGGCTCGAGAGCGTGCAGTGGCACAAGCCAGCAACCTGGAAGCGCTTCGGCCTAAAAACCCAGGACGATGCGGATGTCGTCAGACCGATGGCCCTGAACCAGGGTTTTTACAACCTCTTCCTTGCGATCGGCGGCTTCGTCGGGTTCGGCTTCATCCTCGACGGGCCATACAGAGATGTCGGTATCGCGGTCGCGCTGTTCGCGGTCGGCAGCATGCTGCTCGCTTCGCTGGTGTTACTGGTCACCCAACCGCGGCTCGCCCGCGCCGCGGCGACCCAGGGGTTGGCGCCCCTGCTCGCGACGGCCGCACTTGTGCTGTCGCTCGTGGTGAAGTAGCTCGCCTTAGCGGCCGCGCGCGCCGGGCGCCGCGCGCGCCCGTTTGTCCGCGATGCGCTGCTGCGCATAACTCAGGCAGATTTCGGCCGGGGCTCCCGGCATCTGCATGTTTCCGGGGCAGTTTCTGGCGCGCGGTAAATCCTGCCTGAGTTATGCGCACAGCAACCCGCGCCTGCCTGAAAGCAGCAGTCTGCGGTGCGCCCGCCGCGAAACTCAGGAGTTATGCAAGCGCCAGCACCGACGCGGGCGGCAGGCCCGCGCCAGACCTACTCGGGACGCGCAGCAGCCGCAGCCTTCGCCGCTGCGGGAAGCGCCGAGAGGATGCGACCAACCGCCCCATCGTCGTGCGCGGCCGACACGAACCAGGCCTCGAAGACGGAGGGCGGAAGGGAGACCCCGGAGTCGAGCATCGAGTGGAAGAACGGCGCATAGCGATACGACGACTGAGCGCGCACCTGGTCGTAGTTGCGCGGCGCGGTCCCGGTAAACGCGAACGAGAACAAGTTGCCCGCGCGCTGCACGACGTGCTCGACGCCCTCGGCCGCGAGCGCCTCGGACACGGCACCGGCCAGCGTGTTCGCGGTCGCGTCGAGCTTCGCGTAGACCTCGCGGTCGGCCAGACGCAGCGTCGCAATTCCCGCGGCCACCGCGACCGGGTTACCGCTCAGCGTGCCCGCCTGATAGACCGGGCCGAGCGGTGCGAGATGGTCCATGACATCCGCTCGTCCGCCGAGCGCGGCTAGCGGCATTCCGCCGCCGACGACCTTGCCGAAGGTGACGAGATCGGGTTGCCAGCCGGCGCCATCCGGAACGATGCGCGCGGCCTCGAGCCCCCACCATCCGGCTGGGCCAACCCGGAACCCCGTGAGCACCTCATCGAAAATCAGTAGAGCGCCATTCTGGTGCGCGATGCGGGACAGCTCGCGGTTGAAGCCACGTGTCGGCGGAACAACCCCCATGTTCGCGGCTGCAGCCTCGACGATCACGGCGGCGATGCGGTCCGGATGCTTCGCGAAAACCTCACGCACGGCATCGAGGTCGTTGTACGGCAGCACAAGAGTCTGCGCGGCGGTCGCGGCCGTCACTCCCGCGGAGCCTGGCATGGCAAGCGTCGCAACCCCGGAGCCCGCCTCGGCCAGAAGGCCGTCCGAGTGTCCGTGATAGTGGCCGGCGAACTTGACGAGAAGGTCGCGCCCGGTGAATCCGCGTGCCAGGCGAATCGCCGTCATCGTGGCTTCGGTGCCTGTCGACACCAGACGAATCTTTTCGATCGGCGCCTGCAGCGCCTCGTCGTCTGTGCGCCCCGGATTGCTCACTCGCTCCCGGACGAGTTCGGCGAGTTCGGTCTCGCCGGGTGTTGAAGCGCCGAACGAGAGTCCTCGAGCGGCGGCGGCCTGCACCGCCGAGACGACCTCAGGATGCGCGTGGCCGAGAATCGCCGGCCCCCACGAACTCACCAGGTCGACATACTCGCGACCGTCGACATCCGTCACATACGCGCCACGGGCCGACACCAGGAACCTGGGCACGCCACCCACCGAGCCATAGGCCCGCACCGGCGAGTTCACCCCACCCGGAATGGACTGCTGCGCCCGCGCGAATTGGCGGTCGTTGCCGTTCACCACTCGCGACCGCCGGTTGTCAGCCGCTCGGCAAGCTCGATCGCGAAGTAGGTGAGGATCGCGTCGGCGCCGGCCCTACGGATGCCGAGGACGCTCTCGAGGACGGCGCGGTCCCGGTCGATCCAGCCGTTCGCGGCCGCTGCCTCGATTATCGAGTACTCGCCGCTTACCTGATAGGCCCACACGGGGACCGTGCTGATCGCTGCTGCGTCGGCAAGCACATCGAGGTATCCGCCGGCTGGCTTCACCATCACGATGTCTGCACCCTCCGCGATGTCCAGTTCGATCTCACGTAACCCCTCACGCCGGTTACCGGGATCGAGTTGGTACGTACGTCGATTGCCAATGAGGGAGGACTGCACCGCGTCGCGGAACGGGCCATACATCGCCGATGAGTACTTGGCCGAGTAGGCGAGGATCGGGGTGCTCTGGTGCGCGGCAGAGTCGAGGGCGTCTCGCACGGCGGCGACCTGGCCGTCCATCATCCCGGAGAGCCCAAGCAGTGCAGAACCCGCGTCCGCCTGGGCGAGGCCCATCTCGCGGTAGACCGCAAGGGTCGCGTCGTTGTCGATCGAACCATCGCTCGACAGAACCCCGCAGTGCCCGTGATCCGTGAACTCGTCGAGACACAGGTCCGTCTGCACCACGAGCGCGTCTCCGACGGTCTTCACCGCGAGGCGAGTCGCAAGGTTCAAGATCCCGTTGGGGTCGACAGCACCCGAGCCGACGGCATCCTTCTTCTCCGGGACACCGAAGAGCATGACGCCACCGATGCCCGCTGCCGCCGCCTGTTCGAGCGCCGCTGGAAAGCTGTCGAGTGAATGCTGCACTACGCCGGGCATCGACGGGATGGGCATCGGCTCCGTGGCACCCTCGCGCACGAACATGGGCAGCACGAGTTGCGCCGCATCGAGGCTGGTCTCCGAAACCAGCCTGCGCAGAGCCGGAGTCGCGCGAAGCCGACGGGGACGGAGGGACGGATGCAGCGGATCAGACACTTGCGGTACCTCCGTGGCTCGTCGCGTACTCAACCAGCGACTCGACAAGCGAGGTCGCAGAACGATTCTCGGCGATGACGTGCACCGTAAGGCCCGCGGCCCGGGCATCGTAGGCCGTGCGCGGTCCGATGCAGGCGACGATCGTCGACTGCGGGAGCGGCGAGAGTTGGGCAGCAATCTGTCGTGCAACGCTCCCAGAGGTGACGAGGATCGCGCCGATGCGGCCGTCCGCGACATCCGCCCGCACGTGATCGGTGACCGGAACGCCAACGGTCCGATAGGCAGACACGAACTGCACGTTGAGACCGAGGGATGTCAGCCCGCTCACCAGGGTCGGCTCCGCGATGTCTGACTGCGGCACGAGCACTCGCCCGGCGATCTCCCCGTGCGGCCACTCCTTCACAAGTCCGCGCGCGGAGTTGTCGGCCTCTGGCACATAGTCGACGTGATAGCCGGCGAGCGCGAGCGCCGCACCCGTGGTCTCGCCGACTGCGGCGATTTTGGTTGTCTCCGGGATGCGCACGTTCTGACTCATCAGCACGTCAACGGTCGTCGCACTCGTGATGACGAGCCAGGTGAATTCGCCATTCTGCAGGTCGTGGAGCGCGACGGCGAGGCCGGCCTCGTCATCGGATGCCGCGAAGTTGATCAGCGGCGCAATGACTGGCACCGCTCCGAAACCGCGCAGGCTCGCAGCGACACCGTCGCCCCATTTGCCGCCGCGGGGAACCAGAACGCGCAGTCCGGCCAACGGCTTCTCCGGTGTCATGACTTCGACCCCAGCGGCGCGATGGTTGCGGCTCCGCCGTCGAGCAACTCACGCGCGACGCGCTGAGCGAGTTCGGAGCCGGGTTGCTTCACGTCAGAAAGATACAGCGCGTGCGAACTCGTTAGTTGAGTTGTTCCGTCGAGGCTGTACACCCGAGCACTGAGAAAGAGCAGCCCGTCCTCGACGAAAGCGTGTGCACCGACCGGCGCAGCGCATCCGGCTTCGAGCAGAGCGAGCACTTCACGCTCGGCATCGACGATGGTGCGGGTCGACTTGTGGTCGAGTGCCGAAACCAGCTTCTCCTCGCCTGCGCGAACCTCGATGGCTACGGCGCCCTGCCCGGGTGCCGTCGGCCAGCCGTCGAGGTTCAGGAACTCGGTGACAGCATCCAGTCGACCGAGACGGGTGAGCCCGGCGGCTGCGAGGATGACCGCGTCCAAATCGGTCGCTGAGCCGCCGGGCGCTGAGCTTGTCGAAGCGGCGCCGACCCGTGCGAGTCGCGTGTCAACATTGCCCCGGATGTCGACTACCTCAAGATCGGGACGACGAGAGAGCAGCTGAGCCTTGCGCCGCGGCGAGCCGGTTCCGACTTTGGCGCCGGCGGGCAAGGTATCAAGTGTGAGACCGTCGCGTGCGCAGAGCGCATCGCGGGCATCTTCGCGCTTGGGGGTCGCCGCAATGACGAGTCCCGGGTGTGCTGCCGTCGGCAGGTCCTTGAGCGAGTGGACGATCGCGTCGCAACGCCCGTCAAGCAGTGCCTCGCGCAGCGCGCTCGCAAAGACCCCGGTGCCGCCAAGGCTCGCGAGAGATGCCTTCGAGGTGTCGCCCTCTGTCGTGATGGTGACAAGTTCGACAGTTGCGCCAGCCTTCTCGAGGGCTGCCGCAACTGTCTTCGTCTGGGCGAGGGCGAGCGCGCTCCCTCTGGTTCCGATCCGGATGACGGTCACGGCGCCAACCCCGCCAACGCAGGCTTGAAACCGAGGCGCACGTTCTCGCAGCATCCCGGGCGGCACACGTCGTACCAGGGGCCAAGCGCCGTCAGGGCCGGACGGTCAGCGGTCGGAGTTCCGTTGACCCGTTCGAGCACGAGATCAACGAGTCCACTGACATAAGCGTGATGGACGCCGGGAGTCGGCACGCGAACCGCGAACGCCCCGAGCTCCTCCGCCGTCTCCATGGCTTCGGTGTCCAGGTCCCACTTGACCTCCATGTGATCGCTCACGAAACCGAGCGGCACGATGACGAAGGCCTTGGTTCCGGATGCGGCGAGCTCGCGCATGGCGTCGTTGATGTCCGGCTCGAGCCAGGGTTGCGTCGGGGGGCCCGAGCGTGACTGGTAGACGAGCGACCAAGGGACAGTCGTCGAGTCCGTCGCAGCCATGACGACTTCGGCCACCGCGAGGTGCTGCGCCTCGTAAGCACCGCCGGCGCCGAATCCGCGCTCCGCCGGCCCGCTCTTCGCGGCGTCAGTGGAGGGAATGCTGTGTGTCGAGAAGAGCACGTGAGTCTCATCGTGTGCAAAACCTGCGGCCGTGACATCCGCCAGCCCTTGCCGGAGGCCTTCGATAAATGGCTCTACGAACCCCGGGTGATCGAAGAACTGGCGCACCTTGTCGATCTCGATGTCGCCCTCGAGGCCAGTCGTTTCGAGAGCAATCGCATAGTCCTCGCGGTACTGGCGGCAGCTCGAATACGAGCTGTACGCGCTCGTGCCGATCGCGATGAGCTTGGTGAAGCCGCGATCCTTCGCCTCCGCTATGGCCTCGCTGAGGTACGGCTCCCAGTTGCGGTTGCCCCACAGCACCGGCAGGTCGATGCCGCGGCCGGCCAACTCGGCCTCGAGCGCGGCCTTCAACTGGCGGTTCTGTTCGTTGATCGGGCTCACCCCGCCGAACGCGCGGTAGTGGTGCGCTACTTCTTCGAGCCGCTCGTCGGGGATGCCGCGTCCTCGGGTGACGTTGCGCAGGAACGGGATGACGTCATCCTGGCCCTCCGGGCCGCCGAAGCTTGCGAGCAGTATCGCGTCGTAGGCCACGGGAACCTCGACGTGCTCTGGGCCGAAGGCCGCAGCATCCGTCGCTCCTGGCACGACGCCGTTCGTGGGCCCACGACCGCCGGTTCCGGGGCGCTGCGCAGCGGCGTCACGGCCGTGCTGCTGGGGAATCGTCACGAGAGCACCTCGGCGATTTCACTCACTTCGATGCGGCGACCGGTATAGAACGGGACTTCCTCGCGAATGTGGCGACGAGCATCCGTCTGGCGAAGGTGACGCATGAGGTCGACGAGGTCGACTAGTTCGGGTGCCTCGAGCGCGAGGATCCACTCGTAGTCCCCCAGCGCGAACGAAGCGACCGTGTTTGGCAGCACCTGCGGAAATTCTGCGCCCTTGCGACCGTGGTTGCCGAGCATCGCACGGCGCTCCTCGTCTGGCAGCAGGTACCACTCGTAGCTGCGCACGAAGGGGTAGACGGTGAGCCACTTCTCGGGCGCCTTGCCCCGCATGAAGGATGGCAGGTGGTTGGCGGTGAATTCGGCGTCGCGGTGAACGCCCATGACGTTCCAGGTCGGCAGCAGGTTGCTGAGGAGAGGACTCCGGCGAAGTTCGCGCAGCGCCCACTGCAGCTTCTCTGGCTCTGCGCCGTGCAGCCAGACCATCAGGTCCGCATCAGCACGCATGGATGACACGTCGTACCAGCCGCGGATCGTCACGCCGGCGCGCTCGACGGCTTCGATGGCAGCACTCAGGTCGCCGGTCGAATCGGGCCGTGTTGGGTCACGTCGCAGGACGGACCAGAGGGCATAGCCCAACTCGGGGTTCTCGGGCGTCCCGGCGCTCGTTTCGGCGCGGGGGTTCATGACTTCTATCCTCCCCCGCGCCGCCGCCAGCGTCTAATTGGCGAGTTTCACTCGTTCAGCGGGCGCTCAGGTTCGGCGAAATCAAACCTGCGCGAAGGTGCTCCGTCGAGACGAATGTGCTCCGGCGCGCGGGCACGTTTGTGCCAAGGGGGCACCTTTACAGAGCGCCCTACTCGTCGTCCCCACCGAAGATCGCCCAGGCGATGACACCGATCACGACGATCGCAACACCGGTCGCGCCCACGATCCACGGGGTCGGGTTGCGCGTGTACGAGGCTTTCGCCTTCTCGGTCAACTCTCCGACACGCTTCGGCACGTTGAACTTGTCCTCGATCTCGTCGAGGGTCGTCTCGAGGTTCGCGCGCGTACGCGCAACCTGGGACTGGATGTCGTCACTCATCTTTTCACGCTCGCTTTCCCACTCCGCGGATCACGTTGAGATCCTTTTGCAGCCCGTCGATGGTGTCGCTTGGCACCGGCGGGATGCCCTTCTTCAGGATGTTGTAGCCGATCAGTCCCACGATCACCCCGATCACCAGCAGCAGCGCAGCCATGAGCAATGCCGCGAGCCAACCGGGCATCACGAGCGAAAGCCCCCAGACTGCGGCGGTCAGCAGGAAACCAATGAAGAACAGGGCGAGGATCGCCGCCGCCAACAACAGCCCGGCACCGGTTCCGAGCGCCTTGAGCTTGGAGATCATCTCCTGCTTGAGCGACTCGATCTCGTCGAGGACGAGCTGTCGCACAAGCAGCGGCACGTCACTCAGCAGTTGCAGCAGTGACCGCTTCTTCGGTGGCCGTGTCGACCCGGTTGTACCGACGCCTTCGGTTGGGCCTGTCGTCGACATGACCTAGTCCTTGGGGGTGGTTGACCTCGGGGTCGGCGACTTGCGCGCCGCAGGCTTCGTCGATGAGGTCGAGTCCGGAACGATTTTCTTCACGTTGGTTGACACGAAGTCCGCGACATCCGGTGCCTTCTCGTTCACGAAGTCGCCGACCACCTTCGCCTGCTTCTGCACGCGGGGGTCATTCCAGAACTTCTGCACCTTGTCGACGAGGTCGTCATACTTCTCGCGACCTGCGCGCGCTCCGAGAACGTACCCGACTCCTAGACCTACCACCAGAAGGACTTTGCCTCTCATGGGGTTTCTCCTTTTCTACTTGTCGTGCGGGGCCCCTGCGCGCCCATCGCTTTCAGCGTAGACCCGGCTAACCCTCGGCGTCTCCGAGCAAACTCCCAGCCAGCGACTCCGCCTGGGCAACGACGCTGGCTAATCCCGTACCAGCAATGCTCTCACCGGCGAGCGGGATCTCGTCAGGGGTACCGTCGACAACCTTCGGCCGATACCATTCCACCCTCGCAAAATCGAGGACTGTGGATGTCGCGAGCCGAACGCCCAGCAGCCGCGAGGCATCCTCGCGCGCAACCTCGGCAAGGTTTTCGTGGTCGTCGTCGTACGAAAGCCGAAGCACGTGCTTGCCGTTGGCGCGCCGTGCGAGCCACTCCCACTTGGCTGTCGCATGGGTCAGCGCCTTCGCACGGATGCCCTCCGCACCCTCCGCAACGAGGACTCCCGTTCCGCGCGGCGCGGCATCCAACGACGGCTCATCCACGACGAGGGTGGCAAGCACCACTCGAGTGCCGGAGTCGGCCTTGCCCCTGAGAATGGAAGGGGCAGCCACCACGACGCGACCATCGACGCGCGAACTGTCCACCATGGCGCGATCGGGTTCCACCGAGGTCACGCGAGCGTTCAGGCGCAGGTCAACGCCGAAACGGACCAGGTCGGCTTCGAGCTCATCGACGAGGCGAGCGATGCCGCCGCGGATCCCTGCAACAGCAGACCCTGCTCGCGCCAAAGTCATTCGCAGGTCGAGAACCGCGTGTGAGAGCGACCCCGTGCGGCGCATCGCTCCGCGCAACCCGGGGGCGACCCGGTCGACCGGGAGGTTGTCGACATCCGCGGAGTGCACCCCGCGCACGACCGGACGCACCAGCTTGTCGAGGACGTCGCCGCCCATCCGTTTGCGCACAAGCTCGCCAATCGTCTTCGAGTTAGCGGCGTAGGTACCGGGCAGGAAGATCTCAGAATAGGCACGCCACGCTGCGCGCGTTCCGATGATCGGAGTGACGTCGGTGGCCAGCGGAGAACCGGGAATTCCGAGCAGGCTGTTCTCTGGCAAGCGGAAGGCCGGCCCGACCGCGGGTTGGAGCCACGCTCCGGCGGGATTGGGTTCGACGATCTCGCCCCCCAGCCCGAGGGCCGTCGCGAGCGCCGCAACAGTCCCGCCTCGTGTTGCGAAGCTTTCCGCACCGGCATCCAGGTCGATCCCGCCGACTTCGTGGCGCGTCACGGTGCCGCCAAGATGATCACTCGCCTCGAGGAGCGTGACCGTCTTGCCGCCGAGCGCCAGCCTGCGCGCGAGAACCAAACCCGCGATGCCGCCCCCGACAACGACGAAGTCAGTCAAGGCTGTGAACCAATTCGACGATTCTGGTGAGCACGTCCGGGTCGGTGTCTGGCGGAACGCCGTGACCGAGATTGACCACGTGGGACGGCGCGGCTTTGCCGCGTTCAACGACATCCCGAACGTGCGCCTCAAGTATCGACCACGGCGCGGCAAGCAGAGCCGGGTCGATGTTGCCCTGCAGCGGCACCCCTCCGCCGAGCCTACGCTCGGCCTCATCCAGCGGAATCCGCCAATCCACGCCCATCACGTCCGCCCCGACCGAGTACATCGACGCGAGGAGCTCTCCCGAGCCAACCCCGAAGTGCACCTTCGGCACGTCAAGCCCACGCAGGTGATCGAGCGCCCGGCGCGAATGCGGTGCGACTCGGCGAACGTAGTTGACCTCGCTCAGCGAACCGACCCACGAGTCGAACAGCTGGGCGGCGGATGCCCCGGCCTCGACCTGGGCGCGCAAGAACTCACCCGTGACGTCGGCGCACCAGTTAAGTAGTGCAGCCCAGGCGTGCGGGTCGGCGAACATCATGGTTCTGGCGCGCTGCTGGTCCTTCGACGGACCACCCTCCACGAGGTATGACGCCAGCGTGTATGGCGCGCCCGCAAAGCCGATCAGCGGGGTCGATCCCAGCTGCTCAACGGTCGCGGCGACGCCCTCGCGAATCGGCGCCAGAGCATCCGGGTCGATCGGCCGGAGTGCCGCGACATCCGATGCGGTGCGAATCGGGTTCTCGATCACGGGGCCACGACCTGGCACTATCTCGACGCCCACCCCCGCGAGCTTCACCGGGATCACGATGTCGCTGAAGAAGATGGCCGCGTCAACCTTGTGGCGTCTCACGGGTTGGAGGGTGATTTCGCTCGCGAGTTCCGGTGTCAGGCAGGCGTCGAGCATGGCGTTTCCCACGCGGAGTTCCCGGTACTCGGGCAACGATCGACCGGCCTGGCGCATGAACCACACGGGGGTTCGCTCCGGCCGGTCGCCACGGTAGGCACGGATCAGGTCGGAGTTGGTTGTCAGACCATTCAGCAAAGGATGAGCTTCAAGCGGGGGCACGCACCTAACATTAGGAGGTGCTCCTGTGCCTCACCGCAAACCATCGCAACGCGAGCTTCGACCTGCTGGAGAAGTTGTCGTTCGGTGCACCGGATGCCGCGGCCGCCCTCGTCGAGAAGACTCCGGCCGTGCGCGGCGCCGTTGTGCTCGCCACCTGCAACCGGTTCGAGGCGTATCTGGAGGTCGAGGATTCTGCAGCGATCTCGGCGACTCACGCACTCGTCGACGTCATGAGCACCGCGAGCGGTGTCGCTTCAGTGGACCTGCGGGACGCAGTGACGGTCCTGCACAGCGACGAAGTGGTTACCCACCTCTTCGCCGTCACAAGCGGCCTCGAATCGATCGTCGTCGGAGAAGACGAAATCGCGGGCCAGGTGGGCCGATCACTACAGCGGGCTCGCGAGGATGGCACGACAACAGGCGAGCTCGAGCGACTGTTCCAACGCGCAACGCAGACGAGCCGCGGTGTGAAGACGCACACGGCAATCGGCGGAGCTGGCCGTTCACTCGTTCGCCTCGCCCTCGAACTGGCGTCGAGCCGCATCGTCGACTGGTCGATCACGCGAGTGCTCGTGGTCGGCACCGGGCAGTACGCGGCCACAACCGTCGCGGCTCTCCGCGACCGTGGTGCAACCATGCTCAGCGTTTTCTCACCGTCCGGTCGCGGTGATGGCTTCGGAGCGAAATACGGTTTGCCCGTGCAGCGCGACC
>DASXNG010000139.1:0-27580 GCA_036495225.1 Galbitalea sp.
CGTGCGCGGGACGCACCCGAAAGCCGACGTCCGGATCATCGAGCGGGCCTATGAGTCAGCCGCCTACTGGCACCGGGACCAGAAGCGCCTCAGTGGCGACCCGTACATCACTCATCCGCTGTCGGTGGCGACCATCCTCGCCGAGCTCGGCATGAACACCGACACCATCTGCGCCGCGCTGCTGCACGACACGGTCGAGGACACCGACTACACGCTCGACATGCTCCGCAAGGATTTCGGCGACGAAGTGGCGATGCTGGTCGACGGTGTCACGAAGCTCGACAAACTCAAGTACGGCGACAGCGCGCAGGCGGAAACCGTTCGCAAAATGGTCGTCGCGATGTCCAAGGACATCCGGGTTCTCGTCATCAAGCTGGCCGACCGCCTGCACAACGCTCGCACCTGGGGTTTCGTCGAGGAGGCATCCGCGACCAGGAAGGCGCAGGAGACCCTCGAGATCTACGCTCCTCTCGCACATCGCCTCGGAATCCAGGCCATCAAGTGGGAGCTCGAGGACCTCTCGTTCTCGGTGCTTTACCCGAAGCTTTACGTCGAGATCGAGAATCTGGTCAAGCAACGCACCCCGCAGCGCGAGGAGTTCGTGCAGGAGGTCATCGATGCGGTGGGCGATGACCTGAAGTCGGCAAAGATCAAGGGGACGGTCGTCGGCCGACCCAAGCAGTACTACTCGATCTACCAAAAGATGATCGTGCGCGGGCGCGACTTCGACGAGATCTACGACCTTGTCGGCATCCGCGTTCTCGTGAACACGGTGCGTGATTGCTACGCGGTGCTCGGCTCGATCCACGCTCGTTGGACGCCGATCCCCGGGCGATTCAAGGACTACATCGCGACCCCGAAGTTCAACTTGTACCAGTCGCTGCACACGACTGTTATCGGGCCACACGGGCGAGCCGTCGAAATCCAGATTCGTACCCCCGAGATGCACCAGCGCGCCGAGTTCGGTGTCGCCGCGCACTGGAAGTACAAGGAGCGGGTCAACAGCGGCAAGGGCGAGACGTCGGTGCAGCCGGAAGCCGAAATGGCGTGGCTCGCGCACATCTCCGACTGGCAGGCGGAAACGAGCGACCCGAGCGAGTTCCTCGATTCACTGCGCTTCGAGATCGGTGCAAAAGAGGTCTACGTCTTCACGCCGCAGGGCAAGGTCATCGGCCTGCCCGCTGGCGCAACCCCGGTGGACTTCGCGTACGCCGTTCACACGGAAGTTGGCCACCGCACCATGGGTGCGAAGGTCAACGGTCGACTGGTTCCCCTCGACAGCGAGTTGCAGAGTGGCGACTCGGTCGAAGTCTTCACCTCGAAGAATCCAGATGCCGCGCCGAGCCAGGACTGGCTGAACTTCGTCAAGAGCCCTCGAGCCCGCAACAAGATTCGTCAGTGGTTCAAGATCGAGCGTCGAGAAGAGGCCATCGAGCAGGGCCGGGATGCCATTGCTCGCGCCATGCGCAAACAGAACCTTCCTCTGCAGAAGCTGATGAATCAGGACTCGTTCTCCGAGGTCGCTGCGCAGATGCGCTACGAGGATGTCTCCGCCCTCTACGCCGCCGTCGGGGAAGGTCACGTCTCGACGCAGTCCGTCATCGAGAAGGTCGTTGCGTCCCTGCAGACCGAGGCGGAGGCCGAGGACGCTGAGATCATCTTCACGCCGAAGTCCCGCAGCCGCCAGCTGCGGCACAGCGACTCCGGGGTGCTTGTGAGAGGGGCGCCAGACATCCTGGTCAAGTTGGCCAAGTGCTGCACCCCGGTGCCCGGTGACGCGATCGTGGGATTTGTGACGCGTGGTGCAGGCGTTTCGGTACACCGCGCAGATTGCCACAACGTGCAGTCTCTGCTGACCGAACCCGAGCGGATGATCGACGTCGAGTGGGCGCCATCCTCGAAGAGCGTTTTCCTCGTGCAGATCCAGGTCGAGGCGCTCGACCGGTCGGGGCTCCTGTCCGATGTCACTCGCGTCCTCAGCGAGAACCACGTCAACATCCTCTCGGCGACGGTGTCGACGTCGAGCGATCGTTTGGCCCTCAGTCGGTTCGTCTTCGAGATGGGTGACACGACGCATCTCGACCGCGTGCTGAACTCGGTGCGTCGCATCGACGCCGTCTACGACGTCTATCGCGTCAACTCGGGCTAGTCGCAGCCTCAGACTCCGCCGTCGACCACGACCTGGCTCGCCGCGAGTCTCTCGAGTGCGAGTCTCTTGTTGGGCAGGTTGCGGCGTCGATTCATGACGCGCGCGCAGTCGATCGCTCCGAAGGCGCCCATGCGCATGAGCTCGGCGACGACGGCTTCGTCATCGGCGGTCCAGTCCGCGACGAACCTCGCAAGGTCGATGGCCGTGCGCAGGGGAGTGGTGACCGAGATGCCGCCCAGGTTCGCGACATCCTCATGAAGGATCACGACCTCGCGCACGCGCAGGCGAGGGCTGAGGGGAGGGCGGGCGCGCGCCGTATTGTCTGAGCACACCTCGAGGGTCGCGGGCGCCCGAGACAGCGCGCCCCAGACCCACGCCGCTGTGCGCTGTTCGACGATGAGCCGCGGAACGAGCTCAGGCGCGAGAGCCCGGGCGCGGAGCACCGGAGCCGGGAGTTCGTCGATCGGGGCAACGCAGGCGTCCAGGCGGTACGCCTCGCCATCCAGCACCAACGCCGTGAGCTCGGGCCCGGCAAAGTCGATGGGCGAGAGGACTGCACTGAGGCGGGACATCCCGCAACTATGGGCGATGCGTCAGCGCGCTGGAGCAACTGGCGCCAGACTGTGGAGCGATCGGGCCTGTGGAAAGCGGGGTGGCTCTCCTAGGAACCGAGTGCGTCCAGCCACACCTTGCGCGCATCGAGGGCTTCCTGCGCAGACTCAATCTTCTTCTTGTCGCCGCTGGCCTTGGCATCAGCCAGCTCGACTTCCAGGCGCGCGATCGCGTCATGAAGCTGACTGGCCAGCCCCTGGCTGCGAGCCTGCTTCTCGGGGTCGGTGCGCTGCCAGTGATCCTCGTCCAGCTTGCGCACGGCCGTCTCGACCTTGCGAAGGCGGTCCTCGACGACCTTGACCTTGTCGCGTGGAACCTTGCCGATCTTGTCCCAGCGGCGCTGGATCGAGAGCAGCGTTTCGCGCGCCTGCGCGCGGTCCGTGACCGTCAGGAGCTTCTCAGCCTCGGTCAGCAGTTCGAGTTTCTCGGCGAGGTTGGCCTCGAACTCGACGTTGTCGCGGGCGTCAACCTCTGACTTAGCGGCATAGAGCGCGTCTCCAGCCGCCTTGAATTTCGCCCAGAGCGAGTCGTCGAACTTCTTGCCCGCGCGACCGGCAAGTTTCCATTCGTCGAGGAGAGTGCGGTAGGTAGGGATGCCATCTGCGCCCTTTGGCAGGAGCGCCTCCGCTTGAGCGACGAGTTCCTGCTTGCGACTGCGAGCATCCTTGTGGGTGTTGTCGAGTTCGGCGAAAAAGGCCTTGCGGTGGCCGTCGATGGTGGCGCGAGCCGCACGGAATCGCTTCCACAGCTCGTTGCTCTCGTTCTTGGGCAGACGTGGTCCATCTTGCTGGTGCTTTTGCCAGCGGGCGAACAGCTCGTCGAGTTGCGCGCTCACCTGCTTCCACTGCGCCTTGGCCGGATCCTGCGCGGCAAGCTTCTCGGCCTCGACGACGATCGCGGTGCGCTCGGCGACCGCGGCCTCGACCAGCGCCTTGCTTTCTTCGCTCTGCTTCTCGGTGAGTTCGGAGACCGTGCCACCGAGCGCTTCGAGCCGCGTACGCAACGCCTCGAGATCGCCGACAGCGTTGGCGGTGGAAATCGTTGCCGTGAGCGACTTCACGGCCTTGGCGATGTCCGCGGCTGGTGCGCCCCGCTTGGCGCGCTGCTCGAGGAGAGTGACCTGACCGGCGAGCTCGACGAACTTGCGCTGGAAGTAAGCGAGCGCCTCTTCTGGCGATCCGTCGGGGAACTGCCCGACGGCGCGCTCGCCCGTGGCCTCGCGGACGAAAACGGTACCCGTCTCGTCTACACGACCCCAGGGAGTCTGTTCGTCAGTTACCACGTTGTTCACCTTGTGCTTTGCACCTTCGTATTGGAGAGCCTGAGGCCTTCGACCGCCGTCAAGCCTATTGCACCGGCAATCTCGCCGGTTCGAGAGATTATTTGATCGTTACCGAGGTGATGCTTGTCGGAACTACCGGCGGACCGTCGGTTGTGGTCGTTGTCGCGCCCGTCGCTGGCTTCTGGATGCCCTTGGACACGATGGTGGAATTCAACTCGGCGAGCCCGCTCGTGATCTTGCCGAAGACCGAATATCCGCCTGCGCTGTCTGTCGGGATCGTCGTGTCCTCCCAGGTGATGAAGAACTGGTGACCATTGCCGTACGCGTTGTCGCTGGTGCGTGCGAGCACGAGTTCACCGGCCGGGTAGACATTGTTGGACGGGGTGTTCTCAAGCGGACCGAAGCTGTAGTTGCTGGAGTCTGCACCCGTAATCGAGGTGGTGCCGCACTGCAGAACGCCGAAGTTCGGCGAGTTGGTGAGACGCCAGCACAGCTTGTCCTTGAGATAGCCGTTCTTCACGTCTGTGACAAAGGATGCGACCGCCTGCGGCGCCTTGGTACCGTCAAGTTCGATGCCCAACTTGACGCCGTTGAGCGTGAGGGTGCCCGTCCAGGCGCGATCTTCGGCGACGCTCGGAGGCGGAACGTTGCCGACGTTCTTGCCTGCGGCCGGAGTCGGCGTTGGCGTTGCACTCGCAGACGCGTGCGCAACCGGCTTGCCGGGTCCAGACGTGAAGTAGAAAATCTGGGTTCCCGTGGCGAGTGCTGCGACGACCACAAGGCCGAGCAGTCCGAGCAGGTTGTCCCTGGTGCGACGCTTGACCTGGTGCGTGTGTACCTCCTGGCGCGCGTTATAACGGCGCAGTCGATCGCGCGCTTCGCGCGCCTCACGCTCGGTGTTCTTGCTCGGTGCCAAGGGTCCTCATTCCACGTCACTCGTCGATGCCCCAGTGAACTTTACGGGGGTGCGCGAACAGTGGCCAAATGCGATGCCCCGATACGTGCCGGTGGCCGCGGATACGATGGCGGGTATGGACACCCGCGTCGGACTGCGTGGCGGCGCGACGCCGTTGGCTGTGCGCATGCGCCCGACCAGTCTCGACGAGGTCGCTGGCCAAAAACATCTTCTCGGACCGGGTTCTCCGCTGGTGAGCCTCGCCCGGGACACGACGGGCGAGCAGGGCGCCGTGTCGGTCATCCTGTGGGGTCCACCGGGAACGGGCAAGACGACGCTGGCGCAGGCGATCGCGCACAGTTCTGGACGCAACTTCGTTGAGCTCTCCGCGGTCAACGCAGGTGTGGCGGATGTGCGCAAGGTCATGGAGCAGGCGCTGTCACAGCGCGACTTGTACGGAATCACGACGGTGCTCTTCCTCGACGAGATTCACCGCTTCTCCAAGGCGCAACAGGACGCACTTCTCCCCGGTGTCGAAAACGGCTGGATCATCCTGATCGCCGCGACCACCGAGAACCCGTCGTTCTCCGTCATTTCGCCTCTGCTCTCCAGGTCGCTGCTCCTCACCCTTGAACAGCTCTCCGACGAGGATCTCGGCACCCTCATTGATCGGGCCGTGACGGATCCGCGCGGGCTCGCGGATGCGGTCACCCTCGATCCTGCGGCGCGGGCTGCCATCATCCGGCTGTCATCCGGTGACGCGCGGCGTGCCTTGACCGCGTTGGAAGCTGCGGCCTTCTCGGCGACTGCCGGTTTCGAAGCCGACGAGGAGGATGACGCGAAACCGGTCATCACCGATGAGATTGTCGCCACGGCGGTGGACCGTGCGCTACTGCGCTACGACCGGCAGGGCGACGAGCACTATGACGTCATCAGTGCCTTCATCAAGTCGATCCGCGGCTCGGATGCCGATGCGGCGCTGCACTATCTCGCGCGAATGATCGAGGCGGGGGAGGATCCGCGATTCATCGCCCGCCGAGTCATGATCAGTGCGGCCGAGGACGTCGGGATGGCCGACCCGCAAGCACTCGTGATCGCCGTTGCCGCCGCGGACGCGGTTCAGTACGTCGGCATGCCCGAGGGGCGTATCCCGCTGGCGGAGGCAGTCGTGTACCTCGCGACAGCACCAAAATCGAACGCCTCATACATGGCTCTGGATGCGGCGATCGCCGATGTTCGAGCTGGCAACTTCGGGCGGGTTCCGCCCCCATTGCGCGATGCCCACTATCCGGGAGCCAAACGGCTCGGGCACGGCAAGGGCTACCAGTATTCGCACGACTCAGAGCTGGGGGTTGTCGAGCAGCAGTACCTGCCCAACGAGTTGCTGGGCGTGAACTACTACCAGCCGACCGAACACGGCAACGAGCGTGACGTGAGGGCGCGCTGGGAGAAGCTGCGGCGGATCATCCGGGGGCGCTGAATGTAGTTGAGTAGACCGCGTAGCGGTCGAGAGTTGCCCATTTCTGCTGAGTAGCGACGACCGAACCCAACAGAAGTAGGCAACTCACGAGAAACCGGCGGGCGCTACTCAGCCAACGAACACGAGCGAACACGAGTTGCGACGCAAGGGCAGACACAACCACCCCGAAACTCCGTGATAACCTAATAGCTGCCTAAAACCGGTTCATCGCGCACGGCTGCTGCTTCGAATCGGGAGAAGGAACTCTGGTCTTTAGCCGATCGGGTTCCGCGGCACCATCCCTCTGATTTCACTGGACCACATGTTGCGCGCCCATGCGTGTGCGCGAGCAGTCCAGTAGCCACCATTCACCAATCAGAAAGAGTCCTGTGTCTACCAAGTCACGTACCCGCAGCAAGACCCGCCTTTCACGCGCTCTGGGCATCGCCCTCACGCCGAAGGCAGCCAAGTATCTCGAGAAGCGCCCGTATGCTCCCGGTGAGCACGGCCGCACCAAGCGCAAAGCCGACAGCGACTACGCCGTTCGTCTCCGCGAGAAGCAGCGCCTGCGTGCCCAGTACGGCATCCGCGAGGCCCAGCTGAAGATCGCGTTCCAGGAGGCACGTCGTGCCGCCGGCCTTACCGGTGAGAACCTGGTCGAGCTGCTCGAGATGCGTCTCGACGCACTCGTTCTGCGCGCCGGCTTCGCCCGCACCACGGCGCAGGCGCGCCAGATGGTCGTGCACCGCCACATCCTCGTTGACGGCCAGCTCGTCGACCGTCCGTCGTTCCGCGTGAAGCCGGGCCAGCTCATCCACGTCAAGGCTCGCTCAGAGGGCATGGAGCCGTTCCAGGTTGCAGCCGCCGGCGGTCACGTCGACGTTCTGCCGAAGGTTCCGGCCTACCTCGAGGTCGAGCTCGACAAGCTGCACGCACGTCTCGTGCGTCGCCCGAAGCGTGCCGAGGTTCCCGTGACCTGTGAAGTTCAGCTCGTCGTCGAGTACTACGCAGCGCGCTAAACAGCTCAACTGCAACGGCAGCAAGGCGGGTCGTCCCTCATGGGGCGGCCCGCCTTTCGCATTGCACGACCCGGTTCGTGGCGCCCCTCAAACCAATAAGCTTGACGGGTTCACCCCCACCACATTGACCCATCGAATTGAGGAGCGCTCTCGTGAAGAAGATCCTGTGGCTCATCGTCGGAATCGGCGCCGGATTCGTCATCGCTCACCAGGTGTCCAAGACGGACCGCGGTCGGCAGTTCTTCGACGAGGTGGACAGCAAGGCGCGTGAGTTCAGCGCGGCCCTTGTCGATGGCTACCGGGCTCGCGAGGCCGAGCTTCGCGAGTCCCAGGATTACTAGCCCCGCGACTCGGGCCGAAAGAACCATCCGCTCGCCAGAACCACGCACAACAGGACCCCATGCAGACTGCAGATATTCAGAGCCGCTGGCTCAACTTCTTTGGTGACCGCGGACACACGATTGTGCCGTCGGCCTCCCTCGTGAGCGACGACCCGACACTGTTGTTCACGGTCGCGGGCATGGTGCCTTTCGTTCCTTATCTGACCGGACTCGTGCCAGCACCGTTCCCGCGTGCAACGAGCGTGCAGAAGTGCATTCGCACTCTCGACATCGAAGAGGTCGGCAAGACCCCGCGTCACGGCACGTTCTTCCAGATGAACGGCAACTTCTCGTTCGGGGACTACTTCAAGGAGCAGGCGATCTCCTACGCGTGGGAGCTGCTGACGACATCCGAATCGGATGGCGGCCTCGGTTTCCAGCCTAAGGACCTCTGGGTCACCGTCTACAAGGACGACGACGAGGCCATTGCCCTCTGGAAGAAGATCGCAGGGCTTCCGGATGAGCGCATTCAGCGCCTCGACATGGACACCAATTACTGGTCGACGGGTCAGCCCGGCCCGGCAGGTCCGTGCTCCGAGATCTTCTTCGACCGTGGTCCCGCTTACGGGCGCGACGGGGGCCCCGCGACCGACGACGACCGATACGTCGAAATCTGGAACCTGGTCTTCATGCAGTACCTCCGCGGCGAGGGAAGCGGCAAGAACTTTGAGATTCTCGGCGAATTGCCGAAGAAGAACATCGACACCGGCATGGGCATGGAGCGCGTCGCGTTCCTGACCCAGGGTGTCGAGAACATGTATGAGATCGACCAGGTTCGCCCGGTGCTCGACATGGCCGCGGAGCTTTCCGGCCGCAGGTACGGCGCTGTTCACGAGGACGACGTGCGCATGCGCGTCATCGCTGACCACGTCCGCTCCAGCCTGATGCTGATGTCGGATGGCGTGAGCCCAAGCAATGAGGGGCGCGGCTACATCCTGCGCCGTCTCCTTCGTCGTAGCGTGCGAGCGATGCGCCTGCTCGGCGTCGATGCGCCAACGTTCGCCGAACTCTTTCCGGCATCGCGTGACGCGATGAAGGCCTCCTACCCGGAGGTCGCGACGGAGTACGACCGCATTTCGCGGCTGGCGCTCGGTGAAGAGGAGACCTTCCTACGCACCCTCGCTGCTGGCACCAGCATCCTGGATGTCGCGGTCGAGAAGACCGCGAAGCAGGGCGCGAAGCAACTGGCTGGTGACACCGCGTTCCTCCTGCACGACACCTTCGGTTTTCCGATCGACCTGACACTCGAGGTGGCGGAGGAGGCTGGTCTCAGCGTCGACCGCGCGGCCTTCGACACCCTGATGGCGGAACAGCGCAACAAGGCGAAGGCAGACGCCAAGGCGAAGAAGACTGCGTTGGCTGACCTCTCGGTGTACAGCGACTTCCGTGCCGCGGGCGAAACCGTGTTCACCGGCTATGACCTGCTCCAGACCGAGAGCACCATTCTCGGCCTCATCGTCGGCGGCGAGTCCGTGGACCGTGCGGTCGTCGGAGACATTGCCGAGGTCATCCTCGCCGAGACTGCTCTCTACGCGGAGTCGGGCGGCCAGGAGGCCGACTCCGGCTCGATCGTCGGCAAGGGCTTCGACCTTGAGGTGCTCGATGTGCAAAAGCCGGTCAAGGGGCTCATCAGTCATCGCGTTCAGGTGCGCAGCGGCGAAGTCGGAGTCGGGGATGCCGCGACCACAGTCGTTGACCCGGTCTGGCGTCACGCGGCCGCGCAGGCGCACTCTGCAACTCACCTCATTCACGCCGCGCTGCGCCAGACTCTTGGTCCTGAGGCGCACCAGTCCGGTTCGTACAACAAGGCCGGCTACATGCGCCTTGACTTCAGTTGGAATCAGCCGTTGTCACCCGCGACTCGCAGCGAAATCGAGAACATCGCCAACAACGCGGTGCGCGACAACCTCGAGGTGACGACGCGCGTGCTGCCGCTCGACCAGGCGAAGAGCCTCGGTGCGATGGCCCTCTTCGGCGAGAAGTATGGCAACGAGGTGCGCGTCGTGCAGATCGGCAGCCCTTGGTCGCTCGAGCTCTGCGCGGGAACGCACGTGAGCCGCTCGTCGGAGGTGGGTCTGATCAACCTGGTGAGCGAGTCATCCGTCGGTTCGACGAACCGCCGCATCGAATCGTTGGTTGGCCTCGATGCCTTCAACGACCTCGCAGCAGAGCGAGCCATCGTGTCGACGCTGACCTCTTCGCTGAAGACGCCGCGCGAGCAGCTCCCAGAACGGATCAACGACCTCGTCGCAAATCTGAAGGCGGCGGAGAAGCGCATCGCGGCGTACGAGGCGAGCGAGCGCAGCGCGCGGGTTCCGGCGATCGCGCACTCCGCGACCAAGGTCGGCAAGGTGCTGCTCGTGGCCGAAAACGTCGGTTCGCTGAACTCCACAGACGACCTGCGGTCACTCGCGACGAGCGTCCGCGAGCGACTCGGTGCTGAAGGCTCAGTCGTTGCCCTGGCTGCCACCATCGACGGCAAACCGTCGGTGATCATCGCGACCAACGAAGCCGCTCGCGCTGGCGGTGCCAGCGCTGGTGTGCTCGCGAAGCTCGCGGCGGGCATTCTCGGCGGCGGTGGCGGCGGCAAGGACGATCTCGCCCAGGGGGGCGGCTCCAACGTCGGTGCGATCGGGATTGCGCTCGACGCGATTCGCGAGAGTCTCGTCAACTGAGGCTCGCGTGAGATCCGGGGTCCGCGTCGGCGTTGATGTGGGAAAGGTGCGCATCGGGGTCGCCCGAAGTGACTTTCACGGAATGCTTGCGACCCCCGTCGAGACCGTTGCGCGCGGCGACGGTGACATCGCACGCCTCACCGCGATTGCCGAGGAGCTCGAAGCGACCGAGTTCATCGTGGGGCTTCCACTATCGCTCTCCGGGACGGCGACGGCGTCAACGGATGATGCGACCGGCTTCGCTGCCCGCCTCGCGAACGCGACGAACATCCCGGTACGACTCGTGGATGAACGGCTGACAACCGTTTCCGCGCACTCGGCGCTGCGCGCATCCGGCCGCACATCCAAACAATCGCGTTCCGTGATTGATCAGGTAGCCGCCGTTATAATCGTGCAGCACGCTCTGGACTTTGAGCGCACTGCGGGGAACCCGCCCGGCGACATCGCCCACCCGACCGAAGGACAGCACGATGGCTGATGAGCCGACATGGGACGACCTCTTTGGCCAACAGCCCGTTCGACCTCCTCAGTACAACACGCAGACCGCCGTGTCCACGCCGCCGGAGGCGCCGGAAACCTCACGACGCGCGGCCCGCGAGCAGCAGGATTTCGGTGGCGGCTCGCGTAACAGGCAGCGGAAGCCTAAGAAGCGCAGAAGCCTCGCCTGGCTCTGGGTGCTGATCGCGCTGGTCGTGGTCGGAGCGATCGGGGCCGGCATCGTATGGACGGCATTCGGCCCACAGATCCGTCATGTGATGGGTTGGGAAGAGTCGATCGACTACACCGGCAACGGCGACGGACAGGCCGCGTCGATCGTCATCCTGTCTGGCCAAAATGGCGACGACATCGCGCACAGCCTGGCGAAGGCGGGAGTCACGAAGACCTCTGCCGCGTTCTACACGCTGCTGCTCAAGCAGAAGACCCAGCCGAATTTTGAGCCGGGCACGTACAAGCTGCAAATGCACATGAGTGCCAAAGCCGCGTTGACCGACCTCGAGAACCCGACGAATCGGATCACCTCCAAGCTGGTTATTCCCGAGGGGATGACACTGCCGCAGATCCTTGCCAAGGTGAGCGCCTCGACCGGCGTGCCACTCGCCGAGCTGCAGTCGGCTGCGAAGAACTACACGCAGTTCGGCGTGCCAAGCGCCGCGCCCAGCCTCGAGGGGTTCCTGTTCCCTGCGACGTACACGTTCGACCCAGGAACACCGGCGAAGACGATTCTGCAGACCATGGTCAACCGCATGAACCAGTCGCTTGCCGCGCACGGTGTCTCCAAGGCGAACGAACTGAAGGTGCTGACCCTCGCTTCCGTCATCCAGAAAGAGGGCGGATCGACGAGCGACTTCTACAAGGTCTCTCGGGTGTTCATCAACCGGATCAACCAGGGCATCCCGCTCCAGTCGGACGCCACAGTGAGCTACGGCGCCCACAGCAACAAGATCGCGACGACGGCGGCACAGCGGGCCGATGCGAGCAACAAGTACAACACCTACGCGCACACGGGGCTGCCGGTCGGGCCGATCGCGGCACCCGGTGACGCCGCGATCGACGCGGCGCTCCACCCGGCCACCGGCAGTTGGCTGTACTTCGTCCTGGTCAACGGCTACACAGGAGCGACAGTGTTCTCCGACACGCTGGCCGAACACAATACGGCTGTGAAGCAGTGGCAGGCGTGGCTGCGGGCACACCCGGGTTACGGCCAGTAATGGCCGATGCGACGACGAAGCTCGCCGTGCTCGGTTCGCCGATCGCGCACTCGCTCTCGCCGCTGCTGCACGGCACGGCGTATGACCGTCTCGGTCTCGACTGGAATTATGAAGCCGTCGAGGTGACGGGCGAGACGCTCGCAGACTTCGTGGAGTCGCGCGATGCCAGCTGGCGCGGGCTGTCGCTGACGATGCCGCTCAAGTGGGACGTCATGCCGCTGCTTGACTCGGTGTCACCGCTCGTGCGTGAAACCGGATCAGCCAACACCGTGCTTTTGGCGGACGGTCGCCGCAGCGGATTCAACACGGATGTCTTCGGGCTCGTCGAGGCGTTCAAACGGCACGGGCGCACGAGGCTCGACACGGTGCTGATCCTCGGCGGGGGAGCCACCGCGGCTTCAGCGCTGGTCGCGGCAAAGTCGCTCGGCGCGACACGCGTCTTCGTCGGCGTGCGCGCGGTTGAACGCGCGGCGCATCTGGTGGCGATCGGCGCGGCGCTCGGGGTCGAGCTGCAGGTTCGAGAATTTGCCGACCTCATCCAGATCGACGAGGTCGTTGATGCTGTCATCAGTACTCTGCCGAATGGCACCGCTATCGAGCTGAGTCTCGACCCTGACGTCATCCGCACGGCAGTGCTGCTCGATGTCGCCTATTCGCCATGGCCGAGCGTGCTTGCGACCGCGTGGCCGGGAGAGTCGGTCATTGGCGGCCTCGACATGTTGGTACTGCAGGCGCTGCAGCAGGTTCGCATCTTCGTGAACGCCGATCCGAACGCACCCCTCGACCACGAGGACGATGTGCGCGATTCGATGTTTGCGGCAGTCGGCCTCTGATCACGACGCGTCCTTCCGCTGTGGGAGGATTCTGTACATGCTCCGTTGGTTGACCGCAGGCGAGTCGCACGGCCCAGAACTCGTGGCCATTCTCGAGGGGTTGCCTGCAGGCGTCCCCGTGAGCCTCGACGGGATACGCGCAGATCTCGCGCGCCGCAAGCTTGGGTACGGCCGCGGTGCCCGCATGAAATTCGAAGAGGACGAGCTGCATATCTCGGGCGGCGTCCGCTTCGGGTACAGCATGGGCAGCCCGGTGGCGCTGCGCATCGGCAACACGGAATGGCCTCGCTGGGTCGACGTGATGAGCGCAGAGCCGGTGGATGTCGAGAGCCTTCCGAAGGGACGGGGCGCACCCCTGACCAGGCCTCGCCCGGGTCACGCGGATCTCGTTGGCATGCAGAAGTACGCCTTCGAGGAGTCGCGCAACGTCCTCGAACGCGCGAGCGCGCGTGAGACTGCCGCTCGTGTTGCGCTCGGCGCCGTTGCGAGAGCGTTTCTTGGCGAGTTGGGCGTGAAGCTGGTCGCGCACACCCTGTCGATCGGACCCGTGAGGGTTCCGGAGGGTTCACCTCTGCCGATGCCAGAAGATGTCGACCGCCTCGACGCCGACCCGCTGCGCTGTTTCGATGGGGCGACATCCGCCCTCATGGTGGCCGAGGTCGATAAGGCGCACGAGGACGGCGACACGCTTGGCGGCGTTGTCGAGGTACTGGCCTACGGTGTGCCGCCGGGGCTCGGATCGTACGTGCACTGGGACCGCAAGCTCGATGCAAAGCTCGCCGAGGCGATTATGAGCATCCAGGCGATCAAGGGTGTGGAGATCGGCGACGGTTTTTTGACGACGACCCGTCGCGGTTCCGAGGCTCACGACGAGCTCGTCACCGACGGCTCGCTCATTTCGCGGCTCAGCGACAAGGCGGGCGGAACGGAGGGCGGCATGAGCACCGGCACCCTCCTTCGGGTGCGCGCAGGCATGAAACCGATTGCGACGGTTCCACACGCGCTTCGAACCGTGGATGTCGCAACCGGCGCGGCCGCGGAGGCTCACCACCAGCGGTCCGATGTGTGCGCGGTGCCAGCTGCGGGCGTCGTTGCTGAGGCGATGGTCGCGCTCGTGCTCGCCAACGCAATGCTCGAGAAGTTCGGCGGCGACTCGATCGAGGAAACCCGTCGCAACCTCCGCGGCTACCTGGATGCGATTCCTGCGAACCTCCGCACGGCAGACGGTTCGAACTAGTCGTGACAATCGTGCTCATCGGCCCAATGGGGTCGGGCAAGTCGAAGCTCGGACGGCGAATCGCGCGGCGGCTCGGCAAGCCGTTCATCGACACCGACAAGGTCGTGGTCGCGGGGCACGGCTCGATTGCTGGCATCTTTGCCGAGTTCGGTGAGGAACACTTCAGGGCGCTCGAGCGGGTGGCCGTCGAGGACGCGCTGGCGCACGATGCCGTTGTCGCGCTCGGGGGCGGCGCCATCCTGAACGCGGAAACGCAGGATGATCTGGCTTCGCGCAGGGTCGCGCTCATCATGGTGAGCGCGGAAGCCGTCGTATCTCGAATCAAGGGGTCGAAGCGTCCACTCCTCACGGACGGCGTTTCAACGTGGGCCGAGATCCTGGAGTCACGGCGCGCGATCTACGAGCGTCTCGCCACGCGCACCTGGGACACGTCATCCCGGCCGCTCGATGCGATCGCAAACGAAATCGCCGACTGGGCGCAGAACGGGAATTGAGCTGAAATGAGCGACGCAACTGTCATCAGCGTGACGGGCGACTCCTCGTACGACATCCTCGTCGGGCATGGGTTGCTCGCGGACATCGCTTCGCAGATTGGCACGAAAGCCACCAAGGTGCTGATCGTGCACGCTCCAACTCTTGGCGCTCGTGCCGCCGCACTTCGAGAGAGTTTGCTCGGCACGTATGAGGTGCTGCTCGCCGAGGTGCCAGACGCGGAAGCGGCCAAGCGCATCGAGGTCGCCGCCTTCTGCTGGCAAATCATGGGCCAGACGGACTTCACCCGCACCGATGTCGTGATCGGCCTCGGCGGGGGAGCGACAACCGACCTCGCCGGTTTCGTTGCCGCTACCTGGCTTCGGGGTGTGCGGTACGTCGCCATTCCAACGACCGTGCTCGCGATGGTGGATGCCGCTGTCGGTGGTAAGACCGGAATCAACACTGCTGAGGGCAAGAATCTCGTCGGTGCGTTCTGGGCGCCGGCGGCCGTCGTGGTCGATCTTGACCTGCTTGACACGCTGAGCCGCAACGAGATTCTCGCCGGTTCCGCCGAGATCGTGAAGGCCGGATTCATCGCGGAACCCGAGATCCTCGACCTCTACGAGGCCGACGTCGAGCGGGCGATCGACCCCACGACACCGGAATTCCGGCGCCTGATCGAACTGGCCATAGCGATGAAGGCGCGGGTCGTCTCCGCAGACTTCCGCGAAGCTGGCCAGCGGGAGTTCCTCAACTATGGCCACACCCTCGGGCACGCGATCGAGCACGCCGAACGCTACGGATGGCGCCACGGTGCCGCGATTTCGGTCGGGATGGTCTTCGCCGCGGAGTTGTCGCGACTCACGGGGTCGCTCAGCGATGACGCTGTCGACCGGCACCGTCGCATCCTGACTTCTCTGTCGCTGCCGATCACCTACCCGCTCGGTCGTTGGAACACGCTGCTGGCAACCATGCAGCGTGACAAGAAGTCCCGCGCCGGACACCTGCGCTTCATCGTGCTCGACGACATCGGCAAGCCGTCGGTACTCACTGCGCCTGACGAGTCACTGCTGTTCGCGGCCTACACCGAAATCGCCGACTAACCCGAGCTCCTCCCGCCGCACTTTGTTGACAGCGCGGCACCTATAGCCCCTGTGCTGCCAGCGCGGTCAACAAACTGAGCGTTTGTGGGCCAGGTGGTCGTGAACGGGCTCAGTTTGCCAACAAACTCTCAGTTTGAATCGCTGTTGGACTGTCGCGACTTGGTCGATGGTCGAGTATGTTTCGAGTATGCGGACCAGAGTTGCACTTGCGGGCTGGAGCCTCGCCGTTCTTGTGGCGCTCGGCCTGACGGGATGCGCGGCGGATCACGGCGTGGTCGCTTCGTTGGCTGCCGCGTCACCGACGCCGACGGCAACTGCACCAACGACTGCGGAGGCAAGGGCGCACACGGAGGCAGTCGCGCTCCTGAGGACCGCGATTCTTCCGGCCGACGCGCGCCCGACGGGAGCGATCGCGAGTTCTTCTCTCAGCAGTCCGTTTGAGAGCGTTGGTTGCAAATCCCTCGTCGACGTTTCGCGATTTGCCATCATCTCTGACTCGACGGTCCAGGCTGTGCTGGCGGGGCTCCGTTCGGGCCCGGACGCGAGTCGATTTTCGGGTTACGGAACCACCACGCAAAACGGCCGGCTACTCAGTGCGGGAGTCGTTGAGGGCACGTGGAGCACTCATTCCGTGATGATGCGGTTGGCTCCGCTGCCAGGCGGCGACGTCGGCGTTCGACTCGATGCGCAGGTGGTTCCCGACGGCGCCAGCTGCGCGAGGACCGGCGTCGTCAACGTCGGCGCAACAGCAACGCCTTAGCTGCCCGCCGCGATCCCGCACCGTCGCTAGGCTTGCGGCATGACGAACGTGCTGGTGCTCAACGGACCCAACCTCGGCCGTCTCGGCAGTCGTGAGCCGGACGTGTACGGCAGCCAAGACCTGCCTGCCCTCACGAAGCTGCTCGAAGCAGAAGCACCCGACGACATCGCGATCGACCTTCGTCAGACCGATAACGAGGGAACCTTGATCGGCTGGCTACACGAGGCCGTCGATACGGGAGCTCCCGTCATCCTGAACCCGGCGGCGTTCACGCACTACTCCTACGCGCTTCGGGATGCCGTCGCTCTCGTCACCAAGAGCGGGGGCACGGTGATCGAGGTGCACATCTCGAACCCTCACGCGCGCGAGGAGTTCCGTCACAACAGCGTCATCTCGGGGGTAGCGTCCGGCGTGATCGCTGGGTTCGGGTTCGACTCCTACGTTCTCGCCCTTACGGCCATTGGCCGTTCGCCCAGATAGCCCGGGTACACTTGAGGGTCGCGCAAACGCGACCGCTTTCGACAAGCACAACTCTCCCCACGAACGGATTGGCACAGGCATGGCCTCCACCAGCGATATTCGGAACGGCGTCGTTCTCAACATGGACGGGCAGCTCTGGACCGTCATCGACTTCCAGCACGTCAAGCCAGGCAAGGGTGGCGCGTTCGTGCGCACCAAGGTCAAGAACGTCATGAGCGGCAAGGTCGTCGACCGCACGTTCAACGCTGGCGCAAAGATCGAGACCGAGGTCGTCGATCGCAGTGACTTCACCTACCTGTACAAGGACGGCGATGGCTTCGTCTTCATGAATGCGTCCGACTACGACCAGATCACGCTGACTGCCGCGCAGGTCGGCGACGCTCCCAACTTCATGCTCGAGAACCAGACCGTGACCATCGCGCTGCACAACGGCGACCCGCTGTATGTCGAGCTTCCGGCATCCGTAGTCCTCGAAATCACGTACAGCGAGCCTGGCCTGCAGGGCGACCGCTCGTCGGCTGGCACCAAGCCGGCCACGCTCGAGACCGGTTTTGAGATCCAGGTTCCGCTGTTTGTGGAGCAGGGCACACGTGTCAAGGTCGACACCCGCGACGGCAGCTACCTCGGACGAGTCAACGACTAGTGACTGCTCGAGGTAAAGCGCGCAAGCGCGCGCTCGATGTTCTGTACGGCGCGGATGTGCGTCAGGAGTCGATCAACGCGTCGCTGCTCGCTGAGGAGAACCGACAGCTCGCCGACCCAACTCGGCGCGCAAACTCTTGGGCCTACGCCAAGGAGATCGTGCAGGGTGTCGCGGAGCACGGCGACGAGATCGACGAACTGATCGAGACGTACGCCCAGGGCTGGACCATCGATCGGATGCCGGCCGTCGACCGCGCTATCATCCGGATCGGCATCTGGGAGCTGTTGTACAACCCCGAGGTGCCTGACGGGGTCGCGATCTCGGAAGCGGTTGAGACGGCCAAGTCGCTCAGCACCGAGGATTCGGCGAGCTTCGTCAACGGCCTGCTCGGGCGAATCGCGACTCTGCAGGTCTAACCCCGCGCGGGCGTTGCCGTGACGAGCGTCGCGCTCATAGAGTCTTTTCGTGAGCAATAACGCCCTCGAATTTGTCTCCATGCCAGCCGACCGAGACGGTTGGCCCGCGTTCGTTGAAGACTGGGCTGACTCGAACCTTCGAAGATCGGATGTCGCGATCGCGACGCTGCTCGACGGAACCGATCGCAGCGCCGAGCAGGTTCTTGGCTTTTTCAATGATTCAGAAATCGGGCTTCACAACGCCGGCGGCTTCCTTGAGCTGCTCGGCGAGGTGCACCCCTCCGAGGCTGTTCGTACACTCTGTGAGGAACGTGGCCAGCGTGTGGCGAAGGCGGTCGCGGAGCGCGGCCAGAATGTTGCCCTCTACAAGGTGCTCGGCGCAGTCCACGCGAGCGATCTCGACCCGGTTGGTCAGCGGGTTCTGAGGAAGGTTCTGCTGGAGTTCCGTCGAAGCGGCGCGGACCTCGACGACGCTGCACGGGCGCGTTTGCTCGAAATCTCGGAGCGGTCAACCGTGCTCGATCAAGACTTCTCCCGAGAAATACGCGACGACGTTCGGTCGATCAAGGTCACGCCAGACAAGCTCGACGGACTGCCGGTCGACTACATCGACGACCACCCCGCAGGTGACGATGGTCTCGTCACCATCACGACCGACTATCCGGACATCCTGCCGTTTCGGATGTTTGCGAAAGATGCAGATTCCCGTCGCGCGCTGCAGATCGAGTTTCTCAATCGCGCCTGGCCCGCGAATGATGAGCGCCTCGCTGAGCTTCTGAACCTTCGGGACGAGGATGCGAAATTGCTCGGTTACGCAAGCTGGCCGTCATTCGACGCTGAGTTGAAGATGGTTGGCACATCGATGGCGATTGGCGAGTTCATTGAACAGCTTGCAGACGCCGCGCGCAGTGCTGGCCTGCGCGATCGGGACGTTCTGGTCAAGCGCATGCAGGTGGAACGACCGGGCGCGACGGCCATCACCTCCGCTGAGACGGCGTACTACAGCGAGCTGATCCGTCGCGAGAACTTCGACGTCGACTCGCAGGAGTTGCGCAAATACTTCGATGCAAAGAAGGTGCAGCAGGGGCTTCTCGACGTCACCGGTCGTTTGTTCGGGCTCGAGTACCGATCGGCGGAGGGGGCACCAACCTGGCACGACGACGTGAAGGTCTATGACGTATTCGATTCATATGCTGATGGCAGACTCATCGGGCGAATCCATCTCGACCTGTACCCTCGCGACGGAAAGTTCAAGCACGCCGCATCCTTCGACATCATGCCGGGCATTGACGGCGTTCAGCTCGCGGAGGGCGCGCTGGCGTGCAACTTTCCGACGACACTGATGGAGCACGATGACGTTGTGACGCTGTTCCACGAGTTCGGGCACCTGGTGCACTTCATCCTCGCGTACCGCCAGAAGTACGCGACGGTGGCCGGTATCTCAACCGAGTCTGACTTTGTCGAGGCGCCATCGCAGATGCTCGAGGAGTGGGCATGGGATGCCGAGGTGTTGCGATCGTTCGCGACCAACGAAGCGGGTGAGCCCATCCCGACAGAGTTGGTGGCACGGATGCGCGCCGCAGACGAATTCGGAAACGGCGTGGATGTTCGCACCCAGACTTTCTATTCCGCCGTGTCGTACCACTTTCACCTGGATCGTCCGGTTGATCGCACGCTCGAACTGAGGCGTCTCCAGCGGGAGTACGACCTGCAGACGTATATCGATGGGACGCATTTCCACACCGGGTTCGGACACCTCACGGGGTACTCATCGGGGTATTACACCTACATGTGGAGCCTGGTCATCGCGAAGGACCTGTTCTCCGCGTTCAACCCGGCGGACCTGTTCGACAGTTCGGTTGCGCGTCGTTACCGGGAGCTCGTACTCGAGCCGGGTGGAAGTGCGGATGCGGCCGACCTCGTGCGCAACTTCCTCGGTCGCGAGTACAACTTCGATGCCTTCGCGGCATGGTTGGGCGGCTCGGATTAGTGGTGAACTCTGGGTGCGCTGCTCTTTCGTTGGTTGAGTAGCGCCGCGCAGCGTCGCATAGCGAAACCGGGGACTCGAGCTGGGGTCTTCTGTCGTTGGTTGAGTAGCGCGCCGCAGGCACGCGTAGCAAACCGGGGCTTGAGCGTCCCGAAAACCAAAAAGCAGCATGGACTGATCCGCTTTTGGCCCGGTTTCGCAGAGTTTTGGTCGTTCCGGGGTGCGTCGGCCCCCGCTTGAGACGTGCGGGGGCAAACACTCACTATTGAGGGTGCGATCCGTGGGTAGGTGCTCGATCGGGACAATCGTGCCCGGGCGCCCGACTACGGTTGTCTCAACGGGACACGGTTACCGGCGGCGAGAGGGTTTTGGGTGTCGAGAACGACCAAGTGTTCGCGCAACCGGGCAATAGCGAATCAGTCCATGCTGCTTTTGGGTTTTCGGAACCCTCAACCCGGTTTCGCTACGCGTGCCTGCGGCGCGCTACTCAACCAACGACAGAAGAGCCCAGCTCAAGCCCGGTTTCGCTACGCGACGCTGCGCGGCGCAACTCAACCACCGAATACAAGCGCCAACCACGGCGGTCGCGCGATCCGATAGCATTGCCTCAACAGACATCCTTTAAGTTCCGTCCAGAGAGGCGGGGAAGGAGGTCAGAGTGACTGCACGCATCGTTTTGCAGCCCGCTGACATCACGCGAGCGTTGACTCGGATCTCCCACGAGATCCTCGAAGGCAACCATGGCTCAGCAGATCTCGTCCTCCTCGGCATTCCGACGCGCGGTGTCGTGCTGGCGAGGCGCATCGGAGCCATTCTCGACGGCATCGAGCCGGGCTCGGGCGTGGTTGGTTTTCTCGACGTGACCATGTACCGCGACGACCTGAAGGCGCAGCCGACGCGGGCGCCGTCGCCGACCGAACTGCCGCCGGGCGGCATCGACGGTAAGACTGTCGTCCTGGTCGACGACGTGCTGTACTCGGGCCGCACCATTCGCTCAGCGCTCGACGCGATCGCCGACCACGGCCGGCCGAGAGCGGTGCGGCTCGCGGTTCTGGTCGATCGCGGTCACCGAGAGCTGCCGATCCGTGCGGACTTCGTCGGCAAGAACCTCCCGACGTCGGCCGACGAGCGCATCAACGTTCGCCTGACCGAAATCGACGGAGTCGAAGAGGTGACCATCGAATGAGACACCTGCTGAGCACGAAAGACCTCGACCTCGAGACCGCCGTCGGCATCCTCGACGTTGCTGAGGACATGGCGGATGTCGCCACTCGCGAGGTGAAGAAACTGCCGACACTGCGTGGCAAGACAGTCATCAACCTGTTTTTCGAGGATTCGACTCGAACGCGCACCAGTTTCGAGCTGGCGGCCAAGCGGCTCAGCGCCGACCTGATCAACTTCAGCGCTAAAGGCTCCAGCGTGTCGAAGGGTGAGGGCCTGAAAGACACCGCGCAAACGCTGGCGGCGATGGGCGCGGATGCCGTCGTCATCCGTCATTCCGCATCCGGCGCAGCCCAAGTGCTTGCCGAGAGCGGGTGGATCGACGCTGCAGTGCTGAACGCCGGGGACGGCACCCACGAGCATCCCAGCCAGGCACTTCTCGACGCATTCACCATGCGCAAACGCCTGCACGGGTCTGCGAGCCGCGGCAAGAGGCTCGACGGATTGAACGTCACGATTGTTGGCGACATCCTGCACTCACGCGTCGCACGTTCGAACGTCTGGCTGCTGACGACGCTGGGGGCATCGGTGAAACTTGTCGCGCCGGCAACACTTCTGCCGACAGGCATTGACAGCTGGCCCGTCGAAATCGGCTACAGCCTCGACGATGCGGTCGATGCAAATCCCGATGTGGTCATGATGCTGCGCATCCAGGCCGAACGCATGAACGCGGCATTCTTCCCCAACACCCGAGAGTACTCACGCGAGTGGGGACTAGACGACGACCGGGTCGGCAGGTTGCGTCCCGATACGATGGTTATGCACCCCGGACCCATGGTTCGCGGCCTCGAAATTTCCGCCGCTGCAGCCGATTCGAGCCGCTCAACTGTGCTCGAACAGGTCGCCAACGGGGTTTCGATAAGGATGGCCGTGCTGTACCTGCTTCTCGCGAACGATCGGGCGGCGCTGTGAACCTGACGATACGGGGCGCGGCGCTCCCAGACGGAACCTCCCGAGACATCCACGTGGCGAACGGCGTCTTCGTCGATGAGCCGTCGACCCGCGCGACCGCCATCGATGCCGGCGGCCTCGTCGCGCTGCCCGGCCTCGTGGATCTGCACACTCACCTGCGCGAGCCGGGTTACGAGCAGAGCGAAACGGTGCTGACCGGGTCACGCGCTGCCGCGGCTGGTGGCTTCACCACGGTGCACGCGATGGCCAATACCTCTCCAGTCGCAGACACAGCTGGCGTCGTCGAACAGGTGCACTCGCTTGGCCAGATGCACGGCTACGTCACCGTGCGCCCAATCGGTGCGGTCACGATGGGCCTCGAAGGCCAGAGATTGAGCGAGATCGGCGCCATGGCCGGCTCCCGGGCCGCAGTCACGGTGTTTTCGGATGATGGCCGCTGCGTGTCTGACGCCCTACTCATGCGCCGCGCACTCGAATACGTGAAAACCTTCGGCGGAGTAATTGCCCAGCACGCGCAGGAGCCGCGGTTGACCGAGGGCGCACAAATGAACGAGGGCGCGCTGTCGAGCGAACTGGGTCTCGCCGGCTGGCCCGCCGTCGCCGAAGAGGCGATCATTGCGCGAGATGTGCTCCTCGCGCAGCACGTGGGCGCGCGGCTGCACATCTGTCACCTCTCGACGGCTGGATCGGTCGACGTGATCCGCTGGGCCAAGGCGCGCGGAATAGACGTGACCGCAGAGGTCACGCCGCATCACCTCCTGCTGACCGAGGAGCTGGCCCGGTCTTACGACTCTCGATACAAGGTGAACCCACCGCTGCGCCGGGGTGAGGATGTCCGCGCCCTGCGGGAAGCTCTCGCGGACGGCACGATTGATATCGTCGCGACGGATCACGCTCCGCACCCGCTCGAGTCGAAGGAGTGCGCATGGGACGAGGCATCCTTCGGCATGGTCGGACTCGAATCGGCACTCAGCGTCGTCCAGCTGGCCATGGTGGATTCCGGACTGATCGGATGGGCGGATGTCGCGAGAGTGCTCTCGGCAAAGCCGGCTGAAATTGGGCGCGTTCCTGGATACGACACTGCCTTTACGCCTGGGAGTCCGGCGAACTTCACCCTCTACGACGCGGACGCGAGCCGAAAGTTCGGCACGGCAGACCTCAGAGGCAAGGGCCTGAATTCTCCTTACCTCGGACGCGACCTCCCGGGACGCGTCATCGCGACCATTCACAACGGCTACCCAACGGTGCAGGACGGCGAGCTCGTCGATGCAGCAGAGGTCGCCAACTCAAGCAGGAAGCACCATGGATAGAACAGTTCTTCTCCTCGAGGTCTTCGCCGGCTTCGTGGTCATCATCGGCCTGGCATTCTGGGGCTGGAACGCTCGTCGCAGGCGCCAGAGCGACATTCCTGCGCCGCGGCCGCTGCCCGGCGACATCGGGGAGCTGCACGGCGAGTTCGACGGTTTCTACGTCTCGACGACACCCGATGGGCAGCCGCTCAACCGGATTGCCGTTCGGGGACTCGGCTTCCGGTCGCGGGCGACGATCGCTGTCGCGGATGCCGGCGTGGTGCTGGCACTGCCGGGAAACAACGTTTTCATCCCGCGCGAAGACATGCGTGAGGTCACGCTCGCGAACTACACGATCGACCGCGTGGTCGAGCCGAATGGTCTCGTTCTGCTCGCCTGGGTGCTTGGCGACACCAAACTTGACACCTACCTCAGGGTTGAAGAAACCCAAGAGCTCGTGAGCGCGATCCAGTCGTTGCTCGGCGCGACTTCGGGCAGCGCGATTACAGACAAGAGGGCATCGTGAGTGTCGACCCGGCAGTTCTCGTCCTGGAGGACGGCACCCGCTATCTCGGGCACGCCTACGGCGCGCGCGGACGTACTTTCGGCGAGGCGGTGTTTGCGACGGGCATGACTGGCTACCAGGAGACCCTGACCGATCCGAGTTATGCCGGGCAGATCGTCGTCATGACTGCACCGCACATCGGCAACACCGGCGTGAATGACGAGGATCCCGAGTCAGCCAGGATTTGGGTGTCCGGTTACGTCGTGCGCGACCCATCACGCATCGTTTCGAACTACCGTGCAAACGGATCACTTGACGACCAGCTGGTCGAGGAGGGCGTCGTCGGCATCAGCGGCATCGATACCCGAGCCGTGACGCGTCGTCTGCGAGACGCAGGCGTCATGCGAGCCGGCGTGTTTTCTGGCGTAGACGCGAAATTGGAGCCTGACGCTCAACTCGCCCTCGTGCGCGATTCGGCCGAGATGGCCGGCCAGAATCTTTCCGGAACCGTTTCGACCGTCGACGGCTACTCGCTGCAGGCGGAGGGTGAGCGTGTCGGGTCGGTCGCCGTGCTCGACCTGGGTGTCAAAGCGTCGACGCTGCGGTACCTCGCCGCGCGTGGATTCGATGTGAATGTCGTGCCTCAGACGATCACGCTCGAAGAGCTGCTCGCGACGGAGCCTGACGCGGTCTTCTTCTCCAACGGACCGGGAGATCCCGGCGCATCCGATCGACATGTCGAGTTGCTGCAGGGCGTCCTCCGCGAGGGCCTCCCGTTCTTTGGCATCTGCTTCGGAAACCAGCTTCTGGGTCGCGCTCTCGGATTCCCGACCTACAAACTGCCGTTCGGACACCGCGGAATCAATCAGCCGGTCGTGGATGTCGCGAGCGGACGCACAGAGATCACGAGTCACAACCACGGCTTTGCCGTACAGGCACCGATTGGTGAAGTCACCGAGTCGCCCGCGGGGTTCGGTCGGGTCGAGGTGAGTCACGTCAACCTGAACGACAACGTGGTTGAGGGGCTCAACGCACTCGACATCCCGGCGTTCTCCGTGCAGTACCACCCGGAGGCAGCGGCGGGGCCGCACGACGCGAACTACCTGTTCGACAGGTTTAGGGAGATGGTTGTGAGCAGCCGGTTGAGTAGCGGGCCGGAGGCACGCGTAGCGAAACCAGCTGCCACGCGGCCGGATTTCGCTACGCGCCCGACTTCGTCGGACGCTACTCAATCAACGACAAAAAGGGACAACGACTGATGCCCAAGCGCGACGACATCAACTCGGTCCTCGTTATCGGCTCCGGCCCGATCGTCATCGGGCAGGCGGCCGAGTTCGACTACTCCGGCACCCAGGCCTGCCGCGTGCTGCGCGAAGAGGGCGTGCGCGTCATCCTCGTCAATTCGAACCCGGCAACGATCATGACCGACCCGGATTTCGCGGATGCGACGTACATCGAGCCCATCACGTGGGAGGTCATCGAGACGATCATCGCCAAGGAGCGACCTGATGCGATCCTGCCGACACTCGGCGGACAGACGGCACTCAACGCGGCCATCGAATTGCACAATCACGGGATCCTGGAGAGGTACGACGTCGAGCTGATCGGCGCGAACTTCGAGGCCATCAACAAGGGCGAGGATCGCCAGATCTTCAAACAGCTGGTGCTGGACGCCGGTGCGGACGTCGCGCGCAGCCACATCGCCCACACGGTCGAGGAAGCCGTCGTTTTCGCGGACGACCTCGGCTACCCGCTGGTCATTCGGCCCAGCTTCACCATGGGGGGTCTCGGTTCGGGGTTTGCCTACAACCGTGACGAGCTCGTGCGCATGGTCACGGACGGTCTGCACCAGAGCCCAACCACCGAGGTTCTCCTCGAGGAGTCGATCCTCGGCTGGAAGGAGTACGAACTCGAGCTCATGCGCGACACCGCGGACAACACGGTTGTCGTCTGCTCGATCGAGAACGTCGATCCAGTCGGTGTTCACACCGGTGACTCGATCACGGTCGCCCCAGCCCTGACCTTGACCGACCGGGAGTTCCAGAACCTGCGCGATATCGGCATCGACATCATTCGCGCGGTCGGCGTCGATACCGGAGGCTGCAACATCCAGTTCGCCGTCGATCCCGCGAACGGCCGCGTAATTGTCATCGAAATGAACCCGCGCGTTTCGCGGTCATCCGCGCTTGCCTCGAAGGCGACGGGATTCCCGATCGCGAAGATCGCGGCGAAGCTCGCTATCGGCTACCGGCTCGACGAGATTCCCAACGACATCACGCGCGTGACGCCGGCATCCTTCGAGCCGACTCTCGACTACGTGGTTGTTAAGGTTCCGCGCTTCGCGTTCGAGAAGTTCCCCGCGGCAGACACGACGCTCACCACGACCATGAAGTCGGTCGGCGAGGCGATGGCGATCGGCCGCAACTACTCGACGGCCCTGCAAAAGGCGCTACGGTCGCTCGAGAAGCGGGGGAGCAGCTTCCACTGGCTCGGTTCGCCCGGCAAGAAGGCCGACCTTCTGAAACTTGCGAGCGTGCCAACCGATGGCCGCATCGTGACAGTGCAGCAGGCTCTTCGCGCGGGCGCGACCATCGACGAGGTCTTCGAGGCCACGGGCATCGACCCGTGGTTCATCGACCAGATCGTGCTCATCAACGAGGTCGCGGCTGAGATCGGCACGCTCCGACCGCTGGATGAGGCGCTCCTGCGTCTCGCCAAAGACCACGGCTTCAGTGATGCACAGATCGCCCAGCTGCGCGGACTCGAAGAGCACCAGGTTCGCAACGCCCGGTGGAGCGTCGGTGTGCGTCCGGTCTACAAGACGGTGGACACGTGCGCCGGCGAATTCCCGGCGCTCACGCCGTACCACTACTCCAGCTACGACTCGGAGACCGAGGTCGAGCCGAGCGATCGACGCAAGGTCGTCATCCTGGGGTCGGGGCCAAACCGCATCGGCCAGGGGATCGAGTTCGACTACAGCTGTGTACACGCCTCATTCGCGCTTTCGGATGCCGGCTTCGAAACGATCATGATCAACTGCAACCCCGAAACGGTATCCACCGACTACGACACCAGCGATCGGCTCTATTTCGAGCCGCTGACGCTCGAGGATGTGCTCGAAATCATCCACGCGGAGAGCCAGACCGGCGAACTTGTCGGAGTGGTTGTGCAACTCGGCGGCCAGACGGCGCTCGGGCTCGCGCAAGGACTCAAGGACGCTGGCGTGCCGATTCTCGGCACCTCGCCCGAGGCGATCAATCTCGCGGAAGAGCGTGGGCTCTTCTCGAAGATCCTGGACGACGCGAAGCTCCTCGCACCGAAGAACGGCACCGCGACCGGACCTCGCGACGCTGTCGTGATTGCCGAGAACATCGGTTACCCCGTGCTGGTTCGCCCCTCGCACGTTCTTGGCGGGCGCGGTATGGAGATCGTCTACGACACCGACTCGATGCTCGACTACTTCGACCGCGTCAAAGACCAGGCGATCATCGGTCCGGGGTCTCCACTGCTAGTTGACCGGTTCCTCGACGACGCGATCGA